>DATJAV010000226.1:0-4938 GCA_035515835.1 Allostellaceae bacterium
AGGCTTCCTCGAAGCGGGCCCGCGACTGCGCCAGCGGCACGTTGTGCACTTGATACTCGCGCGGAATGCCGCGGGCGAAGCCGGAAATGAGCCGCCCGTTGGAGAGGCAATCGATCATCGCCAGCTCCTCGGCCAGGCGCAGCGGCTCGTGCAGCGGCAGAAGATTGCCGTAGATCAAGAGCTTCAGGCGTTGCGTGCGCTGCGCCGCGGCGCTCGCCATTAGATTGGGCGAGTTCATGAGGCCATAGGGCGAGCAATGATGCTCGTTGAAGCCGACGCCGTCATAGCCCAGGCGGTCCATTTCCTCCCAGGCCGCCAAATGCCCGGCATAAGTCCGGACGGCGATGGCGGCGTCGAAATGCTGCCGCGGCAGCGGGTAGGGCAGCTCCTTGCCGATCTTCAAATGGTCGAGCTGCCGGCCATAGGCCAGGAGGTCGAAAACGAAAACCTTCATCTTTCTGTATCTCCGCTTGCCTCTGGCGACGGCCGCGCCCATCGTGCGCCGTGTCCCGTGCAGCGGTCAATCGAGCGGAGCTTGCCTTGAGTGCGCCTGGTTTGTTGCGCGTTTTTGAGGCGTATTGCGTGGGCGCGATGCTCTTTTTTGCCACTGTTGGGCGGGCGGCTCTGGTGAGATTCTCCGCTCGCGGCGAGGGGCAGCACGTGCGGGCAACCATCGAACCGGGAAAGAAGGGGCGGATGCGGCTCGCCCTCGCCGCTGCCGTATTGGCGTTTGCCGTGCGCGGCGTCGGGCATGCCGCCGCAGCCGAGGATACCCCCTCCTATGGCGAGCGGGCCAAGGCCACCATCATGCAGCTCGTTGCCGGCCGCGCCTTCAAGGTGGAGCACGGCTGCGATCGCCCATCGCCTTGCGGCCCGATGCTGACCGCGCTCCACACCGGCAAGTTCGCGGTGGTCGAGCCGCGCGAGCATGGGGATCATGCGGACTTGCCGACTTATCTCGCCTTCCGGCGGCATTGCCCGTCGCTCGACTTGGCGCATGTCAAGGAAGCGCATCGCACTTATACGGCAACGAGACACTTCGCTATTTACTACCTCGACGTGTCCGCCGGCCAGCAAATCGTGGTGTTTCGTGCCCAGCATTTCGTTGCCGCCGAAGGGAAACCCCGCGGCAATGAGCCGATCGCGCCCTGGCCTGGCGCCTACACGGCGATCAGCCTGCCCAGCTGCCGCGTGCTCTCGACCGCGCTGGCGGAGGATGGTGATCGCTTCGCGCAGCACAACAAGGTCGATGATACCGATCACGCCAGCGAGCTCCTGAAGATCGACGATCACTATGTCGTGCTCAACCTGGTGCCGATCGCCGGCCCCGACCAACCCAAGGAGAGCTGGTGGTACAATCTCGAGCTCTGGGATCTGGGGCCGCGCGCCGACGCCGATCTGCGCCACCAGCGGCGTGTCTATTCCTTCAGCTATAAGCCCGACACGCCGCCCCCTGGGGCGGCGCACAGCGCGGGGTCGCCGGGGTAGAGCGGATTTCGATGAATGGAGTCGGCATCCCTAACAACTGCCGTTACCGCGGAGGCGGGAACCTACGGGTTCAGCGTTCCGTCGCTTGCCCTGGTTCCCCGCTTCCGCGGGGAAGGCGAGATTGGGTTGTTCCGTGACCTGGTCCATCGTCGCCTTCGATGCCGCAACGGGCGCCTTCGGCGTCGCCGTGGCGTCGCGGGCCTTTGCCATCGGCGCGCGCATGCCGCATGTGCGAGCAGGCGTTGGTGCCGTAGCGACGCAATCGATCTCGAATGCCTATCTCGGTCCCCGCGTGCTTGATCGGCTGGCCGCAGGGAGGCCGCCCGCCGCGGCGATAAAAGAGGCGCTCGATGGCGATCGCGGCCGCGAGCTCCGCCAATTGCACGCGGTCGACCGGCGTGGACGATGCGCCGCCTGGACCGGGCGGCATTGCGTCGAATGGGCCGGGGACGCCTGTGGCGAGAGCGTCAGCGTCGCCGGCAATATGCTTGCCAACGAGCGCGTCGCCGCCGCCACTCTCGCCGGCTTCGCCGCCGCTCCGGGTCCGCTGGCGGAGCGTCTCGTCGCTGCGCTCGAGTCCGGCGAGGCGGCGGGCGGCGACCGCCGCGGCCGGCAAGCGGCGGCGCTGCTGGTCGCGACCGCCGAGGATCTCCCCGAGATCAATCTCCGCGTTGACGATCATGCCGCGCCGCTGCCGGAGCTGCGCCGGTTGCTCGGGCTCTATCGCGAGCAGCTCGAGCCCAACGCCGCGATCTATCCCAGCAAGGCCAACCCCTCCGGCATGACCGACCTCGACGCGATCGAGGCGCGCTGGCGCGAGCGCGGCCTCGATCTCCGCTTTCGCCGCTAATATCGATCCTCTCGGGGCGTCGCCGATTTCAGGACGTACTGCTCGTCATATTCCGCGAGCCCGGGATAAGCGATCGTCGGGGCCGCGCCCAGCGCCAGCACGCGCTCGCGGTAGCGGGCGAGCTCGGCCGCGCGCTCATCCGTGCTTTTCCGCACCGGCGCGTGCACCAGGAAAGGCTCGATGACGGTGAAGCCGGTGAAATAGAGGATGCCGTGATTGATGGGGAAGAGGATCGCCGCGATCGGACCATTGAGCCCGGTCTCGGAATAGATCGGCGGCTGACCGCCGATGGTGAGGGAGCACATCGCGCGCTTGCCGACGAAGACGCCGCGGTCGTACCACTTGCCGCCGCCATAGATGCGCCCGCCCGAGGCAAAGACGCGATCGACCCAGCCCTTCAGGATCGCCGGCAAGCCGAACCACCACAAGGGAAACTGCAGGATCAAGGCGTCGCACCAGAAGAGCTTCTCCATCTCCTGCTGAATATCCCCGGCGAATCCGTCATGGGCCGCGGCGTGGGCTTCTTCGGCCTGCTGGCGGAAATATCGGGGGTCGTGCACGGTGGTGAAGTTGCGGCGGTCGGAGACCGGATCGAAGCGCATGCGGTAGAGGTCAGAGACGACGACCTCGTGTCCTGCGCCGCTCAGCGCTTCCTGCGCGGCGCGCGTCATCGCGCCGTTGAAGCTCTGCGGCTCGGGATGGGCGTGGACGATGAAGATGCGCATGGAGCTCCTGCGTCGCTGATTGCTGCAGTTGCAGCGTAGCTCAGCGCGTCGCGCGCAGCATCATGTCGGCGATGCTCAGCAGAATCTCCACGACGATGAGGCCGATGATGTACCATTCGAGCCGCATGCTGCGCCGGTTCTGCACCAGGTCGAGCACGGTGCCGACCGTGTCGTTGATGAGCGCCAGCTTGCCTTCGAGCGCGCTGCTGCGCTCAGCGAGCTCGTATTCGTCCTCGAGCCGTGCGTAAAGCCGCTCGAGCTCAGGATGGTCCCAAAGAACGTCGGGCTTCTCCTCCATCTCGACGCGACCGATCATGCGGTGCTGCGTCTGCAGCACGCCGCCGATCTGCTGCAGCAGGCGTTTGGCCTGGAATCCCGTGCGTCCCGCGTTCTGCAGCTCGGCGGCGAGCGGCTCGATGCGGTCGAAGGCGCCGGCGATCCGCGTCTCGTAATAGGAGAGAATGAGGCTCTTCGAGAGCACGTTGGCGACGATCTGCAGCCGCTCGGGGGACGCTTCTTTCAGCGAGATGGCGCCCGAGGGGTCGACCATGTCCTCGCCGCCGGGCCGCACCAGGACCTGCACCTGGTCCCGCTCCGGCGTCGCCTGGAGCTCGGTGATGCGCGGCCTGAGCGAGCGGATCACGTCGTCCTCCTCGATCGCCGAGAGGCCCGCGAAGACGGCGACGCCGTAGCGGAAGAGGAAGGCGAACCCGCTCTGGCCGATGCGCAGCGTCAGCGGATTGGTGGCGATGGTATCGTCGCGCTCGAGGCCGCGCGTATCGATGCGATCGCCCAGCAGCAAGGCCCGCACCGGCAGCGAGATCGTAGTCGTGGCGAGATCCATGGCGTCCCCGAAACCTTCGGCAACGGCCGAATGTGACCCGGAGCTAGCCCTTGGACAACCCCGCTGGCTTGGTTATGATTCCCGCGCACCGTCGGCGTAAAGTTATGCACAGGCGACGCGAGATCGCCGCCGCGGTCCGGGGGCAAAGCCATGGTCGATCGTGCGGGAAGTATCGCCTATCTGAGGAAAATGGCGGAGCGTTGCCGAATGGCGGCGCAGGAGCTCGGCGGCGATGAGGCGCGCGAGCTGGTTGCGCTCGCCGAGGGGTGCGAGGAGCGCTTGGCCGAGACCGAGTGGGCCCGGGAGGTGGTCGCCTCGGCAAGGGACTGAGCGGGAATAGACCGCGGCGCTCCAGGTCTTGCCGAGGCAGGCCTGGGAGTCGTCCTATGCACCTCTTGCCGAAGCAGCGCGGCGCGGCCGCGCTTGGCGTCGCTCTCGTCGTGCTTGCGTCTCCGCTGTCCGCCGCTGCCGAGGCCCCGTTGGCGCGGGGCGCGTTGCTCTTCAGGGTCGGCGATTGCGTCGGCTGCCACACCGACAAGAAGGGGGGCGGCACGCCGCTCGCTGTCGGTCGCCCGCTCGACACGCCCTTCGGCCGCTTCTATGCGCCCAATATCAGCCCCGACAAGGAGTACGGCATCGGCGGCTGGAGCGAGGCCGAATTTCACCGCGCCTTGCGCGACGGCATCGGCCGCGGCGGTGAGCACCTCTTTCCGGTCTTTCCCTTCGCGTCTTACAGCGGGATGAGCGATGACGACATCGCCGCTCTCTACGCCTACCTGCAATCGCGCCCGGCGGTGGCGACGCCAAGCAAGCCGCATGACCTGTATTTCCCATTCAGCTGGCGTTTTCTCATGGTCTTCTGGCGCTGGCTCTTCTTTAGCCGCGGCCCGCTTCAGCCGGTGGCAAGGGAGAGCGCAGAGTGGAATCGCGGGCGCTATCTCGCCGAGGCGGTGGCGCATTGCCAGGAATGCCATACCCGCGCAATGTCATGGGTGGTCGCAAGACCAGCCAGGCCTTTTCCGGCAATCCCG
>DATJAV010000227.1:0-2621 GCA_035515835.1 Allostellaceae bacterium
GTCGAGCGGCGCCGTCCCGGCATCAACATTTTGCTCTATGGCCCCCCCGGCACCGGCAAATCGGAATTCTGCAAGATGGCCGCCG
This sequence comes from Allostellaceae bacterium, assembly GCA_035515835.1. Classification (GTDB taxonomy): domain Bacteria; phylum Pseudomonadota; class Alphaproteobacteria; order ATCC43930; family CGMCC-115725; genus DAHUYF01. The sequence continues at coordinate 86 of DATJAV010000227.1, forward strand.
CCGAGGCAGGTTGCGACCTCTTCGCCGTCGGCGAGACGGACGATGACGGCGACGAGCCGACGCGCGGCGACCAGATCAATGCGTTGCGCCTGGCGGAAAGGCTCGCGGCACGCCGTCCCAACGCCATCCTCCTCTTCGACGAGATGGAGGATGTCGGCGACCGCGGCGACGGCCGGCCCGGCTCCAAGGTGTTCTTCAACCGCATGCTGGAGCGCAACCGCGTGCCGGTGCTGTGGACGACCAACGGCATCGACGGCTTCGACCCCGCCTTCCTCCGCCGCACGAGCTTCGCTTTCGAGCTGAAGGCGCCGCCCACCGCCTCGCGGGCGCGGCTCTGGGAGAGCTTCGCCAAGCGGCAGGGCTTGGCGCTGCCCGCCGAGCAGGCGCTGACCCCCGGCGCGGCAGCACAAAGTGGCGCCGAGCGTGATGACCGGCGCCGTCGAAGCCTTCGCCATGGCGCGCGGCGGCAGTGACGATATCGACTTCGTGGTGAAGGCTTTGGCACGACCCATCGGCGACAGGAAGCGAGCCGTCGCGGGGACGACGATCGCCTTCGCGCCGGAGCTTGCCAACACCGATACCGATCTCGCCGCGCTCGAGCGGGCGCTGGCGCGATGGGCGGCGGCACAGGGCGTCTCGCTCTGCCTCTATGGGCCGTCCGGCACGGGCAAGACCGGCTTTGCCCGGCGCATCGCTGACGCGATGAGCCTCGACGCGCTGCTGAAGGTGGCTCCGACCTGCTGTCGCCCTGGGTCGGCGAAACCGAGCAGAACATCGCCACTGCCTTCGAGGAGGCGCGCACCGAAGAGCGCTTCCTCATTATCGACGAAGTCGAGGCGCTGTTGTGGCACCGCCGCGGCGCCAGCCATTCCTGGGAGGTCTCGATGGTGAACGAACTGCTGGTGGCGCTCGAGGCGCATGCCCTGCCTTTCGCCTGCACCACCAACCACATCGAGGCGATCGACCCGGCGGCGCTCCGTCGCTTCGCCTTCAAGGTGAAGTTCGACTTCTTGACCAAGTCCCAGGCCGACGCCGCCTATTGCCGCTTCTTCGCGCGCATGGCGCCGCCGGATCTCGCCGACATATCGGCGCTCACGCCCGGCGACTTCGCTGTCGTGGCGCGGCAGCTGCGCCTCCTCGGTCGCGATCTCGGCGACGACGGCATTGTTCGAATGCTGGCGCAGGAAGTGCGAGCGAAGAACCTGCCTGCTGGACGAATCGGTTTCTAAATGCGGCGGGGTTGATCGCCGGTTTGAACGCGACAACGCCGCGCCGGCAGGAGCCGACGCGGCGTTGCGACGAGAGCGTGCTGCCGCTTAGGCGGCGGGCGTGAATTGGCTGGCGCGGGCGCCGAGCTCGACGGTGGTGGTCCAGAAGCGGTCGAGACGGCGGAGCGCGGCGAAGGCGCCCGTCAGGTCCTGCTCGGTGAGCGGGCCCTTGGACAGCGCCTCGACGTGGCGCTCGTGCATCTTGACGATCTTCTGGCGCAGCGTCTGGCCCTTGGGCGAGAGCCGCACGCGCACAGAGCGGCGATCATGCGCCGAACGCTCCTGCACGAGATAGTCGGCCTCGACCATTTTCTTCACGTTGTAGGAAACGTTGGAGCCGAGATAGCAGCCCCGGAGCGTCAACTCGCCGACCGTCATCTCGAGGTCGCCGATGTTGAACAGGATCATGGCCTGCACGTTGTTGATATCGTGCACACCTTGCGTGTCGAGCTCGAGCTTGACCACCTCCAGGAACTGGCGGTGCAAGCGCTCAATGAGCGCGATAACGTCGAGATAGGCGGTCTGCATGCTCTCCTCGCTGCCCCTTGATGCGGCAGCAACTAAAGTAAAGCGGGGAGGTTAATTAATCATTTAAGCGAATTGCGAGTAAATCCCCGCCTAAGGGTTGGTCACCGCGCGCAGCATGCGGAAAACCGCGGAAAAGTCCTTGGCGCCGGCGCCGCTGTTCACCAGCATTTGGAACAATGCCGCCGCTTCCGCCCCCAAAGGGGTAGCGGCACCCGAGGCTTGCGCCGCTTGCTGCGCGAGCTTCAGATCCTTCAGCATCATGGCCGCGGTGAATCCCGCCTGGTAGTCGCGGTTGGAGGGTGCCGTCGGCACCAGTCCCGGCGCCGGACAGTAGCTCGTCATCGCCCAGCACTGCCCCGACGATTTCGAGCTGATGTCGAAAAGCTTCTGCCAGTCGAGACCGAGCTTCTCGGCGAGCGCAAAGCCCTCCGAGACCGCGATCATGCTGATGCCGAGCATCATGTTGTTGCAGATCTTCGCCGCCTGGCCGTTGCCGGAGGCTCCGGCGTGCACGATGGTGCGGCCCATCGCCTGCAGCACCGGCTGCGCCCGCTCGAAGCCCTGGTCGGTGCCGCCGACCATGAAGGTGAGGGTGCCGGCCGCCGCGCCGCCGACGCCGCCTGAGACCGGCGCATCGAGCATGTCGTAACCCTGCTCGGCCGCCGCCTTGGCGACGACGCGCGCGCTTTCGACGTCGATGGTCGAGCTGTCGATCAGCAAGGCGCCCCGCTGCGCCGTGT
>DATJAV010000228.1:0-11321 GCA_035515835.1 Allostellaceae bacterium
CTTGCCAAGCTCCACACCACCGGACTGCCCCAGTCGTGTCCGACCCAGATCGCGTGCTCACGGCCGAGGGCGTCGAGCAGCGCCAGCATATCCTCAACGCTTCGCTCGACGGCGTAGTCCTCGTGACGGCGATAGACGCTCGATCGGCCGTAGCCGCGCATGTCCGGTGCAACGGCGCGGAAGCCGAGGCTGGCAAAGCACGGCAATTGATGGCGCCAGCTCAACGACAGCTCGGGCCAACCATGAATGAAGACGATGAGGGGCGCGTCCTCGGCGCCGCAAGCGAGATAGAAAGTGCGGTGCCCTTCCCGCTCTGCCACATGCTCGCTCAGAGGAAACATCGTCGCCTCGCCTTCCGCGGTCACTCGCCGCGCGATCATCCGCCATCCGCGCGCCGGCGGCAACACGTGTTGTCGCGGCTGGTGCGCCCCACTGGCCGCGTCCTATCATCGCTGATCGTCGCCGGCGTAGGAGGCACCAATGGAGACGCGCAGCTTCGGCCGCACGGATATGCGGCTCTCGATTCTGGGCTTCGGCTGCGGCACGGTCGGCGGCCTCATGGTGCGCGGCGCGCCTGCCGATCAGGAGCGCGCCATCGCCCGCGCGCTCCGGGCCGGCGTCAACTACTTCGACACGGCCGTGCAATATGGCGACGGCCAGTCCGAACGGAATCTCGGCCGCGCGCTCCGCGCGCTGAAAGTCTCCGGCGTCGTCATCGGCACCAAAGTCCGACTGCCCTCGGCGGCCTTCGGCCGCATCGGCGATACCATTGCCCGCTCGCTCGAGGGCAGCCTCGAACGGCTGGGCCTGGAGCGCGTCGACATCTTCCACCTCCATAACGCCGTCACCATCGCGGGCGGCGGCGAGGCACTCAGCCTCCGCCAGGTGCTCGACGAGGTCGTACCCGCCTTCGAGCGTCTGCGTCAGCAGGGAAAGATCGGCCATCTCGGCCTTACCGCCGTCGGCGACACGACAGCGTTGCAGCAGGCGATCGACGCCCGTGTCTTCGCCAGCGCCCAGGTCGTCTACAATCTACTGAACCCGTCAGCCGCATCGCCGCTGCCGCCGCGCTATCCCGGGCAGGATTATGGTCGGCTTTTCGACCACGCCGCCGCCGCGGGCGTCGGCGTCATCGGCATTCGCGTACTGGCGGGGGGCGCGCTTTCCGGCGAGAGCGAGCGCCACCCGATCGCGAGCCCGCCGCCGGCGCCGATCGGCTCGGCCCCGAGCTACGACGCCGACCTCGCCCGCGCCCGCCGGCTGTTGCCGCTCGTCGCCGAGGGTTTTGCCGGGAGCCTCGCCGAGGCCGCCACCCGCTTCGTTCTCTCCCATCCCGCAATCGGCACGCTGCTTGTCGGCATGGCCTCGCCGCAGCAATTCGCGGCGGCCCTGTCCGCGGTCGAGAAAGGCCCGCTGCCGCAGGAAGCGCTGCAGCGGATCGCCGCGTTGCAACAGGGTTTCAGCGGCGAGGCGTAGCGCCGCAGGTGCGATGGTGCAGCAGATCCCGGAATGCCCCCGCATGGAACGGGCGGTCGCGGCGGCTGTTAGGAATAAAACCCTCGGCTGAATCCGGGAGACGCCCTCATGATCAATATCGCCGTATTGCCGCTGATTGCGCTCATTGCCGGGATTCTCATCCTCATCGTGCCGCGGCTGCTGAACTACATCGTCGCCATCTACCTGATCATCATCGGACTGGTGGGCCTCTCCCCACATTTTCTCCACTGATGGCGGCGCCGCTAAGCGGCCTCGACCTCGACGCGCGTATCGTTGAAGCAGGCGCCATCGGCGAGGTCGGCGCGGAGATCGGCCGAGACCAGCGCGCTGATCGTTTGGCCCGTCTCGCTGCTGGCGAGCCAAGCACCCTTCTCCGAGGCGACCACGCCCGGCGCCACCGCATCGGTGACGCGGAGCGGCAGGACCACCGCGCCGAGATCGTTCCTGACGCGCACGCGCGTCCCCGAGACGAGGCCGCGCGCCTCGGCATCGGCGGGATGCATCAAGAGCGGCGGCGCTTGGCTGAGAGCGCCGGCGGCACCCAGCAGCGTCGAGGAGATGCGCGCGTCCGATGCCGGCGAGATCAGCGCCAGCGGAAATTTGCCGCCGGGCGGACGGAACGACGGCAACCGCGCCGAGGGACCCCAGCGCCGGGCGAGCGTATCGGAGGCGAGCTCGACCTTTCCCGACGGCGTCGCCGGCATGACCGTCTCGAAGAGCGCGAGCGGCCGGCCATCCTCCGTCGCCATGCGCAGCGCTGCGCCCGTCGGGATGGCACTCGGCTGCATGCCGCGCAGCCGCGGATGCGCGCCGTCGATCGCCTCATCCATGAGCTGCCGGTCATCGGCCCGAAAGCATGCGTCGGTAAAGCCGAAGCGGGCGGCGAGACGGCGGAAGATCTCGGTATTGGGGAGCGCCTCGCCTAGCGGCGGCACGACCGGCTCGGCGCGCTGCAGCCAGTGATGGCCGTAGGAGAGATAGAGATCGTCGCATTCGAAATGCGTCGCCGCCGGCAGCACGATGTCGCAATGCCGCATGCTCTCCGTCATGGCGATCTCGATGCCGACGCAGAAGACGTCCTCGCGCCGCAAGCCCGCCCGGATGCGGTTCTGGTCGGGATGGACGACGATCGGGTTGTGGTTGTAGATGAAGAGCGCGCGGAGCGGCGGGTCGATGTCGTCGCGCAAGAGATGGCGGCCGATATCAAGAATGTTGAGCGTCCGCGTGCCCGGGGGCGCGAGATCGGCGCCCGTCAGCCGCTCGAGGGTCTTGGGAAAGGCATTGCGGGCGCCGAGCACGATGCCGCTGCCCTTGCCGAGCTTGCCGAGAAGCGCCGGCAGCGCGATCGCGGCGCGGATGCCGCTGCCGCCGTTCCGCCCGCGCTCCAGACCGTTGCCGGGCGCCAGCACGAGCGGGTCGGCGTCGGCCATCCATCGGGCGAGCGTCCGGATGTCCTCGGCTGCGACGCCGCAAGTGGCCGCTGCGGTATCCGCCGGCCAGGCGCGTGCAAGCACCATGAATTCCTCATAGCCCGCGACGTGCTCGGCGATAAAGCGCCGGTCATGCGCGCCGAGCCGCTCGAGCTCGACGGCAAGCGCGAAGCCCAGCACGACATCGGTGCCGGGCATGGGCGCCAAATGGAGATCGGCGTGCGTCGCGATCTTGCTGCGCAACGGGTCGATCACCGCCAGCCGGCCGCCGCGGCGCTTGGCGGCGCGCGCCTGGCGAACGAGATGCAGGTTGGTGACGGTGGCGTTGTTGCCCCAGACAAGGTTGAGCTCCGCTTCGCCCGCAGCCTCCGGGCCAATGCCCGGCACGGCGCCGTAGGTTCCGGCCCAGGCCTCGCTGCGCACGCCGCCGCAGAGAGCGCCGCGATAGAGCCGGCTCGCGCCCAGCTTGTGGAAAAAGCGCAAGGACATGCTGTCGCAGGACAGCAGTCCGTGCGGGCCGGCATAGTTGAGCGGCGCCACGGCCGCGGCGCCCCAGCGCTCGATCACCGCGCCGACGCGGCGATGGATGTCGTCCAGCGCCTCCGCCCAGCCGATGCGCTGGAACTCGCCCGATCCCCGCGCGCCGACGCGCCGGAGCGGATGGAGGAGGCGCCCCGGGCCATGCATGAAGGCAGCGGAATGATGCGCCACCTTGTTGCAGATGACGCCGTCCGTATACGGCATGGCACGCGATCCCCGCACCTTGGCGACGCGGCCATCCGCCACCGTCACCGTAAGGCTGCAGGTATCGGGGCAGTCGAGGGTGCAGACGCTGGCGCGCTCGCCCGTGGTCACCTTGGTACCTCCCAGAGATCGCCTCGGATCCTATAGCGCGACGGCGGCCGAGGCCAGTAGCTGCCGGGTGCCGACCGATGCCATCGGGCGGGGCAGGCTGTTCTGCAACATGCTACCGGAATTGAGCCCGACGCTGCGCTATCCATTCCTCACGGCGACCGCGACTCGTCGACCCAGAAAAGGTCGCAGCCGTGGTATGCTGGAGCATGCTACCCCGATTGGTGAAGATGCGAAAATCGCGCTTTTCCTATCGCACGCTGGTGATCGGCTCGCTCCTCGGGCCGGCGCTGCTTTTCGCGGCGATGGCGTGGTGGAGTTGGCAGCGGGTCGACGGCGAGGCCCGCGCCTCGGTGGCGCGGACCGCCGATCTCCTGCGCGAGCAAGCGCAAAGCTTGTTCGATGCCGACGCGCTGTTGCTGATGCAGATCGACGACCGAGTCGCCGGCATGAGCTGGCCCGATATATCCGCCCAGGAGCCGCAGCTGCGCGACTTCCTCAAAGGGATCTCTGATCGCGCCCCGGGCGTCGTCGGCGCATTCCTGGCCGATGCCGACGGCGTGGTGCGCGTGCTGGCGCTGCGCGATCCGGCCCTGGTGCTGATGGACCCGCAGCCGGCCGCCACCGTGCGCCAGCGGCGCTATTTCGAAGCGGCGCGCGCCGGAGCGTCGATGGTGCTAGACGGCCCGTTCATCGAGCCGAGGACCGGCAGCCCTATCTTGCGGCTGTCGCGCCGGCTGCAAGCGCCCGACGGCTCGTTTCGAGGCGTCGCCGTCCTCACGCTCTCGCCCCAGGTTCTGGTCGACTTCTGGAGCGACGTCGTCGCTCCGGGCGACGCCGTCGTCCTGGTGCGTGAGGACGGTGTCGTGCTCGCCCGGTTTCCTCGCATCGAGTTGCACGCCGGGGAGGAGCCGCCGCGCTTCAGCTCATGGGCAGTGGCCGCGCTTCAGTCGTCGAGTTCTGGCGTGATCGATACCGTCTCCGCGCTCGACGGCATTGCGCGGATCTCCGGTTACCGGAGGCTCCAGTCCTACCCCGTCTATGTCTTTTACGCCATCGACAAGCGCAACGTCGCGCGCGACTGGTACCAGATAGCCGGCGCATTCGGCGCGCTCGCGGCGGCGGCCGCGACCGGGTTGCTGCTGACCTCGCTCGTCGTCATCCGTCGCGCGCGCGGCGAAGCCGAGGCGCTGCAGAGCGCTGAGGCAGCGGCGCTGGCGCTCCGTCAAAGCGAGGCGAGCGCGCGCACCCTCTTCCGCAACGCGCCGGTGCCGATGCATGCGCTCGACGCCGAGGGACGGATCGTCGACGTGAACGACCGTTGGCTCGAGCTCTTGGGCCGCTCCCGCCGCGAGGTCGTCGGCCAGGCGATTGCCGACTTCGAGGCGCCCGATGCGGCGCGGGACGAGGCGGCGCCGCTCGGCGACGCCCATCACCGCTACTTGAAGCAATCCGGCGAGTTCGTCGATGCGCTGGTGGCGACCACGGTCGAGCGCGACGCGAGAGAGGCATTCGTCCGCTCGATCAGCGTCGTCAGCGACATCACCGACCGGCTGCGCGCCGAGGAGGCGACGCGGCGCGAGCAGAAATTCTCCGAGCTCTTGAGCGAGAGCAGCACCGACGGGATCGTCGGCATCGACGTCGATTTTCGCTGCACCGTGTGGAATCGCGCCATGGAGGGGTTCTCGGGCGTCGGCCGGGAGATCGTCATCGGCCGCAAGATCTTCGAGCTCCGTCCCGACCTCGTCGGGACGCCGCTCGAGTCCGCGCTCAAAGCCGCGCTCGAAGGGCGCAAGACCGCGCTCTACAATCGCCCCTTCGCCTTCCCCCGCGGCGACCGCAGCGGACGCTTCGATGCCGACGTGGCGCCCCTTTATGCGCCGGATCGCTCGGTCATGGGGGCGCTCGTCTTCCTGCGCGACATCACCGAGCGGCTCCGCACCGAGGAGCAGCTGCGTCAAGCCCAGAAGATGGAGGTGGTGGGCCAGCTGACCGGCGGGGTCGCACATGACTTCAACAACCTGCTGACGGTCGTGCTGGGAAGCATCGACGCGCTGCGGCGGCGCATCTCGAGGCAGAGCGTTCCCCAGAACGACCTCGAGTTTACGCGCCTCGCGGACGCCGCCTGGCGCGCCTCGGAGCGGGGTGCGCTTCTCACCAAGCGCCTCCTCGCCTTCTCCCGGCGCCAGCCGCTCGAACCGGTCAGCGTCGATCCGAACCGCCTCGTGACCGGCATGTCCGATTTGCTGCATCGCACGCTGGGCGAAGGGATCGGCGTCGAGACGATCCTCGCGGCCGGCATCTGGCGCACGCTGGTCGATCCCAACCAGCTCGAGAACGCCATCCTGAACCTTGCGGTGAACGCCCGCGACGCCATGCCCGAGGGCGGCAAGCTCACGCTCGAGACGGCAAACACGTTCCTCGACGAAGCCTATGCGCGCTCACATGACGACGTTGCCGTCGGGCAATACATCATGCTGGCCGTCTCCGACACCGGCGCCGGCATGCCTCCCGAGGTGGCGGAGAAGGCGTTCGAGCCTTTCTTCACGACAAAGGGCGTGGGTCAAGGGACGGGGCTCGGCCTCAGCCAAGTCTATGGCTTCGTGAAGCAGTCGGGTGGCCATGTAAAGATTTACAGCGAGCTTGGCCAGGGTACGACCGTGCGGATCTATCTGCCCCGCCTCATCAGCGCCGAAGCGCCGGCGCGGGCCTCGAGTACGCCGAAGCCGGCCGGTCGCGTCGGCGCCGAGGGCGAGCTCATCCTCGTCGTCGAAGATGACGAGGATGTCCGCGCGCATGCCGTCCATCTGTTGCGCGAACTCGGCTACGAGGTTCTCGCCGCGGCCGACGGCCCCGCCGCCCTGCGATTGGTTGAGAGCGAACCGCGCATCCGCCTCATGTTCACCGATGTCGGCCTGCCCGGCGGCCGCAACGGCAAAGAAGTGGCCGAGGTGGCTTTGCGTCTCCGTCCCGACCTCAAGGTGCTTTTCACCACGGGCTATGCGCGAAACGCCATCGTTCACCAGGGCCGCCTCGACTCCGGCGTCGAACTCATCGTCAAGCCCTTCACTTCGGAAGCCGTCGCCGCCAAGCTCCGCGAAATCCTCGACGGCCCGGCCAAGACGGACAGCGGCTAGCCCGCCTGGCGTGTCGCGGCTTCGGGAGGTACGCGTCGCTCGACGCATTTTTCGACGCGCGACCGCTCTGACGCCGGCAAGCAAATCGCGGCGCGATCCAGGCCCGCACCATCGCAAAGGCAAGCGCCGGGCTCGCCGGGCCGGGCACTGATCTGGCTATCTCCCTTCTTGGTCGCGAGTTTGCGCCATTTATTTATTCAAGTAATTCCTTCAATAATATTCATAATATATTGATACCTAACAATGTTTTTTGGGTTTATGGCCCAGCCTCTTGACATTTATCTAACTAACGAGTAAGTTATTTTATGGCCGACATAGACCCTTCCCCTGCTCCTTCTGCCCGCTGGCGCCGCCGCAAGGAGGATCGCCCGGGCGAGATCCTGGCGGCGGCGCTCGCCTGCTTTGCCGAGCGCGGTTATGCCGCGACCCGGCTCGACGACGTAGCGCGGCGCGCGGGGGTCACGAAGGGCACGCTCTATCTCTACTTCCCGAACAAGGAAGAGCTCTTCAAGGCGGTCGTGCGCCAAGCGATCGTGCCCAACCTTGCACAAGCCGAGGCCTTGGTCGCGGCAGCGAGCGAGCCTCCTGCCCTCATTTTGGGACGTCTCTTGAAGCAATGGCTGGCGCTTCACGGCACACCGGCGAGCGCCATTCCTAAATTGATGTTGGCCGAAGCGGGCAACTTTCCCGATCTTGCGCGTTTTTATCACGCCGAGGTCGTCGAGCGCGGCACAAACGTGCTGCGACGCTTGCTTCATCGTGCCGTCGAGCGCGGCGATTTCCGCGCGATCGACGTCGACCACGCGGTTTTCTGCATCATCGGGCCGGTGCTCTTGAGCATGCTCTGGCGTCATTCTTTCCAACGGCATGACAGCCATGCGCTCGATGCCGAGGCGCTCTACCGCACGCATCTCGACTTATTGACCCGAGGACTGCTGCCGGACCGCGGCGCCGCCGCAAGGAAGACATCCCATGAGTAAACGCCTACCGCTCGCCGCCGAGCGGCCGGTTCGCCCGACGCCGCAATTCGAGCCCATCGGGCGGCCGCCGCCCGCGCCGGAACCCGAGCGCAAATCGGGTCTGCGCCGGGGCTTCGCGCTGGTATTGGGCGCCATCCTGCTGCTGGCGCTGATCGCGGGCGGCACACTGTGGTGGCTCGAGGCGCGCCAGTATGAGTCGACCGACGATGCCTTCATCGACGTACACATGGTGCGGGTCGCGCCGCAAGTGGCGGGGCGCGTCGCGCACGTCCTCGTCGACGACAACCAGCTGGTTGCCGCTGGCGCGCCGCTCATCGAGATCGACCCCGCCGACTTCCAGGCGAAGCTCGATCAGGCGCTTGCGACACAGGCCTCGGCGGCAGCCGGTTTGGCTCAGGCCAAGGCGCAAGGGACGGTCGCGCAGGCCAATGCCGAGGAGTCCCGCGCCGAGGTAGCTGTTGCCCAGGCCAATGCCATCAACGCGGCAGAGCAGCTGAAGCGCGATCAGCCCTTGGCGGCGCAGCATGTCGTCTCGACGCAGCAGCTCGGCAACGACCTCGCCAGCCAGCGCAGCACGTCGGCCAATATGGTCGCGGCGCAAAAGAAGGAAAGTGCCGCCGACGCTCAGCTCGCGGTGGTTGCGACGCAGATCGATGCGGCCCAGGCCAATCTCGCGAGCGCCCAGGCTCAGGTGACCGAAGCGCGGCTCGACCTCTCTTACACGCGGATTGCGGCGCCGGTCGCGGGCCGCATTGCGCATAAGAACGTCTCCCCCGGCGACTACGTCCAGATCGGACAGAATCTCATGGCGCTGGTGCCTACCAATGTGTGGATCACCGCCAACTTCAAGGAGACGCAGCTCGCGCTGATGCGCGTCGGCCAGCCGGTCGATATTCGCGTCGACGCTTATCCCGGCGTCACCTTCAAGGGCCATGTCGACAGCTTCCAGCCCGGCAGCGGCGCCGCTTTCAGCCTGTTGCCGCCGGAGAACGCCACCGGCAACTACGTCAAGGTGGTGCAGCGCGTCCCGGTGAAGATCGTCTTCGACGATCCGCCCGATCCCAACCGACCGCTCGGCCCCGGCATGTCGGTCGTGCCAAGCGTCAAGGTGCGCTGAGCCGCCGCATGTCCTCGACGACCACTTTCGCCTCGGGCTCGAGCGCACCCCGGGCCGCCATGAGCCCCTGGATGGTGGCGCCGACGGTGGGGCTCGCCGCCTTCATGGAGGTGCTCGACATCTCCATCGCCAATGTCGCTCTCCAGCATATCGCCGGCAGCCTCGCCGCGAGCCAGGACGAATCCACCTGGGTGCTGACCTCCTATCTCGTCACCAACGCCATCGTGCTGCCGTTGAGCGGCTGGCTCGCCTCCACCATCGGCCGCAAGCGCTATTTCGTCGGCTGCATCTTGGGCTTCAGCGCGACCTCGCTGCTTTGCGGGCTGGCACCGAGCCTCGCTTTCCTGGTCATCGCCCGGGGGCTCCAAGGCATAACCGGCGGCGGCCTGCAGCCCGGCGCGCAAGCCATCCTTGCCGACTCCTTCCCGCCGGAAAAGCGCGGGCTTGCCTTTGCCGCCTACGGCATGGCCGTGGTCTTCGCACCGGCCATCGGACCGACGCTCGGCGGCTGGCTCACCGACAACTTCTCCTGGCACTGGGTCTTCCTCATCAACGTTCCGGTCGGCATGGTCTTGACCCTGCTGTGCTCCCGTGTGCTGGTCGATCCGCCCCAGCAGGTGGCCGAGCGCAAGGCGCGGCTGAAGCGCGGCATCACCGTCGACTACCTCGGCTTCTCGCTCCTCGTCCTCGGCATGTGCGCACTTCAGGTGGTGCTCGACAAGGGCCAGGAGGACGACTGGTTCGCGAGCCAGTTCATCACCAGCCTCGCCATCGTCGCGACCGTGGCGCTCACCGCTTTCGTCGTTTGGGAGCTGACCCGCGTCGATCCCATCGTCGACCTGCGCCTCTTGAAGACGCGCAACTTCGCCGTCGGCAACCTGCTGATGTTCATGCTGGGCTTCATTCTGCTCGGCAGCACCGTGCTGCTGCCGCTTTTCGTGCAGAGCCTCTTGGGCTACACCGCGACCGACGCCGGCCTCGTCATCTCGCCCGGCGGCTTCGGCATCATGCTGCTGATGCCGATGGTGGGGGCGCTTGTCTCGCGCGTCGATCCGCGCTGGCTCATCGCGATCGGCCTCCTCATCACGGCGGCGGCGCTTTATCGCATGACCGCCTTCGACCTCGACATCGACTACGGCACCATCGCCTGGGCGCGCGTCTACCAGTCGGCGGGCCTTGCCTTCCTGTTCATTCCCATCAACACCGTGGCCTATCTTGGCCTCGCGCCGGCGCAGAGCAACAGCGCGTCGGCAATCATCAACATGATGCGCAATATCGGCGGCAGCTTCGGCATTGCCCTCGTCACCACCCTGCTGCAGCGGCGTCAGCAATATCACCAGAGCGTGCTCATCGAGCATGTGACGCCCTGGAGCAGCAACTATGACGTGACCATTCAGACGCTCCAGCAAGCCTATAGCGGCGCCAATGCCAGCGCCGCCGACGCGCTCCAGCAGGCGCAGGGCATGCTCTACGCCACGGTCCAGAAGCAGGCGATGCTCCTCTCCTTCATCGACTGCTTCTGGGTGCTGGCGCTGCTCTTCGCCGCGTTGATACCGCTGGTCTTCCTGATGCGGCGGCCGCGACCCGGCGCCCCGCCCCCGCCGGCGCATTGACGGACTAGGCGGCGATCTCCCGCGCGCGCAGCCGCGCGACCTCCTCGTCGGAGAGCGTCGGCAGATATATCGTGAAGCAGGAACCCCGTCCCACCTCGCTTTCGACGGTCATGCGCCCGCCATGCTCGGCGACGATGCCGTGCGCCATGGAGAGGCCGAGCCCGGTCCCCTCGCCCACGCCCTTGGTCGTGAAGAAAGGCTCGAAGACGCGGTCCAGAAGCGCCGGTTCGATGCCGCATCCGGTATCGCGTACCGAGAAGCAGATGAGCCGGGCCGATCCGCCGTCGACATTCGCATCGGAGGGCGCGGTCGACAGCGCGATCGTGATCGTTCCGGTCTTGTCGCCGATCGCTTGCCCCGCGTTGACGATGCAGTTGATGATCACTTGATGGAGTTGTCCGGCGTCCGCGAGGAGCGGCGGAACTGCCTCGATCCTCTCTTGGAACTGGATACTCGATCTCAAGGGACTCGCGAAGGAGCTTCGCGAAATCGACGATGCCGCGCGCCGGCGCCTCGTTGCGGCTGAAGGCCAGGATGCGGCGGACGAGACCGCGCGCCCGCTCACTCGCTTGAAAAATGAGGCTGAGGTTGTTGCGCTCGCGACTTTCCTCGGGAAGCTTGCGGGCGGTGATCTTGGCGAGCGACAGGATGGGCACAAGCGTATTGTTGAGATCATGAGCGATGCCGCCCGCCAA
>DATJAV010000229.1:0-3563 GCA_035515835.1 Allostellaceae bacterium
TGCAGGACGCCTGGAGCAAGGGCGATCTGCGCACCCTCTCCCACTACATGACGCCGGAAATGCTGGGACATTTCCGCGACAATCTCGCCACCTACCAGGGCCAGGGCGTCGCCAACCGCGTCGAGCAGGTCGAGCTCATCGACGGCGATGTGCGTGAAGCCTGGGACGAGGGCGACCGGCACTACGCGACCTGCCTCTTGCACTGGCGCGCGCTCGACTACACAGTGCGCCTCGACCGCAATCCCGGAGACTCCGGCTGGCTGGTCGAGGGCGATGCGCAGCATCCCGCCGAGACACAGGAGATCTGGACCTTCGTCCGCCGCCCCGACGGCCACTGGCTGCTCTCGGGCATCGAGCAGGTGTGAGGCGCTGCAGGTCGATTGTGCGTCCTTCGGCACGGCGCTTCGCGCCAAGCTCAGGATAAGGATTTTCCTAACTGCATCTCGATCGATTGCAGCAAAGGCTTTATTTGATGCTGAGCTGGCGAACGTCAGCGCGCCTGTCGAAGGACGCGCATCGCTGATGCAGCCGCCTTGCATCGCCCCGGCGGATCGGCCATGGATCGCCTATGACCGCCCTCTCGCCCGAGCAGCAGCGCATCCGCGACGCGATCGCGAAGCTCTGCGCCGGCTTCGCTGACGGCTATTGGCTGGAGCGCGACCGCGAGGGGCGGTTTCCCGAAGAATTTTACGCGGCGGTCGCGGCCGGCGGCTGGCTCGGCATCGCCATGCCCGAGGCCTATGGCGGCGCCGGGCTCGGCATTGCCGAGGCGGCGGTGATGATGCAGGCCGTCGCACAATCGGGCGCGGGATTCAGCGGCGCCTCGGCGCTCCACATGAACATCTTCGGCCTCAATCCCGTCGTGCGCTTCGGCAGCACGGCGCAGAAGGAGCGCTTCCTGCCGCCTCTCATCCGCGGCGAGGAGAAGGCCTGCTTTGCCGTGACCGAGCCTGATGTCGGGCTCGACACGACGCATCTCAAGACGAAGGCGGTGCGGGACGGCGACCACTACATCGTCTCGGGTCGCAAGATCTGGATCTCGACGGCGCAGGTCGCGCGCAAGATGCTGCTCTTGGCGCGCACCACGCCCATCGAGCGGACGAAGAAGCCGAGCGACGGGATCAGCCTCTTCTACACCGACCTCGACCGCAGCAAGGTCGAGGTGCGCGAGATCGCCAAGATGGGCCGTCACGCCGTCGATTCCAACATGCTCTTCATCGACGGGCTCAAAGTGCCGCGCGCGGATCTGATCGGCGTCGAGGGCGAAGGCTTCCACGAGATCCTCCACGGCATGAATCCCGAGCGCATCTTGATCGCCGCCGAGGCGGTTGGCCTCGGCTTTGCCGCGCTTGCCAAAGCTGCGGCCTATGCCAAGGAGCGCGTCGTCTTCGGCCGGCCGATCGGCCAGAACCAGGGCGTGCAGCACCCGCTGGCGCAAAGCTGGGCCGAGCTCAGCGCGGCCGAGCTGATGGTGCGCCACGCTGCCGCGCTCTACGACAAAGGCGAGTCCTGCGGCGCCGAGGCGAACGCCGCCAAATATCTCGCCGCCGAGGCCTGCTGGCGCGCCTGCGAGACGGCCGTCCTCACGCATGGCGGCTTCGGCTACGCCGCGGAGTACCACGTCGAGCGCTATCTCCGCGAAGCCCAGATCGCGCGCATCGCCCCGGTCAGCCCGCAGCTCATGCTGTGCCACATCGCCGAGCGCGTGCTGGGACTGCCGAAATCGTACTAGCGCTTTGCCGGCGCTGCCGCCGGCGCTATTCTCGACCCGGGAGGAAACCATGCCGCTCACTCAGCTCAACCACGTCACCGTGCGCACCACCGATCTCGACGGGACGCGCGATTTCTACAGCGACGTGCTGGGCCTCAAGGAAGGACCGCGGCCGCCGCTCGCCTTTCCCGGCTATTGGCTTTACTGCGGCGAGCAGGCGGTGGTGCACCTCGTGCCGCCCTCGGGGCAGATCGGCGCCGGCGATGGCGACGCCACCGGCAATTTCGACCATGTCGCCTTCGTCGCCGAGGACTTCGACGAGATGCGCGAGCGCTTCCGCCGCCTCGGGCTTCGCTTCCGCGAGAACGAAGTGCCGGGGATCCGGCTGCGTCAGCTCTTTGTCCAGGACCCCAACAAAGTGATGATCGAGATCAACTTTCCCGCACCGCGCTGACGTCTTTAGGGTTAACGCCCGCCGTCACGAGAATGCCTCGATTGGGTCACCGCGGCACCAAACTCGCCCGCTAGATGTTAGTTCTCCGGAGCAAGACACGCCGGAGGCTGAAGGGAGCGGGTCATGTCGAGCTTGGGATGGGCCATCCTGCTGGTCGGCGCGGCGCTGGCTGCACAGGTTGCCTGGATGGAATACCGTGAGTGGAGGAAAGGCCGCGACCATCGTCGCCACGCGCGCGCCGTCATCAGCCGACTGGGCTTGCCACGGGCGTAGCGCCAGCGCGCACGAAAAATCCCCTCCCCCCGTGGGGGGAGGTCGGCAGCGCGAAGCGCTGCCGGGAGGGGGGTGGCCAGAGGCGGGTGCTCGCCGAGAGAAGTTTTTTCCGCGCTCCGCGCCTAACCCCCTCCCAACCCTCCCCCTCAAGTGGGGAGGGGCTATTTTTCAATTGATCAATAGCTCCGCGGCAAACCCAGCACGTGCTCGGCCAAGTAGCTGAGGATGAGGTTGGTCGAGATCGGCGCTACCTGATAGAGACGGGTTTCGCGGAATTTGCGCTCGACGTCGTATTCCTCGGCGAAGCCGAAGCCGCCATGGGTCTGGATGCACATGTCGCCGGCCTGCCATGAGGCATCGGCGGCGAGCAGCTTTGCCATGTTGGCCTCCTTGCCGCAGGGCTCGCCCTGCTCGTAAAGCCTGGCCGCGCGCTCGACCATGAGCGCCGCCGCTTCGCTCGCGGCATAGGCGCGGGCGATGGGGAACTGGATGCCCTGGTTCTGGCCGATCGGCCGGCCGAAGACGACGCGGCCCTTGGCGTATTCCGTTGCGGCGGCGATGAACCAGCGCGCATCGCCGACGCATTCGGCGGCGATCAATATCCGCTCGGCATTCATGCCGTCGAGGATGTAGCGGAACCCCTGCCCTTCCTCACCGACGAGATTCTCCGCCGGCACCTCGAGATTGTCGAAGAAGACCTCGGTCGTGGCGTGGTTCATCATGGTGCGGATGGGACGAATGGTGACGCCGCGGCCGCGCGATTCCCGCAAATCGACGAGGAGGACGGAGAGGCCCTCGGTGCGCTTTTTCGCCTCGCCGCGCGGCGTCGTGCGCGCCAGCAGCAGCAGCAAGTCGGAATGCTCGGCGCGCGAGGTCCAGACCTTTTGTCCATTGACGACATAGCGGTCGCCGCGGCGCTCGGCGATGGTGCGGATCGCGGTCGTGTCGGTGCCGGCGCCGGGCTCGGTGACGCCGAAGGCCTGGAGGCGGATGGCGCCGCTCGCGATCTGCGGCAGCCAGCGCTGCTTCTGGGCCGGGCTGCCATGCCGCAGCAGCGTCCCCATGATGTACATCTGCGCATGGCAGGCAGCGCCGTTGCAGCCGCTCTTCTGCACCTCCTCGAGG
>DATJAV010000230.1:0-16980 GCA_035515835.1 Allostellaceae bacterium
GCTTTGCCAACCGCGTGCTGTGGCCGCTCTTCCACTATCGGACGGGGCTCCTCGAATATCAGCGCGAGGACTTCGCCGGCTATCTCCGCGTCAATCGCCAATTCGCCCAGCATCTGGCGCCGCTCATCAAGCCGGGCGACCTCGTCTGGGTGCACGACTATCACCTCCTGCCGCTGGCCAACGAGCTCCGCCAACTCGGCGTCACCCAGCCGCTGGGATTCTTCCTGCACACGCCCTTCCCGGCCGCCGAGGTGCTGCGCGTGCTGCCGCCGCACGCGCAACTCATGCGCGCGCTCTGCGCCTATGATCTGGTCGGCTTTCAGACCGAGAAGGACGTCGACGGCTTCCGCGACTATCTGCTGCGCCAAGCCGGCGGCCGCGCCGGGCCCGCGGGCGAGATCAACGCCTTTGGCCGCCGCCTTCGCGCCGGGGCATTTCCCATCGGCATCGACGTCGAAGGGATGGCCGATCTCGCGGCGCACGCGGCCGGGAGCCGCCACACCCGCCGCCTCGCTGAAAGCCTCCGCCAGCGCGACCTCATCATCGGCGTCGACCGTCTCGACTACTCCAAGGGCCTGCCGCAGCGCTTCCGCGCCTTCGAGCGCATGTTGGAGCTGTTCCCCGACACGCGCGGCCGTGTCACCTTCATGGAGATCGCGCCGCCGACGCGGAGCGAAGTGCCGGAGTACATGGCGATCCGCCGCAGCCTCGAGACCGCCGCCGGCCACATCAACGGCCGCTTCGCCGAATTCGACTGGATGCCCCTGCGCTATCTCAACAAGAGCTTCGCCCAACGCACGCTGGCGGGCTTCCTGCGCGCCGCCCGCGTCGGGTTGGTGACGCCGCTGCGCGACGGCATGAACCTCGTCGCCAAGGAATACGTTGCGGCGCAAGACCCCGACGCGCCGGGGGCGCTGGTGCTGTCCTGCTTCGCCGGCGCGGCACAGGAGCTCGGCGACGGGTTGCTGGTCAATCCCTTCGACATCGACGCCGTCGCCGAGGCGATCCATCAGGCGCTCACCATGCCCTTGGGCGAGCGCATCGAGCGCTGGCGCTCGATGATGGCGGTGCTGCGGCGGAACGACATCGCGCATTGGCGGGAATGCTTCGTCCAAGCCCTCGCCGAAGCCGCCACCCCCTAGGCGGACCATGGCGCCGCGCCTCATCGGTGACATCGGCGCAACCAACGCGCGCTTTGCATTGGCGGACGCGGAGGGACGGATAGAGGACCCGCGCGTCTTCGCCGACGACGACTACAGTGACATCGAGACGGCGATCGAGGCTTATCTCGTGGCGTCGCGTGCGGCCGCGCCGCAAGAGGCGGCGCTCGCCGTCGCCTCCCCGATCACCGGTGACCTCGTGACGCTCACCAACCACCCCTGGACCTTCTCGATCAGCCGGCTCAAGCAGCGCCTCGGATTGGCGCGGCTTCTCGTCGTCAACGATTTCACGGCCAATGCGCTGGCCATGCCGCGGCTTGGTCCAAGCGATCGTATCCCCGTGGGCGGGGGCGAGCCCGTCGCCGACACGCCCATCGCCGTGCTGGGCCCGGGCAGCGGCCTCGGCATGGGCGCGGTGGTGCCGACGCCGACGGGTTGGATGGCGCTACCGGGCGAGGGCGGACATCAGACCATGCCCGCCGCCGACGCGCGGGAGGCCGCCGTGCTGGACCAGCTGCGCCGGCGCTTCGACCATGTCTCGGCCGAGCGCGTGCTCTCGGGCCAAGGTCTCGTCAACCTTTACCAGACGCTGGCCGGGCTCGACGGCGCGCTGGCGGCCCCGCTGACGCCGGCGCAGATCACCGACCGCGTCATCGGCGAGAGCGACCGCCACGCGCGGGACGCCGTCGCCATGTTCTGCGCCATGCTCGGCACCATCGCCGGCAGCCTCGCGCTCACTTTGGGCGCGCGCGGCGGCGTCTATATCGCCGGCGGCATCGTGCCGCGCCTCGGCCCGACTTTCGTCGCGAGCGACTTCCGCGCACGCTTCGAGGCGATGGGGCGCTTCCGAACCTATCTCGCGGCGATCCCGACCTACGTCGTCACGCACCCGACGCCGGCGTTTCCGGGGTTGGTGGCGTTGTTGGAGCAGGCCCCGGCCGAAACCGCGGGGCACTGACGGACCCTCCCGCTTGGTTCGGGGACATTGGCGACCCGCTTCGCGCGGCACGGCCGTCTTCCTCGCTTTACGGCCGTCCACCCAGACTAGACTAGTTCACATGTGAACCAGATCGTCGTATCATCTTGACAGACGATTGAGCGCCGCCGAGGAGGCTGTTATGCGGTCGATGACCCCGGACGAAGCTCGCCGGTTTGCGGCGAAATGGCTGCCCGCCTGGACCGGAAACGATCCCGCGGGGCTGGCATCCTTTTATACGGATGACCTTTTCTACTCGGATCCGACCGTGCCGGATGGCATCAGAGGAACAGAGGATTTCATCCGCTATCTGTCCAAGCTCCTCGCCAACAACCCGGACTGGGTCTGGACCCAGGAATCGGCCGTCCCCCTGGAGGACGGATTCTGAACAAGTGGCGCCTCGACGCCCCGGTGGGTGACCGGATCGTCACGTGTCGTGGGGTATGTACCGTGCAGATCGCCGGCAGCCTGATTTATCGCAACGAGGTCTACTTCGACACTCTTCACTTGGTCACGGCGATCCGAGATTGGAACGCGCGGAAGACCGCCGCGATTGCCTAGCTCAACCCCGTCGCTGCGTCGAAGCGGCGGCGGACGTCGAGGAAGTCGCCGTATTTGCGGTGCCGCGCCGTGTGCTGGGCGCAGGCAAGAAGAAGGCGCTCGCGACCCGGTCCCGGGTTCTTGC
Organism: Allostellaceae bacterium; assembly: GCA_035515835.1. GTDB lineage: Bacteria > Pseudomonadota > Alphaproteobacteria > ATCC43930 > CGMCC-115725 > DAHUYF01. Next base: position 2,822 of record DATJAV010000230.1, read on the forward strand.
CGTAATCCTCGAGAAGGCACTGCGCAATCTCTTGATTGTGGGGATCGTTGCCGATGCTGGTGGCCACTAGTGCCAGGCGATCGACGAGACGCGAGCGGGGGGCGCCGCTCTCGAGATAGGCCGTGGTCCAGGCGACGCTTTGCTTGCCATCGAGGGCCAGAAGGGCCGCCTCGAGCCGCGCCAGGATCTGCTCTCCCGTCATCCGGCTGGCGCCGCTCGGCGCCTGCCTCGGCGCTTCGTTAAGGCCATCGGTGCGGGCCTGATGGAAAGCGGCTTGATTGACGTAGGATGCTGCGACGTAGAGCAGCTTCAGCCGCTGCGGATGCTCGAAATTGTCATAGAACCAGCCGAGCGTGTTGCAATACTCGTAGCAATGTTGCGGCAGCGAGAAGTTGAGGTCGTTGTCGGTCGCAATGATGATGTCCGCCGCGGCGATCTGCATGGCGTCGAGGATATTGCGCGGGCTCTTGCCCGATTTGAGAAGGGCGCTGACGCGCTCGACATTGGCGGGCTCGGGCTGGTGAAGGAGGATGTCGATGAGCTCGGCGCTCTCGCCCGCGCTCATCTTTCCGGTATTCGCGAGGAGCTGGCGCTCGCCCGGGGTGGTGCCGCTGTAGGGGATCGCCGAGACGCGGTTGCCCTCGATGTAGATGGTGATCGCGTTGCACGCCATCTCGTAGGTCGAGTACCAGCGCGGCCCCACCGCGATGTCCAGCGCGCCGGCGTAGACGACATCGTGCGCCGCATCCCAGCCGATGGCGTTCCCGAGCTCCACGGTCGCTCGCGCGCGAAAGGCCTTGTGCCCGGTCGTGTAAGAGCGGTTGTTGAGGCTGCGGTCCTGCAAGTCGATGAGGCCCGCGAAGGCGAGCTCGGCCAGCACCTCCTTGCGGTTGGCCGCCTCGTCGACGAGAGCGAGGAAAAGGCGGTAGGCATCGATCACTTGGCCACGATGGACGAGCGTCAGCCAGTGGCCCAGCCGCTCGCGCAAGCTGCCCCTTTCTCTCACCGGTTCCTGGTCCGGCCAATGGACGACCGGGGCCGGCGGCGGTCCCTCCGGCATCTTGAAGCCGCGCGCGTAATGGCCGGGCGCCTTGCCGATCTTCTGGTTCCATATGTCAAGGGCGGTTGGCACATACCAGATCGTCTGCGCCATCGGCAGCCCGGCGTATTCGCCGTCAAGCAGCCGCGTCAGGTGAATGGTGGCGCGCGAGCTGAGGAGGCAATGGTCGTTGTTGACGAAATTGACGAACCCGTCGTCGATCCGCTCGTGATAGGGAACATGCGTATAGGGCGCATGGATTCTCGTCACTTCGGCGATCATTTCCTTGAGCGGTCGCCCCTGGCGGAGCAGATCGAGATAGATCCCGATGGCGCCGATCTGGTCGCGCCCAAGGATTCGATCCTCGAGCCTGGCGTATTGCGCGACGGCTTCCACGGGCGCCGCCTCTCTCCGCATCGACATTCCAGCTCCTCCCTTGCGGGGTTGCGACGGCGGATCACGTCGCTCGATGCTTATCACACATCGCGCCTTCGCCGCCGTCAACGTCGACATGCGGACGGGCGCGGTCGCCGGCTTCAATCGGCGAATTCGCGGCGGATCGCTTCGCTGTGCTCGCCGACACGCGGCACGCCGCCCGACGGCGCCGTCGTGGCCGCAAGCGCCGGCGGCGCGGGGACGGCGACCGTCCCTTCGGGCGTCGCTACGTCGAGACGGCGGAGATGCGGGTGGCGGGAGAAATCCTCGACCGTGTTGAGGTTGCCGAAGGCGATGTCGGTGGCGGCGAGGCGGCGCCCCAGCGCGGCGCGGTCCTCGCGCGCGAAGACGACGGCGACGAGCGCGTCTAGCGCCGCGCGGTTGGCGACGCGGGCGTGGCTGTCGGCAAAGCGCGGATCCTCGGCAAGCGCGGCGTCGCCCAGGATCTCGGCGCAGAAGCGGCGCCATTCGCGCTCGTTCTGGATGGAGATGACGATCTCCTTGCCGTCGGCCGCGGCGAAAGCGCCGTAGGGCGCGATCGAGGGATGCTTCAGGCCCTGCCGCGTCGGCGCTTGGCCGCCATAGTCGTAGTGGAGGAGCGGTACCGCCATCCACTCGGCCGTGGCGTCGAAGAGCGAGACCGAGATCACGCTCCCCTCCCGGCTGCGCTCGCGCGCATAGAGCGCCTCGAGGATGGCGGCATAAGCGTTGAGCCCGGCGGCGATGTCGGAAACCGAGACGCCGACGCGTCCCGGCGCCTCGGGCGGACCCGAGAGATGCGCGAGCCCGGTCTCGGCCTGGATCAGCAGGTCATAAGCCTTCATGTCGCGATAGGGCCCGCTCTCGCCGTAGCCGGTGATGGAGCAGGCGACGAGGCGCTTGTGGCGGCGCTGCAGCGCGGCCGGATCGAACCCCGCGCGCGCTGCCGCGCCAGGCGCGAGGTTCTGCAGGAAGACATCGGCTCTGGCGATCATGCGATGCAGGAGATCGCGGTCGGCGGGGCTTTTGATGTCGAGCACGATCGACTGCTTGCCGCGGTTGAGCCAGACAAAATAGCTGCTCTGCCCCAGCGCGACGCGGTCGTAGAAGCGGGCGAAGTCGCCCTCCTCGCGCTCGATCTTGATGACGCGGGCCCCGGCATCGGCGAGCCTGGCGCTGCAGAGCGGCGCCGCCACCGCCTGCTCCAGCGCCACCACGAGTAAACCGTCGAGCGGACGGCTCATGCCGCGAGCGTCTCGTTCAATAGATCGGTGACGAGCATGGCGCCGGGAAAATGCGAGATGAAGAAGGGCGGCCGCGCTTCTTTAATCACCGCTTGCGGCGTCACGCCGCAAGCCCAGAAGACCGGCAGCTCGTCCGCGCCGACCCGGACGGCATCGCCGAAATCGGGGCGCGCGAGATCGGCGATGCCGAGAAGATGCGGCAGGCCGATATGGACGGGGGCGCCATGGACGCGGGGATAGCGGGCGCTGATCTCGATCGCGCGAACGGCGTCGGCGGGGCGGAAGGGCCGCATCGAGACGACCAAAGGCCCGCGCAGCCGCTCGGTCGGCGCCGTTGCGACCGTGGTGCGATACATCGGCACGGTAACGCCTTCCGTGACGTGGCGGAGCTCGAGCCCGGCGTCCCGCATCGGCCATTCGAAGGAGAATGAGCAGCCGAGCACGAAAGCAACGAGGTCATTGCGCCAGTAGTCGCCGATATCGGTCGGCGCCGCGACCTCGCGGCCACGCTCGAAGACGCGATAGCGCGGAATGTCGCTGCGAATGTCGATGTCAGCGCCGAGCTCGGGCAGCTCGGGCCGTCCGGGACGGCCGACCGCGAGCACGGGACAGGGCTTCGGATTGAGGCGGCAGAAGCGCAGGAACTCCTCGGCCCAGTCGGCCGGCAGGATGGCGAGGTTGCCCTGCACATGGCCCGGCGCCAGCGCCGCCGTGTGCCCGGTATGCGCGCCGGAGCGTATGCGCCGGCGCGCCTCGGCGGCGGAGAGCGGGTGTAAATCGCGCATGGCGACATCTTAACACGCGCCGCAAGACAGTTGAATCGAGCCGCGACCAGCCCGGCTACTTCCCCTCGAGGCACCCGGCGAACTCGGTGCGGAGCTGGTCACGGAGATCGAAATCGACCAACGGCATGCGCTCGCTGTCCTTGCGCACGATTTGCTTCAGCCACACGCCGCGCACGCGCCGCTCCGGGGCGCAGTCGAGCGTGACCAAATAGTGGAGGCGCTCGCTGACCGAGACGGGGCTGCGGCGGCGCGCGTCGAAAGCGCCCTGGCAGTTGGTGAAATCTCCGTTGGGCGGGGTCCGTGCCATCATCGCCGCCACCGCCTGCCATTCCGCTCGCGACACCGTGTCGCGTGCCGTGAAAAAGCGAAGGAGATGCTCCGCTTCCCACGCGGTGGTTGAGCAATCGAGCGAGGTGTCGTTGACGATCTTGGCGGCGATGTCGTCGGCGTAGGTCGCATCGTAGAAGAAGTCCGGGTCCATCAGCACCAGCAGATGGCGGTGCCCCGCGGTCTGGTCGGGATCGTGACTCCAAGGCAACGCCTCGGCTTCCTTCAGCACGCCCTTGGGATCGCGGTTCAGATATGCGGCGATGACGCTATCCACCATCGCCTGCCGCTCCGCCAGCCGCGGCAGCGCCTGCAGCACGGCATCGAAAACGTCGACCGGATCGTGGCCCGGCGTGTCTTCCGCCAGCACGTCGCGCGCCCAATACCAGGAGGCATTGGCGATGCTGCCGGGCGGCCAGGGCCCGCCGTCATCCGGCAGCTTGCTGGCGGTGATGACCCCCGGCAATCGCTCGAGCGAGGCGGCGTCATAGCAGCGATGGATGTCGAGCTTGAAATGCACGGCGAGAGCCTGGGCCAAAGCACGCTCCAGCGCGTCGTGATCGGCCTTGCCATTGCCGCAGGCGCGCGCCGCATCGAGAAAGGCTTGCGATACCTCGTCGAGACCGTCGCTGCCGCAGCTTGAGAGGCTGGCGATGCGTTCCACCGTCGGGATGCAGCCTTCGACCGGCGCCAAGCTGCCGTGCAGCTGGAGATATTCGTCTTGCTGATCGCTCATGGCGAACTTGGCGAGATCGAGCACGAAGTCGCCGCGCACGCCAGCGGTGAACTTGAAGACGCCGCGAAAATAAGTCGAGCTGAAGGGCTCGAGCGTGACCTCCACGACATGGGGCCCGGGACCGATCGGCTGCGGCTTGAGGCAAACGCCGTTCTTCAGCCGCCGCACGTCATCGCAGCGGCCGAGGGGAGCACCGTCGAGCGTCAAGCCGGTAACCTCGATCTTGAGGTTCTTGACCACGGCCGGCGGGTTGATGGCGGCGAAGGTCGCCTTCTTGTCCTCGGCCACGGCGCTCGAAACGCCGGCAAGGATCAGCGCGAGCACGGCGAGCGCGCGGCGGCGGTGAAGGCTGGTCAATCGCACTGGCCTGGTGTCCCGCCTCGGCATTTGTGCCCATCCGTCCAGATAGCGTCGCGCAGATCGGCGCCGGCGAAAATTGGCGCCCGCGAGGTTGGCCTGGGCGAGATCGGCATAAAGGAGGCTCGCGCCGGTAAAATCGGCGTTGCTGAGATCGGCCTCGATCAGCACGGCCGAGGCGAGATCGGCTTTCTGCAGATGCGCTCCCGCGAGCTTCGCCTGCCGCAAATTGGCGCCGCGCATATAGGCCTCGCCGAGATCGGCGTCGCTGAGATCGGCGCCGTGGAGGTCGGCCTCGCCCACGTGAAGCTGCGCGAGCTTGGCGCCCTTGAAGTCGATGGCCGCGAGGCTCGCACCGGGAAAAATGGCACCGGTGACGGCGATCCCGGCGCAGTGTCCTCGCGCCACGAAGGTGCAGCCGTCGAGCCAGGTCGCGCCTTCGAGCTTGGCGTCGCGGAAATCGGCGCCGGCAACCTCGGCACCCGCGAGGACCGCGCCGCGGAGGTCCGCCTCGCCGAGATCGGCGCCGGCGAGGCGGGCGCCGCTCAGATCGGCATTTTGCAGATCGACGCCCGAGAGTCGCGTCTTGCCAAGATCGGCGCCGCGCAGCACCGCTGACGAAAGCCGGGCGCCGCGCAAGTCGGCTTCGGCCAGGTTGGCCTCGCCAAGATCGGCCCGAACCAGCACCGCCCCGGCCAAGAGCGCGTGCTGCAGCTGCGCGCCGTGGAGGTCGGATTGGGTGAGGTCGACCTCGGTGAGATCGAGGGTGCTGAGCCGGCTCTGCCGGCACTGCCCTTTCGGCAGCAGCCGACAGCCATCGACCCAGGTTGCACCCCCGAGCTTCGCACCCCTGAGATCGGCGTCGGTGACATCGGCGCCGGTGAGGTCGGCGCCGCTGAAATCGGAGCGGCTCAGATTGGCCTCGCGCAGCTTGGCGTCGCGCAAGTTCGACGTTGCGAACGATCGTATAGTAGATGACCGCACCACGCAGATCCGCGCCCTTGAGATCGGCGTCGTCGAGCCGGCTGTCGGTCATATGCGCTTCCTGCAGATTGGCACCCTCGAGATTGGCCTTCTGAAACTGCCCGAAGGCGATGTTGGTCCCGCGCAGGACCGTGCCGCGCAGGTCGGCGCCTTGCAGCTTGGTATGGTCGAGATCGCCCCGCGTGAGATCCGCCACTTCGAGATCGGCACCCGCGAAATCGGTCAGGGTGAGGTCGGCGCGATAGAGGTCGGCGAGCTGCATGAGCGCGCCTTGCACATGCGCCCCCCGCAACTTCGCTCGGGCGAGATTGGCGCCTTCGAGATTGGCTTTGGCCAAATCCGCCCCGTCGAGCGCGATGCTCTCGAGGTCGGCGCCGTGGAGATCGGCCGCGGCAAGAGCGGCGCCGGTGCATTTTGCCGCCGGCGCCGGAGTGCAAGCCGGCGGCCCCTCATCGGCCAAGGCCTCGCCCAGCGGCAGCACCAGCATCGCCGCCACCGCCGCCCGGAAATCCACCTGTCCTCCTGCCCAAGTTGCGTCGGAAGCCTGTCCCGCGACCGCTTTTTTTAGGATAGCCCCGAGATTGTGGCAAAAAATCGGGCGGTTGCGCCCGCTGGGGCGGGTTGGCGAGGATGGCGCATGCGGCTCCGCATCCTAATCGGCACGCTGGCGCTCGTCTTGGTGCTCGCGGCCTATGCGCTCGCGGTCGCGCGACTGGCGCTCTGGCTGCTGCCCGACCAGGGCTGGACGGCGGCGCTCCTTTATGCCGTGGCCGGGACGGTCTGGATTCTACCGGCGGCGCGGCTTACCCGGTGGATGCAGCAGGCGGCGCCGTTCCGGCCACCGCCCCTCGACTAATGCCTTAGTCCTACGATTCGCAATTACGGTGACGTATCCGGTCGAGTGCGTGAGAGCCATATCGAGTCCGCTGACCGTGCTAACCTCGGCAAAGGCACCCTCCAGATTACGGCATCATATTTGCGAAAAGCAGTACTTAGGCCGCCCAGGGGCCGTCGCGCCAGCGCCGGAAGCTCACCACTTTCTTGCTCGCCTCGAGACGGCGGTTAGAGACGAGGAAACCCAACACTTCCCGCTCCTCGACGAGGTCGCGGAGCGTCGCCGACCACGTCGCCCATTCGTCGGCGGGCTTCGCCTTAATCCGGGCGATGAGCCGGTTCAAGCGGCAGATCTCCCCCTGAAGCTCGCGAGTACGACGCGCCATCCCGGTCGGTTCCGATGCAGCAGCAATCTATCAACATCGACGAGCGGAATTTTGCTCCGGCGAGCGCGCCGATCGCCGATCGACGTTGAGACGGGCTGGAGCAAGAAGAAGGGGCGGCTTCGCCGAGGACGCGGAGAAGGCAGATGCTCTCCCGCCTCCGCGTAACCTCCGCGCCCTCTGCGTTCCCTAAAAATCGGACAGCTGAGGCCCCTAGTGGTCACCGAAGAGGAAGGCGAGGAGGACGAAGCGCGTGCCGGAGATGACGCGCATCGCCTCGTGGAGGAGCGAGCAAGAGAAGACGATGGCGGCGCCCGTCTCCGGCCGATAGCGCTGGTCGCCGAATTCGGGAAAGCGCAGATCGCCGCCCTCGAACTCTTCCGTATTGAGGTTGATCGAGACGGCGAAGCGGCGATAGGCCGCGATCGGCTCGGCATTGTCGCGATGCCCGTGCAGCTCGCCGCCGCGCTCGCCCTCATAGCAGCCGATGCGCATGCGCTCGCGCCGCGTGATCTGGTATTGGAAGGCGCGATGGATGTCGGGAAAGAGCCGCGTCTGCAGGCGGCTGTCGATGAAGCTCACCGTCTCCGCCTCGACCAGCCAATGGTCGATGCGGTCGCGTCGGCCGTATTCCGGAATGCGCATCTTGTAGTCGGTGGCGATGTCGTCATCGCCGTGCCGCGGCTCGACGAAGACCTGGCCCCTTGTGCGATAGACGTTGATGAGGCGGGCGCAATCGGTGCGGCTCAGCACCTCCGGCACGATCAGCACCGGGGGATGGGGACGCATCACCACGCTGCGACGCTCGGCCACGATCCGCTCCAGCGCCGCCAGTGTCTCAGCCGGTTGCGCCATCCCCGCTTCCTTGCAGATGGCGAAGACGTGGTGATTGGGCCGCAATACGATGGTGGTCGGGAGCTCCCGCGTGCCGGCGTTGAAGGCGCGGAAGGTATCGCCCGTGCGATCGAGCAGTACCGGCATCGGCAAGCCTTGCTCCATGGCGACGCGCGCGCCCTCGAGCGTGACGGCGAAGAGCTTGGCGTCGAAGCGATCGAGGTCGTCGCGCCGGGCAAGCAACGCAGCGAGCGCCGCGGTCACCGCCGAGGAGAATTTCGGGCAAAAGACGATGGCGATGGGGTGGCCCGCGATGGCGTCGCCGCGAAGATCGACGACCTCGCCGCCAAGCGATTTCAAGGCGCAATCCGGGGCAATGTCGCCGACGGCCAGCGGCGCCTTGAACTGAGGCGGCTTCCGGCTGCTGACGGAAGGAATGGCCATGCACTGCCCTAGCAGATCGCCGGGTTGGCGGCAACAATCCCGCTCAGGAGAAGGGGCGGTAGCGCTGCCGCTCGGTGAACCAGAAGGCGACCAGCAGCATGTCGATCCCTACGCCATCGGTGGAGAGGGGGAGCGCCAGCATCTCGTGCCGCGACTGGCGGCCATCCATGAGATATTCGCCCTTCGTGCGGTAAGGCGTGCCGCGCTCGACGATCTGACGACAGCGCATCGTCAGATGGTCGCGCAGCTCGGGAAAGGGGATGGCGTCCAGCGTCTGGCCGGTCAGCTCGACGCCGATCTTGCGCGCGAGATTGTCGCCGAAGAGCCGGATGCGAAACTGCGGCGGCGACCCCAGCACGTCGATCAGGGTGACGTTGCCGAGCACATAGGGGAAGTCGACCGGATCGATGTCGCTGCGCCCGGGCCAGCGCCGCTCGCCCCGCTTCGCCTCCCAATAGGCGAGAAGGCGGAGCAGCGCCGGCGCGGCGATCTCCTTGTCGACGAGGGCCGAGATCAATGCGCAGGGCCTCAAGCCACGACGGCCGCCGCCTCGCCGGCCGATTGACCCGCGAGCCGACCGAAGACGGCACCCGACATGAGGCCGGTGCCGCCGGGGTAGTTGAAATAAAAGAGGCCGCCGACCAGCTCGCCGGCCGCGTAAAGTCCCGGCATCACCTCGCCCTCGCTGTCGATGACGCGGCCGCCGCCATCAATGCGCAGGCCGCCGAAGGTGAAGGTGATGCCGCAGGTGATCTGGTAGGCCTCGAAGGGCGGCTGGACGAGCGGGTTGGCCCAGTTCGATTTCGGCACGGCGAGGCCAGTGGTGCAGCGGCCGTCCTTGACCGAGGGATCGAAGGGAATGTCGGTGCGCACGGCGCGATTGAAGGCGGCAACCTCGGCGATGAAGGCAGCGCGGTCGACGCCCTCGAGCTTCGGCGCCAGCGCCTCGATGCTGTCGGCGCGCGCTCTGGTCACCTGGCGAATGCGGTACTCGTCGCGCAGCATGGGCAGCACCTTGGCGTCGAACACCTGCCAGGCGAATTGCTGCGGCTGTTCCAGGATGGCGCGGCCGTATTTGGCATAGGTGTAGTTGCGGAAATCGGCACCCTCGTCGACGAAGCGGCGGCCGGTGGCATTGACCATGATGCCGAGCGGATAGGAATGCTTCTGGAAGCCGTCGCCGACCGCGAGATCGCCGAATTCGGGCGCGTTCCGGTCCCAGCCGACCGCGTGACAACCCGACCAGTTGCCATAAGGCATGGCGCCGGCGTCGATCGCCATGCGGATGCCGTCGCCGGTGTTGAAGCGCGTGCCGCGCACCTTGGCGAGATCCCAGCCGGGACCGAGATAGCGCGTGCGCCACTCGGCATTGGCCTCGAAGCCGCCGCAAGCCAGCACCACGGACGTGGCGGCGATGTCGATGCTGCGATGAACCTGGCGGGCGCGAACGCCGCAGACGCGGCGGCGCTCGTCGAGCAGGAGACCGAGCGCGCGCGTGCCATAGAGAATGTCGATGCCGTTGCGGCCGGCGGCGGCATGGAGCGCGGCGACGAGGCCGGGGCCGCCGCCATACGCCTCGACGGTAAGGCCGCCCCAGAAGCGCGTCTTGTCGCCGACCTTGAAGGCCTGGCGGCCATAGGCGGGCAGAAAGCGCACGCCCTTGCCGCGCATCCACACCAGCGTCTCGAAGCTTCGCTCGATCAGGCGCTCGACCATGTCGGGATTGCCGCGATATTGCGTAATCCGCGCCATGTCGTCGTAGAACTGCTCGCGCGTATAGGTGCCGTAATCGGTGCGCGCGATCTCGGCCTCGGTGAGATCGGGGATCAGTTTCTTCAGATCGTCGACGCCGTTGTAGACGGTGCGGATGGCGCCCGCGGTAAAGCGGCTGTTGCCGCCGCACTCGGCCTCGGGTGCCCGCTCCAGGACGACGACCTTGTCCGTCCGCTCGCGCGCCGCCAAGGCCGCGCAGAGCGCCGCATTTCCCGCCCCCACCACCAGCACGTCGCAACGCATCTCGGCCATCGCTCCCTCGGTCGTCAGTGGTCCGTTGTCGATCCCTCGTCGGTTCAGACTAGCAGAACCGACGAGGGAAAACTTGCCTCGCAAGCCCGCGGCGGCTATGCGTCATCCGATGATCCGCGTGGCGATCCTCGACGATTATCAGTGCATGGCACTGCAGCTGGCGGACTGGCAGAGCCTCCATCCGCGGGCGCAGATGACCGCCTTCAGCGACCATCTCGACGATGAGGACGAGGTGGCGCAGCGGCTCCACGTCTTCGAGTGCGCGGTGCTGATGCGCGAGCGGACGCCGTTTCCGGCCTCGCTCCTGGCAAAGCTGCCAAATCTGCAGCTCATCGTCACCGCCGGGATGCGCAACGCGGCGATCGACGTCGCGGCCGCGACCGAGCGCAAGGTACAGGTGTGCGGCACAGATATGCTGCCCTATCCCACGGCGGAGCTCGCTTGGGGCTTGATCCTCGCCCTCTTCCGCCACATCGCCGCCGAGGACCGCGCGGCGCGTGAGGGGCGCTGGCAGACGACGCTCGGCATCGGCCTCAAGGGCAAGACCTTGGGCCTCGTCGGCCTCGGGCGGCTCGGCGGCCAAGTGGCTGCGATCGGCAAGGCTTTCGGCATGGACGTGATCGCCTGGAGCCAGAATCTCACCGCCGAGCGCGCCGCCGCGGCGGGCGCCGCGCTCGTCGCCAAGGACGCGCTCTTCGCTCGCGCCGACGTCGTCAGCGTCCATCTCGTGCTGAGCCCGCGCTCGCGCGGCCTCGTCGGCGCCGCCGAGATCGGGCGGATGAAGCGCAGCGCCTTCCTCGTCAACACCTCGCGCGGTCCCATCGTCGACGAGGAAGCGCTTCTGACGGCCCTGCGCGAGCGGCGCATCGCCGGTGCCGGGCTCGACGTCTTCGAGCCCGAGCCACTGCCGAAGGATCATCCCGTGCTGGCGCTCGACAACGTCGTGATCACGCCGCATCTCGGCTACGTCACCGAGGAAAACTATCGCCTTCTCTACGCTCAGGCGGTCGACGGCATCCGCGCTTTTCTCGACGGCAAGCCGCTCCGACCGCTCAATCAGCTGACCTAGCCGCTCGCGATCGGTTATGGCGCCTTCATCGCCGTGTCGACGCGTAGCACGTGGAGCTTCTCGCGCTCGACCGCATCGGCGCGGGCGAGGATCGCATCGAGATCGTCGAATACGGTGAGGTAGCAGCCGGAGAGCGCGTCGTAACGGCCGGACGCCAGGGCCAGCAAGAGTCGCGCCGGCCGCTCCGGCGGCAGGTCGCGACCTTCGTCGAAGATCGCACGAAACCAGGGCAGCCACGTCCGCCCCTCGGGCGAGGCAAGCGAATGCTCGGCCAGCGCCGTGCGCACGGTGCCCGGTCCCAGCGCGAACACGGCGACGCCGGCTGGCCGCGTCTCGATGGCGACGCATTCGGTGAAGCGCAGCAGCGCTGTCTTGCTCACGACATAGGCGGAGAAATGCGCGATCGCCCGCGCGCCGGCGCCGCTCGCGACATTGACGATGCGCCCGTGCCGCCGGGCGATCATGCCGGGCAGCACGGCCCTGGTGCAGAGCACGGGGCCGCGCAGATTGACGTCGAGCGCCTGCCACCAATCGGCGATGTCGGTCTCGGCGACCGGTCCCAGCGGGCCCAGCGCGCCGGCGTTGTTGACGAGGAGACCGACCGGGCCGAGGCGGCGCTCGATCTCGGCGAGGCAACCCGTGATCGCCGAGGCATCGGTCACGTCGGCCGGGAAGGCGTGCGCCACGCCCCCCGACCGCTCGATCAGCGCCGCCGTCTCCGCCAGCTCGGCCGCCGAGCGGGCGATGACGGCCACAGCGGCGCCGGCGCCGGCAAGCGCGCGCGCAAAGGCGCGGCCGAGCCCACGCCCGCCGCCGGTGACCACGGCCACCTGACGCCCGGGGTCGACGACGTCGCTCATGCCAGAGACACCTCGCCCAGTGGGGAGCCGACGCTAACCCGGCCGAGCCGACCGCTCAATGACCTCGGAGGTCATCGTCGACCCTGGGAGACCGCACGCAGTTTTGCGGACAATCCTGGCGAGGCCGTCCGATCGCGGGGCCGAGAAGATCAGCGCATTCGGCGACCCACCACAGGGGCCGGTCAATCGGCTGATTTGGCGAGAGACGACGATATTTTTGGCGTTGCGCGAACTGATCAGCCGATCAGTTTGGGCGAGACAATCGACCCGCTTTCATCATGGCACGGCGCCGCGACCGGTGGTTATGATATTCGCGGCTTCGACAGAAAAAGCGAAGGCGAAGCTACCACGATGATTGCCCCAGATCGCCATCGCCAGCCGATCATCACTGGCAACGGAGGGGCGCGCCCAAACGGGGCTCGTTTCCATGGCGTCCCGGCGGCGCGGCATGCGACGGCGCCGGAGGAGCAAATGCCTAGACATAATCTGGAGACGAGGCCGACCTATCTGCATCGGTGGGCGGCGCTCGCGGCGGGAGCCGCGCTGCTGCTTGTCGGAACCCTCGCGTCGGCCGACGAGGTCTTTACCGCCAGAACGGCGATAACGCTGCCGGGGGCGGCCAAGGTCACGTCCTTCGACATCAGCTTCGTCGATCCGGTGATCGGCCTCTATCTCCTGGGAGACCGCACCAACAAGAGCGTCGACTTGATCGACACGGCCACCAATACCGTTCTCGTCCAGCTCACGGCGATGCCGGCCTTCGCGGGGGCGACCCCCAGCAACAACAACGCCGGACCGAACGGCGTGATCACCGTCGGCCACCGCGAGGTCTGGGCGGGAGACGGCCCCAGCGAGGTCAAGGTGATCGATCTCTTCTCGCAGAAGACCACGGACGTGATCTTCACGGGCGGTGTCAACCGCGCCGACGAGCTGTGCTTCGATCCGCGCGACAAGCTGGTGCTGGTGGCGAACGACGCCGAGACGCCCTTCCCCTTCATCTCGATCATCTCGAGCGAAAACCACAGCATCCTGCAGCAAATCACCATGAACGGCACGGTGGCATCCGGCGGCACGGTCGAGAGTCCGGCGGCCACCAACGGGATCGAGCAGTGCCAATGGGATCGGCGCACCGGCAAGTTCTATCTCAACCTCCCCGAGGTCAACGGGCCGGGCAACGACACGCAGCCGGGCGCGGTCGTGACGATCTCGCCGGATACGCTGCAGATCGAGAAGGTCTTCAGCATTCCGCTCGCCAACTGCGCCGGTCCGCAGGGCATGGCGATCGGCCCCGATCACCAGATCCTGCTCGGCTGCAACGACCCGAACGCGACGGTGCCGTCGACCGTGATCATCGACGATCGCAACGGCGACGTCATCGCGACACTGCCGAGAGAGGACGGCAGCGACCAGGTCTCGTTCAGTGACGGCGACGACCAGTACTTTCTCGCGCGCTCGGGGGGCGCCACGCCGCAGCAACTGGGCATCATCGACGCCGACGGCAAGGAGGGGATTGCCGCCGACCAGAGCGTAGCGACCGGCCTCCCCAATACGGCCGCAAGCCCGCATGGACAGGCTCATTCGGTCGCCGCCGACCCGGTCTTCGATCAGGTCTATGTGCCGATCCCCAGCACCGCCGGGCTCAATGTCTGCTCGAATGCCGGCGGCAACGATGCCCAGGGCTGCATCGCCGTGTTCACCGCGGCGCATGACGACCAAGAGGCCCGTCGATAGGCGCTTGACGCGCACCGAGCAACGAGAGAGACGCTACCGGGCCCCGCGTGCTCGCGCGGGGCCTTTGCGCCTGCGCCGCGCGATGCTGTTCGT
>DATJAV010000231.1:0-19039 GCA_035515835.1 Allostellaceae bacterium
CGATGCCGCGCGCGACCGCCGCACGGCGGAGCTCTATCGCATCCTGATGGCGCCCCTCGGGACGCGATCGCTGATGGCCGTGCCGGTGCGCCGGCAGGGGCGCGTCGTCGGCGCTGTCTGGCTCGAGGACGCGGAGGGTGCCACCGGCACCAAGGATTTCGCGCGCGCCGTCGCCAATATGATCGCGCCCGGGCTGGGCGACGTTCCGGCGGCGCGGGCGGAAGAAAAGCGCGCGCGGGCCGCGCCCGTTGCCGCTTCCACCGCGCGCCGCAGCCATGAGGCCGATTTGCGGCGTCGCGCGCTCGATCCCGCGGCGATCGAAGGCGAGGTCTTTGGCGGTCTCTCCGCCATGGTGCTTCAGCTCACCGATCCCTCGGCGATGGCAGCGCGCGCGCCCGACGGCCAACGCTCGCTTTCGGACGAGATCGTCTGCGCGCTGCAGCACATCGCGGTCGCGCATGACATTCCCTATGTGAAGCTGGTCGGCCAGGAGATGATTGCCGCGGCCGGGTTCGAGGAGGCCGCCGGCGACGCCGCCATCCGCATCGCCGACGCGGCGCTCTCGCTGCGCGAGCGCTGCCGCTCGCTCTTCGAGGAGAGCGACAAGCCGCCCGAGTTCCGCATCGGCCTCGATCATGGCATCGCTATCGGCGGCGTGGTCGGCAGCGATCCGCAGATCTTCAACCTCTGGGGCGAGGCGGTCAGCACCGCCGAAGGCATGGCCCGCACCGCGCTCCCCGGCAGCATCCAGACGACCGAGGCGGCTTACGCGCAGCTGCGGCAGGAGTTTCTTTTTCGCCCGCGCGGGCGTTTCTACCTGCCCTTGGTCGGCGAGGCCGAGACCTTCGTCCTCTCGGGGCGGCTGTGAGCGAGGCCGCGCTCGCGCCAGCGCCGGGGCGGCTCCGCCGCGCGCTCGCGGGCATCGGCGGCGGCACGCGGGCGCGGACGCGCTTCCTGCTGCTGCTGTCGTCGCTGGCCTGGGGCGTGCTGCGCGAGGTGCCGCGTCCCGCCAACTGGCGCCGCACCGTGCGCGCCGAGTTTCGCCGTGCGCTCCGCCAATCCGTGGGCGGCGGCCTGGCGGCGACGCTGGTGACGGCGGTGCTGATCGGCCTCGCCATGGTGTCGCAGACCCTCTACTGGCTTTCGCAAGCCGGCGAGGCCGGGCTCATCGGCTCGGTCATCGTCATTGTCGTGGTGCGCGAGCTGACGCCGATACTGGTGGGATTCATCCTGCTCGGCCGGAGCGGCATGGTGGCGCTGTCGGAGCTCGCCCTGTTGCGCGCCGGCGGCCAGGTGGACGCGCTCGCGGCGCAAGGGCTCGACCCTTTCCAGCTGCTGGTGCTGCCACGCGCCGCGGCGCTCGCGGTCGCGGCTTTCACGCTGGCCGTGCTCTTCGTCGTCGCGGCGCTCGTCACCGGCTTCGTCGCGGGCAGCCTGCTGGGCGCGGTGACGGCATCGCTCTGGTCCTTTCTCGACGGCGTGCTTCGGGCTATGCGCCCGGTCGACTACGTCGTGTTCCCGGCGAAGATGCTGACCATCGGCCTGCTGGTGGCGCTGACCGCGGCGCTGACCGGCCTCGAGGCGGGCCCCAGGGACGACGCGGCACGGGTGCTGCCGCGCGGCTTCATCCGCGGGACGCTCGCCATCCTCTTCGCGAGCATCGCCCTGAGCTTCGCGGTCTGACGCATGGCTGAAGACGCCGCCATCCTCGACATCGCCCGCGCCCAGCCCGTCGCCGAGCCCGGCGCGGCGCCGCCGCCGCTTTACAATCTGCGTCTCGAAGCCGGTGACCTCGCCCTCATCGACGCGCCCGATGTCGCCCAATCCCGCCGTCTTGCCGATCTCTGCTCCGGCCTCGTGCCGTTGGCTCAAGGCGGCGTGCGCTTCCTCGGCCGCGACTGGACGGTCCTGCCGCATGACTTTGCCGCGGCGCTGCGCGGCCGCATCGGCCGCGTCTTCGCCGCCGGCGGCTGGATCCCGTTTCTCGACGTCGCCGCCAACATCCTGCTGCCGCAGCTCCATCACACGCGCCTCGATCGCGGCGCGCTGCGCGACCGCGCCACCGCGCTTGCCTTGAGCTTCGGCCTTCCCGGCCTGCCGCTCGAGCGCCCCGCCGACCTCTCGCCGCGCGACCTCGCCGGCGCCGCTTGCGTGCGCGCATTCCTCGGCGAGCCGCTGCTGCTGCTGCTGGAGAGCCCGGTCTCCGGCCAATGGGCCGAGCTCAAGACCGCGCTCCTTCAACTCCTCGCCGCCGCCCGCGCCCGCGGCGCTGCGGCGATTTGGCTGACGCGCAGTGAGCTCGTCTGGCGCGACCGCACCTTCCCCGCGACGCATCGCTGGCGGCTTGCCGAGAGCGGCCTCGTCCCGGTAGGGCGCGCGCCATGATGCGCTTGCGCCATGCCGATGAATGGGTAGGCGCGCTCGTCGTCCTGGCGCTGCTGCTCTTCTTCGGCGCCGTGCTGCAGGCGGGCGTGCTGCGCGACTGGTTCCGTCCAGTGGCGCGGCTCCGCATTACGCTGCCGGAAGCGGGCGTCGGCGGCCTCTCGGTCGGCGCCGATGTCGAGGTGCTCGGTATCCGCATGGGCAGCGTCGAGCGCGTCGTCGTCAATCCCGGCCAACAGATCTATGCCGAGGCCGAGCTCGACGACCAGGCGCGCGCTTTCATCCGCCGCGACAGCAAGGCGGTCATCCGCCGCCGCTTCGGCGTCGCCGGCGCGGCCTATGTCGATGTCCGCCGCGGTACCGGGCCGGAGCTCGACTGGAACTACGCCGTGATCGACGCCGTCACCGAGCGCGATCCGACCGAAGGCGTGGGCGCCCTCATCGACCAGGTGCGCGAGAAAGTGTTCCCGATCCTCGACGATGCCGGCCGCACCACCCACGCGCTTGCCGATGTCGCCCAGCGCATCGAGAAGGGCGAGGGCAATCTCGGCCGCCTCGTCAATGATGAAGGCCTGATGCGCGACCTCGAGGCGGCGATCGCCGAGGCGCGGGGCGATGTCGGCACCATCACCGGCGTCATCGCCAAGCTCGACACGGCGATGGGCAACGTCAAGGCGCTCACCGAGAGCGTCAATGCCAAGGAGGGCGGCGTGCCCGATCTGCTCCGCCAGGCCAATCGCGCGCTGGCCTCGCTGCAGGGCACGCTGCGCGACATCGAGAAGGCATCGACGCGCTTGCCGGCCGTGGTGAACAACGTCGAAAGCGGCACCGAGAACCTGCCGAGCCTGGTGACGCAGCTGCAGCAGACGGCGCGCCAATTCGAGCTGCTGGCAGGCCAGCTGCGCACCAACTGGATCCTGGGCGGGTCCCCGCTGCCGCCCGAGCGCGTGCCCTTGCCTTCGACGCAGGTGCGTCCTTGAGAGCATGGCTGTTGCTGCTGCCGGTGCTCCTCGCCGGCTGCGGCGGCGATGCGCGTCCCAGCGGGCCGCCCCCCGACGAGACGCTGCAGCGCGAGACCCGTGCCGCCCGCCTGGCCTATGACCTGGAGCGTCCGGCGGAAGCCGTCGCCGACTATCGCGCCGCCTTGACGCGTGCGCAGGAGCGCGACGATCTCGGCGCCATCGGCGATATCGGCTACAACCTCGCCGTCGCCGAGCTCGACAACAACATGGCCGACCGCGCGCTCGCCGATGCGCGGGCCACGCGCGCCGAGCTCGAGCGCCGCGGCGCCAAGCCTTCGCCGGCCTTGCTGCTCGTCGAAGCGACGGCGCTCTATCGCCTCCATTCTGTCGCGGACGCCGATGTGCTCGCGGCGCGCGTTGCCGGCGAGAACAATCCCGAAGCCGCCGCCCGCGCCACCTTTCTTCGTGGCCTCATCGCCGACGAGAAGAACGACACGAGCGGCCTCGCCGCCGCCCTAGCGGCGCTCGCCACGCCGACGCAGCCCTCGCTCCAGGGGGACGCCGCCGAGCTCGCCGCCCGCCTCGCGCTCCGCCAAGGCGATCCCGCCCGCGCCCGCCAAAAGGCCGAGCGCGCCGCGCAGCTCCGCCAGGACACGCTCGACTATCGCGGCCTGGCGCGCGCGCTCGCCGTCGCCGGCGAAGCCGCCCGCCGCGCCGGTGACAACGCCGCCGCCGCCGATTTCCTGCTGCGCGCCGGCCGTAGCGCTCTCGCCCAGGACGACAAGGACTCCGCCCGCCCCTGGCTTAAGGAGGCCATTACGTTGGCCCCCAACAGCACCATCGCCGCCACCGCCACCGACCTCCTGCAAAAGCTCGACCACCACGAATGACACTTTTCTTCCCCTCTCCGAGACGCTCTTGCGGCTCGGTTCACGAGAGCCCGGCCGAGCGCGGGACGCGCCCTAACCCTCCGAGGGGATCTTGGGACCCATCACGGGCATGCGCCGGCATGTGGCTCGGCCTATGCTTGTGCGCCGCAACAGAATTTGTCGAGATAACGACTGCTGCGATGGAGGGGACGCATGAGGACGCTGGTGCGGTTTGCGGGGCTTGTGCTTGCTACGTTGCCGTTTTCGGTCCAAGTCGCCGCGGCCCAAACGGTAACGGACTTCCGCAAGCTCTGCCCGTCTCTCAGACCGCAACAACTGAACTTCGAATCTCTCGTCGTGAACGTCGACAGCGTTGCGGAACCGGTTACGAAAGATCGGAGCGAGATCATCAACTGCGTGCAGATCGCGGGCGCCAAGCACGAGTACTACGTGGACCTCGTCGGCACGAATCTGAGCAACGTGTGGACGCGCGACGGCGGCTATCTGGCGCAGAACGATCCGTTCGTGACGCGGGACGCCCAGTACGAGTCGACCCTTCTCTATCTCGGCCAGAACCGCGACCAATACGACGTTAAGATCCTGAAAGAGAAAAGCAAAGTCGCGGTGATCACCGACCGCGTGCTGACGTGGCTCATTGCTTCGCTGCCGACGCGACGAAATCAGCCGCAAGACAGCCTGCAGCCCGTGGCGCTGCGGTTCGAGGCCCACGACCTGGGCGAGACAGTCGAACTCGCGTTTGCAGACCAGGCGTCGCAAGGGCGGCCTCTCACATTTCGGATTGCGGAGTCCGCAGGACCGGACCTCGGCGAGCGCACCTTTCGGATCGGCAGAGAGGTGACGCGGATTACCTATCGCACGCCCACGGGACCCAAGGTGATCCGCCCAACTCGGATCACCTTTGTGGATTCGGATCGCCGCGGCCTCGCGGCGATGGATCTATACCTTTTGGCTCCGGCTTCGGATCAGCGCTGAGCCGCCAATGAAGGAGCTCTTCAAGCGCATCTGGCCCGGAGCCTGGCCCGCGGCTCAGCTCCTGGCGCAGCTGATCGACATCGAATTCCTGGAGCGGCTCGATCTGATCAAGGGTTTCCTGGGAGTGCTGCCTCACCTGATCGCGGTTGTCGGCTTCGTCCTCTTCTTGATCGTGCCAAGCCTCTACCTTGCGAGCTATCCCGCCTCGGCCGCAAGGATCGACCGTCTGCGGAAGCCACTCTATGCCATCGTGCTCATCGCGTTTCTGGTCTCGCTCAACCTGGTGCTTATTTCTCTCCCTGATACGGCGTTTTGGTCGGATCTTACTGTGGTACGGCTCTGGCTCACAGTAGTCGCCTATTTGATTTGGATCTGGGGCTTGGGTGCTTTGCTCGCGAGCGCCGCGTTGGGCGCCGCCTTGCGGCGGCCGGCGCCATGACGCTCGAAACATAAGGCCAGCATGTTCGATCGCGAACGTTTCCATCGAGACACCGGCCAATGCGGAGGCTGCGCCTGACACGAATGTCAGTTCCCACTCACCGCTTTGTCACACACATTCGAGAAATTGGGCTTCTGGATCCTAGTTAGTCCTACTGCGTCACCGTGTCCCGCAAGTGCCACACATCGATCGCCGGCCGTCCGCCGCGGTCGCGGATGATGTGCTGCGGCTGCCGCGTCTCGGCAAAGCGTCGGTCGAGCGCGCTGCCGGGAAAGGTGACGGCGTCGGTGACCGCGTTCCAGTCCTCGACCGCCGCCGCGTCGATGACGCGGAGCGGGGGCTTGCCGTAGGTGAAATAGAGCAGCGGCTCCGTGATCCACCAGTTCTCGCCCGCCACCAGGCTCGGCCGCCCGGCGGATTCGACAGCAAGAAAGACCGCGGCCTGCTGCTTGGGATCGCCATACCCCGCCGTCGCCGGGTCCGCTTCCCGTCCGCCGCTGCGCAGCATCGCTAGCATGTAGGCGGCGAAGAAGGACACCATCCAGACTGTCCCGAGCAGCGCCGCCGCCGTCACGGCCGCCTGGGGGCGCGTCGGGGCGGCGCGGTTCAGCGCCAAGGCGACGATGAGCAGCACCGGCGCCACCAGGACCATCGCATAGCGCTCCCATCCCGGTGAGAGCGCCACGGGGCCGCCCACTAGGCCGAAGGCCAGGACCGAGAGCAGCACGCCGAAGAGCGTCGCCGTTTCGATGGACTCGGCGTCGGCGGGAATGCGGCGGGCAAGAATCAGCACGGCCAGCACCAGCACTGCGCCGGTGAAGAGATCGACGCCCCATCCCGGATTGCCGCCGGAAAGATAGGCCGCGATCGTGGCACCGCTGAAGACGTGGACGATCCCCGCCGTGACGGTGAGGGCGTAGCTGGCGCCGAAAGGTGGGTTGGGGAGGCCCAGCGACAGCTTGTCGTGGAGGCCGATGCCGACTGCGGTTCCCGCCGCCGCGCAGATGAAGAAAATGCCCGCCAGCACCAGGTTCCGGGTCGGCGTCCGCCGCTCCTCGGCCGTCTCGCGCAGCAGCAGCATCAGCATGATCGGCAGCAGGAAGACGCCCGTCGGGTGAACCAGCAGGCTTGCCGCCAGCGCGAGGACAGCGAGGAGCCAGCGGCCGCGGAGCGCCGTCGCCAGCACCAGGGTTGCGGCGAGGCCCATCTCGGCCGTGTCCCAGCCATAGCGGGAATAGGCGATGTCGATCGGCAGCGCCGCCGCGAGCAAGGCGAAGATGAGCGCCGCGTTGCGGCCGATGGCGGCACGGCAGAGGCCATAGGCGGCGGCGACGAAGCCCAGGCCGCCGACCACCGCCGGCAGCCGCAAGGCGAGCACCGAAGGGATGCCGATCACCGTCTGGAAGATCGCCACCAGGACCATGTAGAAGGGATTGACGAGATTGCCGCTCGGGGTGCGGAGCGGGCAAACGCCCTCATGGACGCAGCGCAACACCCAGAGGCCGTACCACGCCTCGTCGCCATTGACGCCGGGGAGCGTGTCGAGAAAGGCCAAGCGCAGCGCCAGCGCGGCGATGGCGACCGCAATCAAGAACAACCTCAGTGTGGACGGCATCCCCCCGCGTCCTTGTGCCGATCGCCGAACCCCGCGGGCAAGATACCGGAAAAGCCGCCGCGTCTCACTTGGTCGAGTCGACGCTGGCGAGGGCACATTCCGGGAAAGATGGACCGACACAATGCCCCTCCCCCCTTGAGCCCTCAAAGGGGGAGGGGGTTGCTGATTCCATGCTCTCGGGCTTGGCTCTAGGGCGCCCGATTGACAAAGCGGCCGCATCACCCCTAGTTTCGCTCCGCTTCCGCTTGAAGCATTGCTCGCCCCTTGAGGGGGCCGGCCAGTCCGCGAGTGTCGCGCACTGGCCCGTTCGGTTTTGGGATGGCCATGTTCGAAAGTCTGAGCAACCGCCTCTCCGACGTCTTCGACCGGCTGCGCCGCCATGGCGCGCTCTCCGAGGAGGACGTGAACGTCGCACTGCGCGAGATCCGCGTGGCGCTGCTCGAGGCCGATGTCGCGCTGCCGGTGGTGAAGGACTTCGTCAACGCCGTGCGCGAGCAGGCGGTAGGGCAGGAGGTGCTGCGCTCGGTGACGCCGGCGCAGATGGTGGTGAAGATCGTCCACGACCATCTCGTGGCGACGCTGGGCGGCGAGGCCGCGCCCGGCCTCAATCTCAACGCCGTCCCGCCGGTGGTGGTGATGATGGTGGGGCTCCAAGGCTCGGGCAAGACCACGACGGCGGCCAAGATCGCCCGCGTCCTGAAGCAGCGCGAGCGGAAGAAAGTGCTGCTCGCCTCGCTCGACGTGCAGCGCCCCGCCGCGCAAGAGCAGCTCGCCGTGCTGGCGCGCCAGGTCGAGGTGACGGCGCTCCCCGTCGTCGCGGGCCAGCGCCCCGTGGCAATCGCCCAGCGCGCGCTCGATGTTGGGAAGCGCGAGGGCTACGACGTTGTCATTCTCGACACCGCCGGCCGCCTCCATATCGACGAGCCGCTGATGCTCGAGGTGGCGGCGGTGCGCGATGCGACGCGTCCGACCGAAAGCCTCCTGGTGGCGGACAGCATGACCGGCCAGGACGCGGTCAATGTCGCCAAAGCCTTCGCCGAGCGCATCGGCATCACCGGCATCGTCTTGACCCGCGTCGACGGCGACGCCCGCGGCGGCGCCGCGCTCTCCATGCGCCAGGTGACGGGACAGCCGATCAAGTTCCTCGGCACCGGCGAGAAGCTCGACGCCATTGAGCCCTTCCACGCCGAGCGCGTCGCCGGCCGCATCCTCGGCATGGGCGACGTCGTCGGCCTCGTCGAGAAGGCGGCCGAGACCATCGACGCCGAGGAAGCTGAGAAGCTCGCCCGCAAGGTGCAGAAGGGCAACTTCGATCTCGACGATCTCGCGGGGCAGCTGAAGCAGCTGCGCAAGATGGGCGGCATGGGCGGCGTCATGGGCATGCTGCCCGGCGTCGCCAAGATCAAAAAGCAGCTCGACGAATCCAGGCTCGACGAAAGCCTGCTGAAGCGCCAGGAGGCGATCATCTCCTCGATGACGAAAGAGGAGCGGCGCAATCCGAAGCTGCTGAACGCGTCGCGCCGGCGCCGCATCGCCGCCGGTTCGGGCACGACCGTGCAGCAGATCAACGTCCTCTTGAAACAGTATCAGGACATGGCGAGCGCCATGAAGCAGTTCGGCAAGCTCGGCAAGAAGGGCCTGATGCGCCATGGCATCGGCGCGCTGATGCGGGGCGGCGGAGGGAGCGGCTTCGGACGATGAGCGCCATGATCGACCATATCTCGCTCCGCTGTCGCGACATTACGCGGGCGCGCGCGTTCTACGACGCGGTGCTGGCGCCGCTGGGCTATCGCCGCCTCTTCGATTTCAACGACACCTCCGGCTATGGCGTGGAGCATATCCCCGGAAGCGCGATCTCGTTCTGGATCGGCCAGGCGTCCGACGGGACGGCGCTCTCGGGCCATCTCTGCTTTCGGGCGCCGAGCCGCGCCGCGGTCGATGCCTTCCATCGCGCGGCGCTCGCCGCCGGCGGCCGCGACGACGGCAAGCCGGGGCTGCGCCCGCTCTATCACCCGAACTACTACGCCGCCTTCGTCCTCGATCCCGACGGGCACAAGATCGAGGCGGTGCGGCATCAAGCGGAATGAGCTCTATCACGAAAGGAGACCTATGGGACTGAAGATTCGCCTCGCGCGCGGCGGCACCAACAAGCGCCCCTTCTACAGCATCGTGGTCGCGGATTCGCGGAGCCCCCGCGACGGCCGCTTCATCGAGAAGCTCGGAACCTACAACCCGATGCTCGACAAGGGCCACAAGGACCGCGTCGTGCTGAAGACCGAGCGCATCCAGCACTGGATGAAAGTGGGCGCCCTGCCAAGCGAGCGCATCCAGCGCTTCCTCCACGACGCCGGCCTCGGGCCCAAGCCCGAGATCCGCGAGACGCCGAAGAAATCGGCGCCGCGCGCCAAGGCGCAAGAGCGCGCCAAGGGTGCCGCCGGCGCTGCCGAAGCCGCGGCCGGCGCGCCGCCGGCGGCCTGAGGCGCGCCTTGGGCGGCGGTCGGGAGCAACGGGTCATGCTGGGCGTCATCACCGGAGCGCATGGCGTCAAGGGCGAGGTGCGGGTAAAGAGCTTTACCGCCGAGCCCCAAGCCATTGCCGGCTACGGTCCGCTCGAGGACGAGGAGGGCCAGCGCCGCTTTGCGCTCACCCTCCGCGGCACGGTGCGCGGTCAGCTCATCGGCCGCGTCGACGGCGTCCCCGACCGCAACAGCGCCGAGCGCCTCAAGGGCACCCGTCTGTATGTCTCCCGCGACGCGCTCCCCGCGCCCGCCCCCGACGAGTACTACCACGCCGACCTCGTGGGCCTCGCCGTCTTGCTGAAGGATGGCGGCCCGCTTGGCCGCGTCCGCGCCGTGCATGACTTCGGCGCCGGCGGTAATCTCGAGGTCGAGAAGGCCGATGGCGTCGTCGTCCTGGTGCCCTTCACCGAGCAGGTCGTGCCCGAAATCGATTTGGCGCAAGGCCGCCTCGTCGTCGATCCTCCCGCGGGGCTCCTCGACAACCGCTCGACCGAAGCCGAAGGCGACCTCTGATGCGCAGCCTCGCACCACGCACTTTTGATCCCCTCTCCGCGCGAAGCGGGGAGAGGGAGGGGCCCAACGCGCAGCGTTGGGAGGGTGAGGTGTGGCTCCGCGGCGAGATCGTCCCCTTATCGTGCACCCCACCTCACCCCAGCCCTCTCCGCCCCAAAGGGGCGGAGAGGGAGTGCCGTCGTCGTCCATCGTCGGCCTCTGTGCCTCGATGCATCCCGCGCGGTGCACGCCCATGAGCGCCTGGACCGCCACCGTCTTCACCATCTTCCCCGAGATGTTCCCCGGGCCGCTCGGCCATTCGCTCGCCGGCAAGGCGCTGCAGCAGGGCCTCTGGGAACTCCGCACCATCGACATCCGCGATTTCGCCCGCGACAAGCACCGCTCGGTCGATGACGCGCCCTTCGGTGGCGGCGCCGGCATGGTGATGCGCCCCGACGTGGTCGATGCCGCCATCATCGGCACCGCCGCGCCAGGCCCCCTCATCTATCTCTCGCCGCGCGGTCGCCCGCTCGACCAGGCGCGCGTCAAGGAACTGGCCTCGGGCCCGGGCGTCCGGCTTCTCTGCGGCCGTTTCGAAGGCGTCGACGAGCGCGTCGTCGAGGCGCATGCCATGGAGGAGGTGGCGCTGGGCGACGTCGTGCTGAGCGGCGGCGAGCCGGCGTCGATGCTGCTGATCGACGCTTGCGTCAGGCTGCTGCCCGGCGTCATCGGCGAGCCCGCGGCGCTCGAGGAAGAGAGCTTCGCCCGCGGCCTTCTCGAATATCCGCAATACACCCGGCCGCAGCGCTGGCAGGGACGGACCGTCCCCGAAGTGCTGCTCTCGGGACACCATCAGGAGATTCGCCGCTGGCGCGATGCCCGGGCGGAACAGGCGACGCGCGAGCGCCGCCCGGATTTGTGGGAACGCTACCTCGCCCGCGCGGGCAGGTCATAGTCGGAGACTGTGTCATGAACATGATCGAGACGCTGCAACAGGAAGAGATGAAGCGCCTCCTCGCCATCCGGCCGGTGCCGGATTTCGCGCCCGGCGATACGGTGCGCGTCACCGTCATCGTCGAGGACGAGAAGCAGGCGGAGACGGCCGCGAAGGAAAGGAAGAAGGAGAAGGACGAGAGCAAGCCGCACCGCCGCACTCAGGCCTTCGAGGGCATCTGCATCGCGCGCAAGAATGCCGGCGTCAATTCCAACTTCACCTTGCGGAAAATCTCCTACGGCGAGGGCGTCGAGCGCATCTTCCCGCTCTATTCGCCGCGCATCACCGCGATCGAGGTGCTGCGCCAGGGCTCGGTCCGCCGCGCCAAGCTCTATTATCTCCGCGGCCGCAAGGGCAAGGCCGCGCGCATCGCCGAGAAGGAGCGCGAAGTCGGCGCCGCCGCGGCTGCGCCCGCCGCCGCCGAGGCCGCATCGGAGTAGCATCATGAGCAAGCCGCGCACCCTCTTCGACAAGATCTGGGAAAGCCACCTCGTCGACCGCCAGCGCGACGGCACGTGCCTTCTCTATATCGACCGGCATCTCGTCCATGAGGTGACAAGCCCGCAGGCCTTCGAGGGTCTCCGCGCCGCCGGCCGCCGGGTGCGCCGCCCCGAAGCGACGATTGCGGTCGCCGATCACAACATCCCGACGACCGACCGCAGCGCCGGCATCGTCGAGCCCGAAAGCCGCCTCCAGGTCGAGACGCTGGAACGCAATGTTCGCGAGTTCGGCATCCCCTATTTTGCCGTCGAGGACATCCGCCAGGGCATCGTCCACATCATCGGCCCCGAGCAGGGCATGACCCAGCCCGGCACGACCATCGTCTGCGGCGACAGCCATACCGCGACGCACGGCGCCTTCGGCGCGCTCGCCTTCGGCATCGGCACGTCGGAGGTGGAGCATGTGCTGGCGACGCAGACGCTGCTCCAGCTTCCGGCCAAGAACATGCGGGTCACGGTCGAGGGCGACCTGGCCCCCGGGGTGACGGCCAAGGACATCATCCTCGCCATCATCGGCAAGATCGGCACCGCCGGCGGCACCGGCCATGTCATCGAATATGCCGGCAGCGCCATCCGCAAGCTCTCGATGGAGGGCCGGATGACCGTCTGCAACATGTCGATCGAAGGCGGCGCTCGCGCCGGACTCGTGGCGCCGGACGAGACGACCTTCGCCTATCTCCGCGGCCGCCCCTATGCGCCCAAGGGCGCCGCCTGGGAGCAGGCGGTGAAGTTCTGGGCGACGCTGCCCAGCGATCCCGGGGCGCATTATGACAAGGAAGTGAGGCTGGACGCGGCGTCGATCGCGCCTCACGTCACCTGGGGCACGAGCCCGCAGGATGTGCTGCCGATCACCGGCAAGGTGCCGGATCCCGCCGCCGAGGCCGATCCGGGAAAGCGCGCGGCCATGGCGCGCTCGCTCGATTACATGGGCCTGACGCCGGGGACGCCGCTGGCGGCGCTTGCCGTGCAGCGCGTCTTCATCGGTTCCTGCACCAACGGCCGCATCGAGGACCTGCGCGCCGCCGCTGCGGTGGCGCAAGGCCGGAAGGTCGCGGCGGGGGTCAACGCCATGGTCGTGCCGGGCTCGGGCTTGGTGAAGCATCAGGCGGAAGAGGAGGGACTCGACCGCGTTTTCCTTGCCGCGGGCTTCGAATGGCGAGAGCCGGGCTGCTCCATGTGCCTTGCCATGAACCCCGACAAGCTGCTCCCCGGCGAGCGCTGCGCGTCCACCTCGAATCGCAATTTCGAGGGCCGCCAGGGCCGCGGCGGAAGGACGCATCTGGTCAGTCCGGCCATGGCCGCGGCGGCTGCCGTGACCGGTCGCCTCACCGATATTCGCGATCTCAGTTGAATTCGCCTTGCCGATGTGGGAGAGGGAAGGGCATACAGGGTTGAAGGACGCATCATGAGACCGATCCGCATTACCGGAAACATCTTTGTCACAAATCTGCCGGCGGGCTTCACCGATGCGCGGCTGGCAGAGTTGTTCGACGAGTTTGGTCTGGTGCTCTTCGCCTATATCGCGCGCGACAGCGCCACCGGGGCGCTGCGCAATCACGGCCTCGTCGATCTCGCCCCCGCCGACGCGGCCAAGCGCGCCATCGCCGAGGTCGACGGCCGGAAGATCGACGGCAGCACCATCTCCGTCCGCGCCGCCGACCCCGAGCTCTCGCTGTCGCCGCCGCCTTCGGCGCATGCCTCTCGTTCCCCGCGCCGCCCGGCGGATCCCGGCGAAGCCCGGGCCACCGTCGAGCGCGCCCCGCGCCGCACGTTTTCCGTCGAGCGCCGCACCATCGGCTACCGCTCGCACTGAGAAAGCCGCGCTTTTTCAAGAAGATCCGGCTCTCCCCACCGCCGCGACGATCTTATTGACCAGCGGCTTCATGAAAAAAGCGCCGTCGGTCGTGATCGCCGGCTCGACGCCGATCTGGCGTAGCGCCTCCGTCACCACCGGACCGACACTCGCCACCTTGATGCGCCGGAGCGTCGCCGCGAGCCGCTCCTCCCGCTGATAGGACCGCGCCACGTCCTGAAGCCGCCGCACTTGCGGCGAGCTCGTGAAGGCGATGACGTCGACCTCGCCCGCCGCCAGACGCTCGATGACCTCGAGCACCAGCCGGTCCTCGGCCGCCGACGCATAGACGTAAGGCGTGACCGAATCGGCGCTGGCGCCGGCCCCCGCCAGGAAATCGGCGAGCGTCGTCGGACTGTCGGGATAGAGCTGGAGCGCGAAACGGCGTCCCTTGAGCGCCAGCGTCGCCAGCGTCGCGATCACGCCCTCGGTCGTCGGGGCCTCTGCCTGGAGATCGGCATCGAGCCCGATTTCCCGGAGCGCCCGCACCGGCTTCGGCCCCCGCGTGATCTTGCGCAGCCGCCTCAGCGCGGCGACGAAGTCCGGCTCGACCCCCGCCTTGCCGGCGACGCCGCGCAGCCGGCGCAGCCCTTCGCCCGTCATCAGCACGAGATCGTCCGCGCCGCCGCCGATGACACGCCCGAGCCACGCCTCGATCGGCGCCGGATCGGGCGCATCGAGAATGGCGATCATCGGGCAGCGGATGATTTCGGCGCCACGCTCCTCGAGCATGCGCGCAAAGAGATCGAGCTCTCGCGTCTCCGGCAGTACGATCCGCCGTCCCGTCAGCGCCATCGCCATGTCCCGCGTTCTATCAAATCGCTGACGGAAAATCCCCCGTCTCCGTGAGGGCGCCGATCTTGATCGCCCGATCCTCCTATGCCACGGTCGGGACACCGCCAGGACGAGGCCCGCCATGTGCCGCAACATCAGGACGCTCCACAATTTCAAGCCGCCGGCGACGCCCGAGGAAATCCGCGCCTCGGCGCTGCAATTCGTACGCAAGCTGAGCGGCTTCACCCGCCCATCCAAGGCCAATGAGCCCGCCTTCGACCGTGCCGTGGAGCAGGTGGCCGAGGCGGCGCGCCTCCTCCTCGATGCGCTGGTAACGAACGCGCCGCCGCGCGACCGCGAGACCGAGGCGCAGCGCGCTCGCGCCCGGGCCGCCACGCGCTTTCGCACCCCCGACGCCAATCGCGCGCCCTAGCGCCGGCGCCCGACTGGACGCCGGCCCCTGTTCCGCCTATCGTTATATCCCAGCGAATATAGCTGGAGGGCAATGGAATGTCGATCGGGCGTTCAGGTCGCATCGGCTACGTCGGGCATCTCAGCCTGCGGACGTTCGCCGCGCTGCTGGTTCTGGTGTCGCTCGGTTGGGCACGGCCGGCGGCCGCCGCCGACATCGTCGTCTTCGCCGCGGCAAGCCTCAAGAACGCGCTCGACGATGCGGCCGCCGCCTACCAGCAAGAGGGCGGCGCGAAGACCAGCATCTCCTATGCCGCGAGCTCGGCTCTGGCGAAGCAGATCGAGAGCGGCGCGCCCGCCGACATCTTCATCTCCGCCGATCTCGACTGGATGGACTATCTCCAGAAGCGCAACCTCATCAAGCCCGACACGCGAAAGAACCTGCTCGGCAATCATCTCGTCCTGGTGGCGCCCGCGGCGAGCGACATCAAGGTCGAGATCAAGCAGAACTTCCCGTTAGCCGCGCTGCTGAAAGGCGGTCGGCTCGCCATGGCCGATCCGGCGGCGGTGCCGGCGGGCAAGTACGGCAAGGCAGCGTTGGAGAAACTCGGCGTCTGGTCCTCGGTCCAGGACAAGATCGCGCCCGCAGAGAACGTGCGCTCGGCGCTGTTCTTCGTCTCGCGCCAGGAAGCGCCGCTCGGCATCGTCTACGCGACCGACGCTGCCGCCGACAAAGGCGTCAAGGTCGTCGCCGTCTTCCCCGAGGACACCCATCCGCCCGTCATCTATCCGATCGCTCTCACTGCCGGCGACAAGAACCCGGACGCCGCGAAATTCCTCGCTTTTCTCGAATCCGCGGCCGCCAAGCCGTTTTTCGAGAAGCAGGGCTTCACTGTGCTGCTGTGAGCTCCGCCTTCTGACGACAGCGTGCTCGCACAACCACTGTCGCCCGTGCGGCGAATAAAAAAGCGCCCTGCCTCACGCGGCAGGGCGCTCGCTCACGCTTGGGGGGACTGGAGGGGCGTGAGCTAGTCGGTGACGATGATCTGACCGGTCATCCCCTCGTGACCGTCGCCGCAGAAGTTGTCGCAGTGCAAGTTGTAGGTGCCCGCCTTTTTCGGCGTGAAGCGCAGGATTGTCGGCGGTCCCGGCGGAATGTCCGTGCGCAGCCCGAGCCCCGGCACGTCGAAGCCGTGGATACGGTCGAGCGTGCTGAGCTCGAGGACGACGGGCTTTCCCTTCTTCACCGTGATCGTGTCGGGCAGATAGTCGAACTTCATGGCGAGCATGCTGACATGCTGCTCCTCGCCATGGCTTTCCGCGGCGACGACGATGGCCGCCGATCTGGTGGCGAGCACGAGAGCCGCCAGTGCCGCTCGAAACATCCCGCGGGTCATCGACCTAGGCCTTTTCCAAGGGATGTTGGTCGAGCTTGTAGTCGGCCTTCTTCACCTCGGCGTCGACCGAGCGCCAGCCCATTCCCTTGAAGGGCGCGGCGGCGTCCCACGGGATGGGTGCGCGCTTGGGCTGCGAGCCCGGCGCGGGCAGCGGGAAGATCAGAGACTCGGCCGCATGATGGGCGATGTGGCCGGTCATGTGATGATGCTCCTGATGAATGTGGCCGTAGAACACAGTCACATGCGCATAGGGCATGAGCGCATCGATCACCGCCGCGCCGTCGCGCGTCGCCCAGTCCCAATCGGGATAGAGGTCGAAGAGCGGCCGATGGGTGAAGACGACGATGGGGTGCGTCTTGCTGAACTTCGCGAGGTCTTGCTTCAACCAGGCGAGCTGCGCGTCGCCGACGGCCGCGTGGGGATCGGAGACGTTGTCGAGTACGATGAAGTGAATGCCCTTGTGGTCGAAGGCGTAGTGCGTGTCGCCGAAAAACTCCTTGAACGCCGCGCCGTTGTCGAGCGAGGCGTCGTTTTCCCCGGGCATCAAGTGCAGAGTCTTTACCTTCAGTTCCTTGACGATATCGCGAAACTCGCCCATGCGCTTCCGGCGTTCCTGGGCGTCTTCCGTGCTATGGGTGAGATCGCCCGTGAAGACGATGAAGTCTGGCTGCATCGGCAGGCTGTTGACCTCGACGATCGCCTTCTTGAGCGTGTTCTTGGCTTCCGGGTTCACCTTATCGCCGGAAAAGCCCCAATGGGTGTCCGACAGCTGCACGAACATGAAATCGCCCGCTTCCGCGGCAAACGCCCTGTTGGCGGCGTCTCCTGCGAGATGGAAGAGGCCGGAAGCGAATACCACTCCCCCGAGCCCCGCCAGCCGGGCGAATTGCCTGCGGTCGATCCGACGATTGAAACTCTGATCCATCATTGCTCTCCCTGTGGCAGCGCGTATGTGCCAATTGACGGGAGGAGACCCGCTCGGCCGGAGATTTATTCCTGCACCGCAACACGGTTTGTTATCAATGGGTTAGTGCCTGTTGACGGTTAGGCGGGCTTGGCATTCCTTTGAGCAACCGCCGGGAAGGCGCGATTTTTATGGTTCCGCCTTTTGCCCGCGCCTAAGCCGCCCGGGCGAAGCGCAGCGAGAAGACGGCGCCGCCGCCGACGCGGGGCTCGACGCCGATTTGCCCGGCATGGGCCTCGACGATGCGCGAGACGATGGAAAGGCCGAGCCCGGCACTGCCGGCGCGACGCCGGTCGCGGCGCCAGAAGCGGCGGAAGATGAGCTCGCGCTCGCCCTCGGGGATGCCGGGCCCGTCATCGAGGACGCGGATGATGCCGCTCTCCGCCACGTCGATCTCGACAGTGGTGCCGGGCGGCGTGTGGTTGATGGCGTTCTCGGCGAGGTTGCGGATCGCCTGGAAGAGGGTCGCGGCGTCGCCCTTGATCCAGACCGGCTCGCGGGCGCCGGTGAGTGCGATGCTCTTGCCCTGCGCCAGCGCCAACGGCGCGATGAAGGCGGCGACCTCGCCGGCGACGCTCTGGAGGTCCGCCTTCTCGTCGGGGTCGACGACGAAGCTCTCGAGCTCGGCGATGTCGAGGAGCTGGCTGACGATCCGGCTCATTCCGGCGATGTCCTGGCGCAGCTGGTCGCGGATCGCCACGCCTTCCAAGGTGTCGATGCGGGCGCTCAGGATGGCGAGCGGCGTGCGCAGCTCATGGGCGGCGTCCGCGGTAAACTCGCGTTGCGTGCGGAAACCGCGCTCGAGGCGCTCCAGCGCCTGGTTCACCGCGTTCACCAGCGGCAGGATCTCCTTGGGCATGCCCTGCGTCGGCAATCGCACGTCGGTGCGCGCTGGACCGATCGTCTGGGCAGTCTCGGAGGCTTGCAGCACCGGGCTCAGCGCGCGATGGAAGATGAGGATATCGATCACCAGGAGCACGAGCAGGATCGGAATGGTGATCCACCCGACGCGCGGGAAGAAGTCGACGACGATGTCGTCGATGAGCACGTCGCGATGCGCCAGATCCTGCGCGACTTCGATCCATACCCGCTGACCGTCCACGATCTTGGCGATGCGCGCGCCATAGATGACGGCGTTGCCGAGCCGCGTTTCCAGAAACTGCTCGCCTTCCGGGCCCGGATTGCCGGGGAAGATCGCCCTGCCGTCCTCGAGCGAGGTGAAGAGAACGCCGCCCCTTTCGTCGAGCACGGCATAGCCGTAGCGGCCATAGCTCTCCGAGTAGAGCTCACGGAGCCCGGCGGGAAGATCGAGCCGCCAGCCGCCTTCCGGGCGCCGTGACAGGTACTGCGTGATGGTATCGGCGTATTCGCGCATGGCCCGGTGGTACAAATCGTTCGCCGTCGAGCTCAACAACCAATAGAGCGCCAGCGGCATCAGGATCGAGGTAATGCCGATGGCGATGACGTGCAGCGAGATGATGCGCGTGGTGATCGACTTGAAGCGGATCATCGCACCCGTTCCTCGGCGATGAGATAGCCCACGCCGCGAATGGTGTGGATCTGGACATTGGCGCCGCTGTCGGCGAGCTGTTTGCGCAGGCGATGGACATAGACCTCGACGGCGTTCGAGCTCACGTCGATCGAGAGCCCGAACAGCTGATCCTCGACCAGCTTCTTCGAGACGACGCGGCCGCTGCGCCGCATCAGGATCTCCAGCACCGCGACCTCGCGCGCCGAGAAGACCTGCGGCCTGTCGTCGACGAAGGCTTGCCGCGCCTCGGTGTCGAAGGCGACGTTGCCGACGCGGAGCGAGCGCCCCAAGAGCTCGCCCGGACGCCGCATCAGCGCCTGGAGGCGCGCCACCAGCTCCTCGAGC
>DATJAV010000232.1:0-10825 GCA_035515835.1 Allostellaceae bacterium
GCTGCGCGGCTACTCCGCCATCGGCCACGTCCGCTACGCCACCACCGGCGAGGTGGCGATGCGCAACGTGCAGCCGCTCTACAACGAATACTTCCCCTTCGGCGGCCTCGCCATCTGCCACAACGGCAATCTCACCAATTCCTATCATCTCCGCCACCAGCTCATGCGCCGCGGCAGCCTCTTCCAATCGACGAGCGACACCGAGGTCATAAACCATCTCGTCGCCACCAGCCTCAAGCACTCAGTCGAGGAGCGCATGGTCGATGCGCTGCGCCAAGTGGAAGGCGCCTACTCCCTGGTGGCGCTGACGCAGGAGGGCATCATCGGCGTGCGCGATCCGCTGGGCGTCCGGCCGCTGGTGCTGGGAAAGCTCGGCGACGCCTGGATCCTCGCCTCCGAGACCTGCGCGCTCGACATCATCGGCGCCGATTTCGTGCGCGACATCGAGGCGGGCGAGCTCGTCACCATCAACGCGCTCGGCGTCCAGAGCAGCAAGCCTTTCGAGCGCATGCGCAAGCGCTTCTGCGTCTTCGAGTACATCTACTTTGCGCGCCCCGACAGCATCGTCGACGGCACCAGCGTCTACGAGGCGCGAAAGCGCATCGGCATGGAGCTCGCGCGCGAGAGCCGCGTCGCCGCCGACGTCGTCATTCCCGTGCCCGATTCCGGCGTGCCGGCGGCGCTCGGCTATGCGCAGGAAAGCGGGCTACCCTTCGAGCTCGGCATCATCCGCAATCACTATGTCGGCCGGACTTTCATCGAGCCGACCGACCAGATTCGCCATCTCGGCGTCAAGCTGAAGCACAACGCCAACCGAGTGAAGCTCGCCGGCAAGCGCGTCATTCTGGTCGACGACTCGATCGTGCGCGGCACGACTTCGACCAAGATCGTCGAGATGGTGCGCCAAGCCGGCGCGCGCGAGGTGCATATGCGCGTCTCGAGCCCGCCCACCGTCCATTCCTGCTTCTACGGCATCGCCACGCCCGAGCGCGACAAGCTGCTGGCGTCCCGCATGGATGTGGACGAGATGGCCCGCTTCATCGGCGCCGACAGCCTGGCCTTCATCTCGATCGACGGTCTCTACCGCGCCATGGGCGAGATGAAGCGCGATCCCGCTGCGCCCAAATTCTGCGACGCCTGCTTCACCGGCGACTATCCCATCGCGCTCGTCGATCATGACGCGGGCAAGGTCTCGACCCAGCTCTCGCTGCTGGCGGAGACCGTCTAGCCTTCGTGGACAGCAAGCGCCTCTTGGGCCGCCTCGCTCTCGTCACCGGCGCCTCCCGCGGCATCGGCGAGGCCGTGGCGCGCCGCTTCGCCGCCGAAGGCGCGCATGTCGTGGCGCTGGGGCGTACCGTGGGCGCGCTCGAGGAGCTCGATGATACCATCCGCGCCGCCGGCGGCACGGCGAGCCTGGTGACACTCGATCTCCGCGACTTCGACAAGATCGATCAGCTCGGCGCGGCGCTCTATCAGCGCTTCGGCAAGCTCGACGTCCTCGCCGGCAATGCCGGCGTCCTTGGGACGCTCTCGCCCACTGGCCACATCATGCCTAAGACCTGGGGCGAGGTGATGGACGTCAACCTCACCGCCAATTGGCGCCTCATCCGCTCGCTCGATCCTCTGCTGCGGCGCTCCGAGAGCGGCCGCGTCGTCTTCACCACCTGCGCCGCGGCTCGCGCGGCGGAACCCTATTGGGGCGCTTACGCCGCGAGCAAGGCGGCGCTCGAGACGATGGCGCGCATCTATGCCAGCGAGGTGGCGGCAACCAACGTCAAGGTCAACCTCGTCGACCCCGGCATCGTCCGCACGAAACTGCGCCTCCAGGGCTTTCCCGGCGAAGAGCGCAGCCGGCTCGCGGCGCCGGACGAGGTCACCGACCTCTTCGTCACGCTCGCTGCGGCCGATTGTCCGCATCACGGCGAGACGCTGCGGCGTCGGAAGAATGGTGATTAAGCGGCTCTCACCGGGCGCTGGGCCGGCCGTGCCCTGAAAGGATCTGCAGCGCGCCATCCATGGCGCGGCGGAAGGCGTCGTCGAAGGATACGGCATCGCTGCCCCAGCGGTAGCGGACACCGTGCCAGGCGAGCCGCCAGCGGGCTTGCCAGCCCTGTCCTTGCCAGACGAGAGCGCCGGTGAGCGCGAGATCGCCCCCCAAGCGACGCGCGACGCGCGTCGATCGATCGGCACCGCCGGCAGCAGCGAGCGCCGCCATCGCGGGGAGCACGATCGGAACGCCGCGCTGCTCGGCCGCAGCGGCGAGCGAGAGCCGCTGGCCGAGGCCATGCTCGCCGTCGCTTGCCAGCGCATAGCTTACGGCTGCGTCCTTGACCTGGAGCAAGACCACGAGCTTGGGACGCGGACCCGCCCACGGCCTGTAGTCCAGCGCGCGCAACGCCCGGTCGATGCCGGCGGGGTCGAAGGTGACGGTGAGATCGAAGGGGCGCTCGCGCGTTCCCTGCTCGTCATGGACAGGAATGCCGGACATGCGGTCGTGGTAGTCGAAGCGCGCCACCAGGCGCGCGGCGTCGGCCTCGAGCCGCGACAAGCGCGGGTCCCGGCGCAGGCGCGGGTCACCCGAGACCTTCACCAGTACCTCCTCGAGCGCGAGGCCGAAGCCGCGGGCGCGCTCGGCCTCGCCCTGTCCCGTAACAAACGCGCGGGCACGATAGAACGCCGGGTCGAGCGCCGCCTCGCGCGCCGCGCCCTGAACCACAAAGCCCGCCGTCAGCGCCAGGGCCAGCAGAAACGCTCGCTCAATCCTTGCCGCCATACGGATTCTCCCCTTTGCGCAGCATCACCCGAATGGGAACGCCCGGCAGATCGAATTCCTCGCGCATGAGATTGATCAAGTAGCGCCGATAGGCCTCGGGCAGATCGCCTGGCTTCGAGGCGAAGAGCGCAAAGGTCGGCGGGCGCACGTTGACCTGCGTCACGTAGCGCAGCCGCAAGCGGCGGCCGTTGACCAGCGGCGGCGGGTGGCGCTCCTGCAGATGGGCGAGCCAGCGATTGAGGACGGGCGTGGCGATGCGCTTGTTCCAGGCGGCGTGGCAGGCGAGCACCGCCGGCATCAGCTTTGCCACGCCCGCGCCGGTCTGCGCCGAGAGCGTCACCACGGGGATGCCGGCGAGCTGCGGCAGCGAGCGTTCTAGACGGTCGTGGATCTGGCGCGATGCCGCGGCTTTGTCCTGGGCCAGGTCCCATTTGTTGACGGCCAGCACGAGCGCCCGGCCTTCCTTCTCGACCAGTTCAGCGATGGCGAGATCCTGCTTTTCGAGCCCGGCTACCGCGTCCACCACCAACACCACCACTTCGGCAAAGCGAATGGCGCGCAGCGCATCGGCGACCGAGAGCTTCTCGAGCTTCTCCTCCACCTTGGCGCGCCGGCGCAGGCCCGCGGTATCGATGAGCCGGACGGCGCGGCCTTGCCACTGCCAGAGGATGGCGACGGCGTCGCGCGTAGTGCCGGCCTCGGCGCTGGTGAGCACGCGCTCGTCGCCCAACAACTTGTTGATCAGCGTCGACTTGCCGACATTGGGACGGCCGACGATGGCCATCTGCAGCGGTCGTTCTGCCGCGGCCGGCGAAGGCTCCGCTTCCGCCACTGCGTTTTCGGCAAAGGGCGCCAGCGCTGCGTAGAGCTCGGCCATGCCCTCGCCATGCTCGGCCGAGATCGCCACGGGCTCGCCGAGACCGAGCTGAAACGCCTCAAGCACACCGTCGCCGCCGGCCCGCCCTTCCGCCTTGTTCGCGACCAATATCACCGGCGTTTCGGCGCGGCGCAGCCACTGGGCGAAGTGGCGATCGAGCGGCGTGATGCCAATGCGCGCATCGACGACGAAGAGCGCGACATCGGCCTCGCCCAGCGCCCGCGCCGTCTGCTGCTGCATGCGCGCGCCGAGGCTCTCCGTCTCGCTTTCGTCGAGGCCGGCGGTGTCGACGACGCGAAAGCGGAGATCGCCCAGCGCCGCCTCGCCCTCGCGCCGGTCGCGCGTCACGCCGGGTGTGTCGTCGACGAGCGCCAAGCGCTGGCCGACGAGGCGATTGAAGAGCGTCGACTTGCCGACATTGGGCCGACCGAGGATGGCGACGGTGAGCGCCACGGCCCTGCTCCCGTCACTTCAGCGCGATGACGTCGGCGTCGTTCGTCAGCACGAAGAGCATATCATTGGCGACGATCGGATCGAGCGAGACGCCGCTGGGGAAGCCGACACGCCCCAGGGGCTTGCCGGTATAGGGCGAGATCGATACCGCCACGCCGTCCGAGGCGATGACGATGAGCCGATCGCCCGCCAATACGGGGCCGGCCCAGCGCAACGGATCCTCCTTGCGTTTCATGTCCTCATAGCGCGGCAGCTCGCGCGACCAGCGGACCCGCCCGTCTTCGCGCGTGAGGCAGAGAAGATCGACGTCGTTGCTGAGCACGTAAATGTAGTCGCCGGCAACCCAAGGCCCATGCGTGCCGCCGATGTCCTGCTCCCAGACGCGATCGCCGGTGCGCAGATCGATCGCCACCATGCGCCCCGCGTGGCCCACGGCGAAGACGCGGTCGCGATCGATCACCGGCCGGCCGCGAATGTCCGAGAGGGTCGACAACGCGCCCAATGGCCGCGCCACGGCGAGATTGTCGGCCCAGAGCTGGCGCCCGTTCTCGGTGAGCAGACCGACGATCTCGCCCGAAGTGAAGGGCACGACGACCACGTCGCCCTCGACTGCCGGGCTCGCCGCACCCAAAAGGCCTGCGGTCTCGGGAATGGCGTCGTGCGTCCAGAGGCGATGTCCGTCTTCGGCGGAGAGCACATCGAGCTCGTTCTCGACCGTCACCGCGAACACGCGACCATCGGCGACGGTCGGCGCGCCACGCATCGGCGCCGAGACCTGCTGGCGCCAGATCTCTTTGCCGCTGGCGGCCTCAAGCGCCAGAACTTGGCCGTAGCCGGTGGTGACATAGAGGCGATCGCCCTCCACCGCCAACCCGCCGCCATAGGTGTGGGCGAGCTCGTCATCGGGTTTCACGTCGTTGCGCCAGAGCTCGTGCCCGGTCTTGGCATCGAGCGCCGTCACGGCGTCGCGCGCGTCGAGCGCGAAGAGGCGCCCGCCGGCAATCACCGGCTGCGACAGCACCGCCCCATAGCGCGACTGTCCTTCGCCGATATCGGCGCTCCACACTTCCTTCACCGGACCATCGAGAGCGAGATGCTGCATGGCATGCGAGGGATCGCCGCCCGCCTGTGGCCAATCGGCGTTCACCGCCGGGCGCGGCAAGCTCACTCTGATCGCCGAGAGCGCAGGATCGGGCTCGAGGCGGCGGTCGAGTGTCAACACCGAGATCCGCTCGCCCTTGAGCGGCTTCTTGCTGTCGGAGACGATATCGCCGAGGATGTCGCAACCGACGACCGCCAGCGTCAGCGCCAGGACTGCCGCTCGTTTCCAGCCGCCGAGCCTCATCTTCTTGTTCACTCCGCGAGTGCCGTGATCATCTCGCCGGCGCGCGTGCGAAGGCTCTGCGGGCTGCCGAGGTCGGCGGCCAATCGCTCATAGATGGTGCGCGCCTCGGCCTTGTTGCCCGCCTTCAACTGCGCCAACGCCGTAAGCTCGAGCGCCGAGGGATGCCAGGGATTGTCCGCTGCCGTGAGCGGCGCAAGCTTGGCGATGATCGCGTGCGGATCCCCGCTCTTGAGGCTGAGCTGAGCCCAGACCAGTCGGGCGACGTCGCGATAGAGGGGATCGATCGCGGCGTCGGAAGCGATCCCGTCATAGGCGGCGATGGCGCCGTCGACGTCGCCCGAGCGCTCCTGGAGCGCGGCCGCTTCGAGGCGCGCCAGCGTCGCGTGTCCACCGCCCGCCTGGCGCCCAATGAGGGCAAAAGCGTCGGCAGCATCCTTCTCCTTGCCCTGCTGCGCGAGCGCGAGCGCCGCGGCGTAGCGCGCTTCTTCGTCCTCGCGCTGATGCAATTGATACTTCTGCCACTGCACCACGCCGCCCGTGCCGAGCACGACGAGGACGGCGAGCGCGATGACGTACTTGCCATAGCGCGCCCACAGCTTGGCGATGTTGTCTCGCCTCAGCTCCTCGTCGACTTCGTCGAAGATGTCGCTCAACAAAACGCTCCGAAGCCCAGGCTTGGGGGCGGCACCATAGCGTTTGCCCGATGGCGAGGCAAACCTAGGCTGGGGCTGGCAGTGGCTGAGAGAAAGCAAAGACGAAAAATGAGGAGCGCGTCAGCAATGACGCCAGTCCTCTCGCTGATTCACCGTCCCACTGCTCACCTCAGACAGGCCTGGCGCTCCCCGTGCCGCCAAATGGCGCCGCGCGCCCGCTCGCAACGATAGAATTGGGCCCGGTCGCTCAATTCATTGTGCTCTCGCGCGGGATCGCCCGTGGGTTTCGCCTGGACCTTGGCGCGGAAATGGGGAAAACTGTGCCATTCCGATGACGATGCCCTCTCGCAGCAGCCGATGGCGACGATCTACCGTCTGAGCGATCTCCGGCTGAGACAGAAATCCATCTTTTTCAGCCGCCCCGAGCTAAACCAGCTTCTCTCCCTCTATAGCCGCCAAGTCGCGCGCGGCGAGTGGCGCGACTATGCCATCGACCAGCATGATGGCGCGGCGCGTTTCTCGGTCTTCCGCCACAGCCAGGAGAGCCCGCTCTATACCGTCGTCAAGACCTCCCCTGGGGCGGGTCGGCAGGGCGACTTCATGCTGCTCAGCGGCCGCCAACGGCTGGCCAGCGGCAAGGCACTCGCCGAGGTGCTGCGCTGCCTGCCGCACCGGCACCTCGGACCAGCATTGCGCTTCGACGGCGAAAGCGCGGGTTGATGCGTTTCTCGTCCTTCCCTTAAGGGCGAGGAGCGAGATTTGACCGCCGCGCGTCAATCGTTATCCGGCAGTCTTTCTTTCAACGATGGCGGTCGCGCTCGATCGCGGCCTCGATTCCTTGCGCCAGCGACAGGAGGCGGCGGTCCTCGCCGTGGCCACAGACGATCATGAGCCCGACCGGGGCCATTCCGGGGATTTGAATGGGCACGGTAATGGCGCAGCGATCGAGGAAGTTGATGATCGACGTGTTGCGCAGAATGCGCGAATTGATGCGCCAGAAATCCTCGTCCTTGTCGAAGGCGGCAATCGGCGGCGCCACCAAGGGGAGCGTCGGCATGACGAGCGCGTCGAGCTCGGCGGTGCGCCGGTCGACCCGCGCGATCAGATCAAGACGCTGGTGGCAGAGCGTCACATATTCCGCGGCGATCATATTGCGCCCGCGCTCGATGCGCTGGCGCACGCGCTGATCGTATTCGGCGCCGCGGCGAGCGATGAGCGGCGCGTGCCAGGCATAGGCCTCGGGCGGGGAGAAGCCGCCCTTGGCATTGATGCCGGCATAGTCCAGGAGTTCGGTCAGCGGCAGATCGACCACGCGCGCCCCGGTGCGCGAGAGGAGCGAAAGCGTCCGCTCGAACGCGCCGGCGACCTCTTTGTCGAGGTCATCGAGCATCACCGCCTTGGGCACGCCGAGGCGAAGCCCCGTCACCTCGGCCGCCGGCGGCACCACCGCCGGCTCCCCCGCCATCACCGCGTCGGCGACCGCGCAGCAAGCAACGCTGTTGGCCAGCGGGCCGATCGAATCGAGCGTGCTCGAGAGCGGCGTGGCGCCGTCGCGGGGAATGCGCTTCTGCGTCGGCTTCAACCCGACCGTGCCGCAGAAAGCGGCGGGGATGCGCACGGAGCCGCCGGTATCGGTGCCGATCGCCACCACCGCCATGCCGTCGGCGATCGAGATCGGCGCACCGGACGACGACCCGCCGGGGATGCGCTTGCGGTCGTAGGGATTGCCGGGCGTGCCGTAATGCGGGTTGATGCCGACGCCGGAGAAAGCGAATTCGGTCATGTTGGTCCGTCCGACAAGGACGGCGCCGGCGGCGCGCAACCGCGCGACGATCGGCGCATCGCGCTCCGAGGGAGGCGTATCGTCGAGCGCCTTCGAGCCGGCAAGCGTCTGCTCGCCGGCAACGTCGAAGAGGTCTTTGATCGAGACCGGCAAGCCGGCCAGCGGCGAGGCGACATAGCCTGCCTGGCGCAGACGATCCTGCGCCTCGGCGGCGCTCCGCGCCTGATCGGCATAGACCTTGAGGAAGGCGCGTCTACCCTCTCCTGCGGGATCGCCGATGCGCGCCAAGGCCGCTTCGACAAGGGCGCGGCTGCTGATGTGGCCGGCGGCCAAATCGGCGGCGAGGCCGGCCACGGTAGGTCTGGACGAAGGCGCGGCCATGGCTCATCCTCTTTTGGCGGAGGCCAAAGACAATAAGCCTTGTACCGTCGGGGAGCAAACGCCGCACAAGCAATGGTTGACCACGATCGGCCCCTAGCCACCGCGCGCTTTGGGTCAAATGGGAACAATTTGAGGTCGAAGGCGTTCCTACACGCCACAAAAGAGGTATAAGTTAATGGCGCTGGAGGTACCGCTCGCAATGCCGGCCGTCGGGCGCTCAAGTCTCGCCCCATCGACCGTCGATATCGCCCCCTCAGCAAGCAAAGGGCTGGGCTGCCGCTTCTGCGGCGGCACGCTGCACGGCTTCGTCGATCTCGGCATGTCGCCGCTCTGCGAAAGCTTCCTCGCCGCCGACCAGCTGGACGCCATGGAGCCCTTCTATCCGTTGAAGGTCATGGTCTGTGGCGACTGCTTCTTGGCGCAGCTGCGGGAATACGTGTCGCCGGAGCATATCTTCCGCGATTATGCCTACTTCTCCGCCTATTCGGACGCCTGGCTCGATCACGCGCGGCGCTATGCCGAAATGGCCGCGAAGCGCTTCCAGCTGGGCCCGGGCAGCCGCATCATCGAGCTCGCCAGCAATGACGGCTATCTGCTGCAGTTCTTCGTCGCGATGGGCCTCGAGGTGCTGGGCATCGATCCCGCCGAAAACGTCGCCAAGGCGGCGGAGCAGCGCGGCGTCAGGACGCTCACCCGCTTCTTCGACCGCGACACGGCGCAGGAGCTTGCCGCCCAGGGCATCACCGCCGACCTCGTCGCCGCCAACAACGTGCTGGCGCAGGTGCCCGACATCAATCGGTTCCTGGCGGGCTTGCCGCTGATCCTGCGTCCGAGCGGTGTCGCCACTTTCGAGTTTCCGCATCTGTTGCGTCTTCTCGAAGAGAACCAGTTCGACACCATCTATCACGAGCACTTTTCCTACTTCTCGCTGATGACGGCGGTGCGCCTCTTCGCCGCTCATGGTCTCCGCATCTTCGACGTGGAGGAGCTCTGGACCCATGGCGGGTCGCTGCGCCTCTACCTTTGCCACGAGAAGGCGGAGCGGCCGACCATGCCGGCGGTGGCGCGCCTCGTCGCGCGCGAGCGCGAGGCGAGGCTCGACGACCTCGCTACCTATGCGGCTTTCGAGCAGCGGGTGCGCGCGACCAAGCACGGGCTCCTCGATTTTCTCATCGACGCCAAGCGCCGGGGCAAGTCGATCGCGGGCTACGGCGCTCCCGGCAAGGGCAATACGCTGCTCAACTATTGCGGCATCCGCAGCGATTTCCTCGACTACACCGTCGATCGCAATCCGCACAAGCACGGAAAGTTCCTGCCCGGGACGCACATCCCCGTGCTGCCGCCCGCGCGGATTGCCGAGACGCAACCCGACTACCTGCTGATCCTGCCTTGGAACCTGAAGGACGAGATCATGCGACAAATGGCGTCCATCCGCGAATGGGGTGGCCGTTTTGTCGTGCCCATCCCCGAAGTCCGGGTCTACCCATGAGCGTGACATCGAGCAACAATATGGTGAAGCAATGCGCGTAGTGCTGTTCTGCGGCGGCCTCGGCATGCGGCTGCGCGACTATTCGGATACCATCCCGAAGCCGATGGTGCCGATCGGCTATCGCCCGCTGCTCTGGTGGGTGATGAAGTACTATGCCCATTTCGGCCATCGCGACTTCATCCTCTGTCTCGGCCACAAGGGCGACGTCATCAAGGAGTACTTCCTCCAATACAGCGAGGCGCGCTCGAACAACTTCGTGCTGTCCGAAGGCGGCCAGCGTGTCGAGCTGCTGCAGCGCGACATCGCCGACTGGCGCATCACCTTCGTCGACACCGGCATCAACGCCACCATCGGCGAGCGGTTGATGGCGGTGGCGCCGTTTCTCGAGGACGACGACATGTTCCTCGCCAATTACAGCGACGGCCTGACCGATTTCCCGCTGCCGACGCTGATCGAGCCGTTTCAACGCAGCAACAACGTCGCGACCTTCCTCAGCGTCCGACCGAACCAAAGCTTCCATTTCGTCACGCGACGCGAGGACGGACAAGTCACCGCCATTGAAGACGTGCTGGGCACGAACACCTGGATCAACGGCGGCTGCTTTGTGCTGCGCCGCGAGATCTTCAACTATATGCGGCCGGGCGAAGAGCTGGTCGTCGAGCCCTTCCAACGCCTCATCGCCGAGGGCAGGCTCGCAACCCACGCCTATGAGGGCTTTTGGCGCTGCGTCGACACCTTCAAGGACCTGCAGGCGCTTGAGACGCTCTATGCGAAGGGCAAGGCGCCGTGGGAGTTCTGGCGGCGGGGATCGCTACAAGCGGTGCGCTCTCAGCCGGAAATCAAAGAGCGCGAGCCCATCATCGTCGAGCAGGTCCGCGCCGGCTGAGCGATGCTGGGACTTCGCTTCGTTCCGCCCGACGAGCCGTTTCGCGTTCTCTGCCTTGGCGCCCATGCCGACGATATCGAGATCGGCTGCGGCGGCACCATCCTTCGCCTCGTCGCCGAGGTACCGCGCCTCAGCCTGCGCTGGATCGTCTTCAGCGGCGCGGGCGATCGGCGTGGCGAGGCCGA
>DATJAV010000233.1:0-4387 GCA_035515835.1 Allostellaceae bacterium
GGAGCGCGCGGCGCTCGGCATCGATGACGGCCTGGTGCGGCTCTCGGTCGGCCTCGAAGACCCGGCGGACTTGATCGCCGATCTCGATCAGGCGCTGGCGAGGTGTTGAGCATGCGCCGCCCCTCACCCTCCCGCTGCCGCGCCGCGGGAGGGTGAGGGGTCGGCAACGAAGGAGTTCGCGATGCGCAAGAGCGACCGGCGCATACTGACGACGCACACCGGCAGCCTGCCGCGGCCGGCGGCGCTGACGCGGCTCTATGCCCGGCGCGCGCGGGGGGAAAGCATCGATGAGAGCGCGCTCGCAGCCGCGGCGATGGCGGCTTTGCGCGCGGTCGTGCCGAAGCAGATCGCCGCCGGCATCGATGTCGGCAATAACGGCGAGCAGCAGCGCGAGGGCTTCTTCCTCTATCTGCGCCATCGCCTGAGCGGCTTTGGCGGCAGCTGGCAGCGCTCGCCCCGGGGCGACGTCGAGCGCTATCCGCTCTTCAAGGCGATGCTCGAGGCCGCGGCCGCCG
Organism: Allostellaceae bacterium; assembly: GCA_035515835.1. Lineage (GTDB taxonomy): Bacteria > Pseudomonadota > Alphaproteobacteria > ATCC43930 > CGMCC-115725 > DAHUYF01. The sequence goes on from DATJAV010000233.1 coordinate 516, forward strand.
GCAAGGAGGCCGTCAGCAATTTCGCGCCACCCAAGGCGGTGGGCGAGATCCGCTATCTCGATCCGGCGCTGGTCGAGGGCGAATGCCGCGATTTTCGCGCCGTGCTCGATGAGACGGAAGCGGGCTTCGCCGAGCCCTTCCTGACGGCGCCGTCGCCCGGCATCGTTGCCGCCGCCGTGCTGAACGAGCATTACGCCAGCGAGGAGGCCTATCTCACCGCGCTCGCCGCGGCGCTCCGCGTCGAGTACCAGGCGATCGTCGCGCATGGCTTCCTGCTGCAGCTCGATTGCCCCGACCTCGCGCTCGAGCGCCACGTCTCCTACATGCATCGGCCGCTCGGCGACTTTCTGCGCTTCGTCGAGCGCGTCGTCGGCGCCATCAACGGCGCGCTCGCCGACATCCCGCGCGACCGCGTCCGGATGCATGTCTGCTGGGGAAATTACGAAGCGCCGCATGATTGCGACGTGCCGCTCGACGCCATCTGGCCGGTGCTGCGCCAGGCCAAGGTCGGGGGCTTCGTGCTGCCGTTCGCCAACCCCCGGCATGCGCATGAGATGCGCTGTCTCGAGGCGCTGCCGCCGGCCGACGACCAGATCATCGTCGCCGGGGTCATCGACAGCCTCACCAACTTCGTCGAGCATCCCGAGGTGGTGGCCGAGCGCATCGAGCGCGCGACCAGGGCGCTGGGCGATCCCACGCGTGTCCTCGCCGGCACCGATTGCGGCTTCGACACCTCGGCGGGCATGGGCCGGGTGGCGGAGGACGTGGTCTGGGCGAAGCTGCGTGCGCTCGGCGAAGGAGCGCGGATCGCGTCCGAGCGGCTCTTCGGCCGGAGATGAGTGCGCCGCTCTTCTCGCTCTCCGGCAAGGCGGCGCTGGTGACTGGCGCGGCGCGCGGCCTCGGCCTCGTCATGGCGACGAGCCTCGCGCGCGCCGGCGCCACCGTGCTGCTCAACGGCCGCGATGCGGCGCGGCTGGGACCGCCCGTCGACGCGCTGCGGGCCGACGGGCTTGCGGCCGAGCCGCTTGTCTTCGACGTCGCGAACGAGGCGGCAGTCGCTGCGGCGTTTGCCGCGATCGAGCGGCGGCTGGGGCGCCTCGATATCCTTGTCAGCAATGTCGGCTTCCGCAACCGCCGGCCGATCGACGAGCTTTCGCTTAGCGACATGCGGCGGATGCTCGAGGTCAACCTGACCGCGCCCTTCGGCCTCGCCAAGACCGCGGCGGCGCTGATGCGGCCGCGGCGCTGGGGGCGTCTCATCTTGGTGACGTCGATCGCCGGGCCGCTCTCGCGCGCGGGCGACGCCGCCTACACCGCCGCCAAGGGCGGGCTGGCCGCGCTCACTCGTTCGCTGGCCGCGGAATACGCGCCCGACGGCATCACCGCCAACGCCATCGCGCCGGGTTTCTTTGCCACCGAGACCAATGCCGATCGCGTTGCCGATCCGGCGGTGCTGGCCTTCATCGCGCAGCGCGTGCCGCTCCGCCGCTGGGGCCGGCCCGACGAGATCGGCGGTGCCGCGGTCTTCCTCGCCTCAGAGGAAGCGTCCTACGTCAACGGCCACGTCCTCACCGTCGATGGCGGCATGAGCGCCTCTTTCTGATTGGCGGGCGCGGGCCGCCTTCGCTATACCAGGACCAACAAGAACGTTGCCGTCTGGGAGGCAAAATGCGCGGATTGATGATGGACCGCCCGCTGCTGATCGGGGCGCTCATACGCTACGCGGCCGAGTATCACGGTGATACCGAGATCGTGACGCGGACGACCGAAGGGCCGATCCACCGCTACAATTATGTCGAGGCCGAGCGCCGCGCCAAGCAATTGGCGAAGGCGATGATGCGGCTCGGCGTCGGCATGGGCGATCGCGTCGCCACCATCGCCTGGAACAACCACCGGCATTACGAGCTCTATTTCGGCGTATCCGGCATCGGCGCCGTCTGCCACACGATCAATCCCCGGCTCTTCGCCGATCAGCTCCGCTACATCGTCAATCACGCCGATGACAAGCTGCTTTTCCTCGATCTCACTTTCGTGCCGATCGCGGAAAAGATGGCACCGGAGTGGCCCGGAGTCGGGCACTACGTAATCATGACCGACCGCGCGCATATGCCGGAGACGAGCCTCAAGGGCGCGCTTTGCTACGAGGATCTGATCGCTGCCGAGACCTCGGCGCTCGACTGGCCCGAATTCGACGAGAACACCGCGTCCTCGCTCTGCTACACCTCGGGCACCACCGGCAACCCCAAGGGCGCGCTCTATACCCACCGCTCGACGCTGCTGCACAGCTTTGCCGTCTGCTCGGCCAATGCGGTGGCGATCTCGATGCGCGATTCGATCCTGCCGGTGGTGCCGATGTTCCATGTGAACGCCTGGGGCATCCCTTATGCCGCCGCCATGTCGGGCGCGAAGCTCGTTTTCCCCGGGCCGAAGCTCGATGGCGCCAGTCTTCACGAGCTCATGACCGCCGAGGGCGTGACCTTGTCGCTGGGCGTTCCCACGGTGTGGCTCGGCCTCTTGCAGTATCTCGAGCAAAGCGGCAAGCGCCTCGACACCGTGAAGCGGGTCACCGTCGGCGGCTCGGCCGTGCCGCGCGCCATGATTGAAGCCTTCGAAATGAAATACGGGATCGAGTGCATCCATGGCTGGGGCATGACGGAGATGAGTCCGGTGGGCTCGCTCGGCCTTCCCAAGGCGAAGCATCTCAAGCGTTCCCGGGAAGAACAGATCGATGTCAAGGCGAAGCAGGGTTTTCCGCTCTTCGGCGTCGACATGAAGGTCGTCACCGCCGACAGCAAAGTCGCACCGCATGACGGCATCACGAGCGGCGAGCTCCATGTGCGCGGACCCTGGATCGTCGGCGGCTATTTCAACGACGACGGGGCAACGGCCGCGGCCTTCGATGCCGAAGGCTGGTTCTGCACCGGCGACGTCGCGGTCATCGATCCCGACGGCTACATGGTGATCGTCGACCGCAGCAAGGACGTGATCAAGTCCGGCGGCGAATGGATCAGCTCGATCGATGTCGAGAATGCGGCGATGGGTCATCCCGACGTCGCCGAGGCGGCGGTGATCGGCTTGCCGCACCCGAAATGGGACGAGCGGCCGCTCCTCGTCGTCGTGCCGAAATCGGGGCGGCAGCCGACCAAGGAGGACATCAACGCCTTTCTCGGCGACAAGATCGCCAAATGGCAGCTCCCCGACGACGTCGTGTTCCTGCCCGAGATCCCGCATGGCGCCACCGGCAAGGTGCTGAAGACGCGGCTGCGCGAGCAGTTCAAGGATTACCGGCTGCCGACCGCTTAAGGAGAACAGCATGGCGGGACGACTGCACGGCAAGGCGGCCTACATCACCGGCGGCGCCTCGGGGCTCGGCCGCGCCATGGCGATGGCCTTTGCCCAAGAGGGCGCCCGCGTCGCCATCGCCGACGTCGATACCGCACGCGGCCGCGAGACCCAGCAAGCGATCGGCCACGCCGCGATCTTTCTGCCGCACGACGTCACCAGCGAGGAGCAATGGGTGGCGAACCTGGCCGCGGCGGAGAAGGCGCTGGGACATCTCGATACGCTCGTCAACAATGCCGGCGTCGGAACCCGCGGCTCGGTCGAGGAGACGACGCTGGCGGAATGGCGGCGCATCCATGCCGTCAATCTCGAAGGGCCGTTCCTCGGCTGCAAGCATGCCATCGCGCGGCTTGCCGCAGCGGGTGGCGGCGCCATCATCAACATCTCCTCGGTGGCGGGCCTCATCGGCGCGCGCGACAGCGCCGCTTATTGCGCGAGCAAGGGCGGCGTTCGTCTCCTCACCAAGTCGGTGGCGCTGCATTGCGCCCATCGCAAGAACGGGGTGCGCTGCAACTCGATTCACCCCGTCT
>DATJAV010000234.1:0-6285 GCA_035515835.1 Allostellaceae bacterium
CGATCCTGGCGACGCCCGCAGGCGCCACCCATGTGGTGCGCCCCGAATTCGATCCCGCCATCGAAGGCGAGATTCGCCGCTTCTTCGACGACCATATGAGCGTGCGCCTCGATCATTTCCGCTTGAGCGAGAGCGAGCTCGCCGATGCCGGGTTGCGGCTGGTGGCGGAAGCCTGCCGCCCGCGGAGCCGGGCATGAGGCTCGAGGGCGTCGCCATCGACGACACCTTCGCCGAAGCCTTCGGCATGAGCGGAACGCGGCTCGTCATCACCGCCGATACCGCCGATTGGGCGCGGCGCGCGGCGGAGAGTATGACCGGCTTCGCCACCTCGGTGATCGGCTGCGGCGTCGAAGCGGGCGTCGAGAGCATGCTTGAGCCTTCGGCCACGCCCGACGGCCGGCCCGGCGTCGCCGTGCTGCTCTTCGCCGTCTCGCGCGACGCCCTCGCCAAGGCGCTCACCGCGCGGGTCGGCCAGTGCGTCCTTACCTGCGCCGGCACGGCGTGCTTTGCCGGCATTGCCGGCGAGACGCGGGTGCCGCTCGGCCGGTCGCTCCGCTATTTCGGCGACGGCCTGCAGCGCGCCAAGCGCATCGGCGGCCGGCGCTACTGGCGCATTCCCGTGATGGACGGCGAATTCCTCTGCGAGGACCAGGCGCCGGTGCAGGATGGGGTGGGCGGCGGCAATCTGCTGTTGCTCGGTCGCTCGCCCGCTGCGGTTCTCGCCGCCGCCGAGCGCGCCGTCGCCGCGATGCACCGGATTCCCGAGGTGGTCATGCCGTTTCCGGGCGGCATCGTGCGCTCGGGCTCGAAAGTCGGCTCGCGCTACAAGTTCCTCATGGCGTCGACCAACGACGCCTATTGCCCAACCGTCCGAGGCGCGGTCGAGACCGCGCTCGAGCCCGACGTCACCTCCGTGCTGGAGATCGTCATCGACGGCCTGAGCGAAGGAGCGGTCGGTCGCGCCATGGCCGCCGGCATGCGCGCCGCCGCCGCAGGAGGCGCCGCCGAGGGGCTGACGCGAATCACGGCCGGCAACTACGGCGGCAAGCTCGGCGCCTTCAAGTTTGCGCTGCACGCGCTCCTCGCATGATGCGCTTCACGCTGCGCCAGGAGCCGCCGCTCCGCCTTGCCGCCGATGCCCTCGTCCCGGAGCGGCTCGCCGGGCGCTCCCGTGGCGAGATCGAGCGCCTGCCGCTCGCCATCGGCAATAGACCGAGCATGCTCGGCGACTGGTTCCGCGTCAGCGGCGAGGCGGAAGCGACGCTGGCGATCGAGGGCCCCTGTCGGCGCCTCGACCGCATCGGCGCCGGCATGGGCAGCGGCAGCCGCATCGTCGTCGAGGGCGACGCCGGTGCCTATCTCGGCCTTGGTCTCCGCGGCGGCGCGATCGAAGTGGCGGGCAATGCCGGCTTCGGCGCTGCAACAGACATGCAGAGCGGCGTCATCCGCATCGCCGGCAACGCCGGCGACGGCGTCGGCGGCGCGTTGCCGGGGGCGGCGGGCGGCATGAGCGATGGCGCGGTCATCATCGGCGGCCGCGCCGGCGCGGCGGCGGGCGCGCGGCTCAGACGCGGGCTCATCGCGGTGGTGGGCGATGTTGGCGAGGGCTGCGGCGCGGGCATGCTCGCCGGCACGATCGTCGGCGGCGGGACCATCGCGCGCGGTGCGGGCGCGGCCATGCGGCGCGGCACCATCGTCGCTTTAGGCCGCGCTCCGCATATCGGCGCGTGTTTTGCCGATTGCGGCGTGCATGATCTCGTGGTGCTGCGCTTGCTGGCGCGCGAGCTCGATCGCCTCGGGGTAGAGGCGCTCGCCGCGCGCATCGGCTCGCTGCGGCGCTTCATGGGCGACGGCGCGGTGAGCGGTCGCGGTGAAATGTTCATCGTGGGATGAATTTTGTGGGCGAGAGAGTGGGCCGCGAGTCTCACTCTAAAGAGCGACGCTTCTGATCGGCGAACGCGAAGCTGCAAACACGCTTGTGCAGCGCGCGCGAGTTGGCGTATCTTTCGGGTAGCCGCTTGCAGCGTCTTTGTGACGCGAACTCCGCGACCGCCTCGGCTGGGCTGCTGCACCATCGCAGCTACGCGTGAGATGCAGCTGTGCAAAGGAACATCGAGGGAGGAAGGCGATGAAACCAAGAGGGTATGCGTTTCTTGCCGCCGCCGTCGCCGCATTGCCGCTAAGCAGTGCGCTGGCGAACGACGAGCTGTTGAAATTGGAGAAGGACCCGGCGCAGTGGGTAATGCCGACCGGCACTTATGACAATCACCGTTACAGCTCGCTGAAGCAGATCGACGCGGAGAACGTGAAGAATCTCCGTCCGGTCTGGAGCTTCTCGACCGGCGTGCTGCGCGGCCATGAGGGCGCCCCGCTCGTCATCGGCAACGTGATGTATGTGCACACGCCGTTCCCCAACAACGTCTTCGCGCTCGATCTCAACGAGAACGGCCGGATCATCTGGAAATATGAGCCGCGCCAGGATCCCTCGGTCATCCCGGTGATGTGCTGCGACACGGTCAATCGCGGCCTCGCCTATGCCGACGGCAAGATCATCCTCGACCAGGCGGATGCCACCGTCGTGGCGCTCGATGCCAAGACCGGCAAGGAAGTGTGGAAGGCCCAGAACGGCGATCCAAAGAAGGGCGAGACGATGACCAGCGCCCCGATGATCGTCAAGGACAAGGTCATTGTCGGCATCAGCGGCGGCGAGTTCGGCGTGCAAGGCCGGGTCACCGCCTATGAATTGAAAGACGGCAAGAAGGTCTGGACCGCCTATTCGGTCGGGCCCGACAACCAGCTCCTGTTCGACGCCAACACGACGTCCATGGGCAAGCCCGTCGGCAAGGACAGCTCGCTCAAGACCTGGGAAGGCGACCAGTGGAAGATCGGCGGCGGCGCAACCTGGGGCTGGTATTCCTACGACCCGCAGCTCAACCTCATATATTATGGATCGGGCAATCCCAGCACCTGGAACCCGGTCCAGCGTCCCGGCGACAACAAGTGGTCGATGACCATTTTCGCGCGCAATCCCGACACGGGCGTTGCGAAGTGGGTCTATCAGATGACGCCGCATGACGAGTGGGACTATGACGGCATCAACGAGATGATCCTGGCCGACATCCCAGTGAAGGGGAAGGAGACCAAGGCGCTCGTGCATTTCGACCGTAACGGCTTCGGCTACACCCTCGACCGCACCAATGGCGAGCTGCTGGTGGCCGAGAAATACGACCCGAAGGTGAATTGGGCGACGCATGTCGACATGGCGACCGGCCGTCCGCAAGTGGTGAAGCAGTTCAGCACGCAGGCGGGCGGCGAGGACCACAACTCGCAGGGCATCTGCCCCGCGGCCTTGGGCTCGAAGGACCAGCAACCGGCGGCGTTCTCGCCGATCACCAAGCTGTTCTACGTGCCGACCAACCACGTCTGCATGGATTATGAGCCGTTCAAAGTCTCCTACACCGCCGGCCAGCCCTATGTCGGGGCGACGCTGTCGATGTATCCGCCCAAGGGCGACAACAACCTCGGCAATTTCATCGCTTGGAACGCGGGAACCGGCAAGATCGTGTGGTCGGATCCCGAGCCGTTCTCGGTGTGGTCGGGTGCGCTCGCCACCGCCGGCGGCATCGTGTTCTACGGCACGCTCGAGGGCTATCTGAAGGCGGTCGACGAGAAGACGGGCAAGGAGCTTTATCGCTACAAGACCCCGTCCGGCATCATCGGCAACGTGATGACGTATGAGCATGGCGGCAAACAGTATGTCGCCGTTCTCTCCGGTGTCGGCGGTTGGGCCGGCATCGGCATGGCGGCGGGCTTGTCCAAGGACACCGACGGACTGGGCGCGGTGGGAGCCTATAAGGCGCTCGCCAACTATACCCAGCTCGGCGGCGTGCTCACGGTCTTCGCATTGCCGTAGCCTGAGCCGAGCTCGCTGCATCGGGGCGAGTGAGAGCGATCCGAAGCGGCCGGCGTCTCCCCAAGGAGAGGCCGGCCGTGATCGCGCGCTCAGCGACCCGACCCTCGGCTTTCCGGAGCATTGCCAATGACGTGGCGTCTCTTGATCTTGGCGCTTGCCGGCCTGTCGCTTCTTGCCACCGCCGGCGGCATCGCGGCCGAAGAGCAAAAACCCGACGAGCAAAAGCCTTATGTGATAAAAGACGGCAAGGTCGATGCTCACACCTACAATGGCTGGCGGCGCTACACCGAGTCGTGTCTCCGCTGCCACGGCCCCGACGGCGCCGGGAGCTCATATGCACCCGATCTCACCGAGTCGCTCAAAAGCATGAGCGAGGACCAGTTCAAGGAGGTCGTCGTCAACGGGCGCAAGAACGTCACGACCTCGAACGAGAATTTCATGCCGCCCTTCGGCGAGGTCGAGGATGTCGTGCTTTATCTCGACGACATCTACGCCTATCTGAAGGCACGCTCGGACGGCGTGCTCGGCCGCGGACGTCCGCCCAAGATCGGCGACACCTCGCAATGAGCGCCGTCGTCCGCCTTCTCCTCGGCACCGGGCTCGCGGCGGGCATCGCGTTCGGCGCCGTGGCGCAATCGGCGACCGGCGACACCGTCGCGCGCACCGAGCTTCGCGTCTGCGCCGATCCCAACAACCTCCCCTTCTCGAACGAGAAGAGCGAGGGCTTCGAGAACAAGATCGCCGAGGTGATCGGCCGCGACCTCGCGCTGCCGGTGAGCTATTTCTGGTTCCCGCAAATCATCGGCTTCGTGCGCAACGGCCTCGAGGCGGGGCGCTGCGATCTCGTCATCGGCACCGTCGCGGGCGATGAGCTCATGCAGACGACGACGCCCTACTATCATACGAGCTACGTGCTGGTGGTCCGCGACGACAGCAAGATCACGACGAGCGACCTCGACGACCCCGCCTTCAAGTCGCTGCATATCGGCGTCATCAGCGGCACGCCGCCTTCCGATCTGCTCGTGCATCACGCGCTCATGGGCAATGCGCGGCCTTATGCGCTGACCGTCGATACGCGCTTCGAATCGCCGCCGCATCAGATGCTGAAGGACATCGCCGACGGCAGCATCGACGCCGGCATGATCTGGGGTCCGTTCGCCGGCTACTACATCACCCACGACAAGCTGCCGCTGCGCATGATCGGGCTCAGGAGCGAGCCGGGGATGCCGCGGCTCGATTATCACATCGCCATGGGTGTCCGCTACAACGAGCCCGACTGGCGCCGTCGCATCAACGAGGCGATCCACAAGCACCAGAGCGAGATTGACGCCATCCTGCGCGACTACGGCGTCCCGCTGCTCGACGAGCAGGGCGCGCTGATGAAACCGTAGACCCGCGCGTGTCGGAAGAAAGACTGATCATAGAGGCACAAAGGCACAGAGAAGAACGCGCCGGCGCGCGCAGCATGCCATCATTCATCGGCTCTGTGTCTCTGTGCCTCTCTGGTCGTTCTTCTTTTTTTGGGGTCGTCAGTCTCGTCCTCGCCCTCAGCGCGAGCGCCGCGCCCGGGGACACCGCGGCCGTCCCCGAGCCCTCCGACTACCGTCTCGACAATTATCGTGGACCGACCCCCGCGACCGTCGCCGGCGGACAGGCGATCGACACCGAGGAGGCGGCATCGCTTTGGCGCGACCATCGCGCCGTCTTCGTCGACGTGCTGCCGGCGCCGCGCCGTCCGGAGGCTCTGTCTGCGGATACGCTGTGGAAGCCGGTCCCGCATCGCGACATCCCCGGCAGCCTGTGGCTGCCCGAGACCGGGCGCGGCGCGCTCAGCTCGGCGCTCGAGGCCTATTTCACCGGGAGTCTCGAAGGGGCGACCCGCGGCAACAAGAACACGGCGCTTGTCTTCTACTGTCTCGCCCATTGCTGGATGAGCTGGAACGCCGCCAAACGCGCCGCCGCCGACGGCTACCAGCACGTGCTCTGGTATCGCGACGGCACCGATGGCTGGGAGGGGGCGCGGCTACCGACAGCGGAGAATGAGCCGGCACCGGGGCGGCCTTAGCAGAGAAGTGAGGGGGAGGTTTGGGGTCGTCGAGACGACCGGCTGGCGGCGCCGTTTATTCGGCGACGGCCCTGGCATCTGGCGAACGACATTGCTTGCAAACCTAGGCGCGATCTCTCCGGATACTGCACAGCCTGCACGCGCCGACACGGGCCGGGGGGATTGCCCATGACATTGCCTCATCCGGTTGTCTTCCTCGTCGACGTCGACAACACGCTGCTCGACAATGACGGCATATTGCAGGACCTCAAAAGTCATCTCGAACGCGCTTATGGAACCGCCGCCCGCGATCGCTATTGGAAGATCC
>DATJAV010000235.1:0-15298 GCA_035515835.1 Allostellaceae bacterium
CGGCGACACGCTCAACGCCCTCGTCAATCCCGCGACGCGGCGCGTCGTGCTGCCGGCGCTGCCGTTCGACCTGGCGAAACTGCCGAAGCTAACCATCCTCGCCTGCGGCACGGCGTATCACGCCGGGCTGGTGGCGAAATACTGGATCGAGCGCATCGCCCGCGTGCCGGTCGAGGTCGACATCGCGTCGGAGTTCCGCTACCGCGCCGCCGCCATGCCGAAGGACGGCGTGGCGCTCTTCATCTCGCAATCCGGCGAGACCATGGATACGCTGGCCGCGCTCCGCTACGCCAAGAGCGAGCAGCAGCGCATCGTCGCCGTGGTGAACCAGCCCGAGAGCACGATCGCGCGCGAGGCCGATGCGGTGTTGCCGACGCTGGCCGGTCCCGAGATCGGCGTCGCCTCCACCAAAGCCTTTACCACGCAGCTCGTCGTCCTCGCCTGCTTTGCCATCGCCTTGGCCCGCGCCAAGGGCAGCATCGACGCGGCGGAAGAAGCCCGGCTCTCCTCGGCGCTGACCGAAGTGCCGTCCCGCGCCAGCGAGGTGCTGAACCACGCCGAGCGCATCGCCGAGCTCGCGCCCTGGGTCGCCGAGGCGCGCGACGTGCTCTATCTGGGGCGCGGCACCGCCTATCCGATGGCGCTCGAAGGCGCCTTGAAGCTCAAGGAGATCTCCTACATCCACGCCGAGGGCTATGCCGCCGGCGAGATGAAGCATGGGCCCATCGCGCTCATCGACGACAGCGTCCCAGTGATCGTGCTGGCGCCCCGCGACGACCTCTTCGAGAAGACCGCCTCCAATGTGCAGGAGGTGATCGCGCGCGGCGGCAAGGTGGTGATGATCTCCGACCGGGACGGCATCGCCAAGCTCGAAGGCCGGCTCAGCTGCGCTATCGAGGTGCCGACCTGCGATCCCTTCGTGGCGCCGCTTCTCTATGCGATCCCGGTGCAGCTCCTGGCCTACCACGTCGCCGTGGTGAAGGGCACCGACGTCGACCAGCCTCGCAATCTCGCGAAAAGCGTGACGGTGGAGTAGTCGGGTCTAGACGATCGACCGCGTAGGCGAAGCCGCTGGCAAGTCCCGTCGTTTCGGCGTCAGCACAGGAAGCGTGATGATCGCATTTCGCCCCTCCCCCCGTGAGGGGGAGGTCGGCAGCGCGCATGCGCTGCCGGGAGAGGGGCGGCGCAAGCGAGGTGCTTCGGAGAGATATTCTTTTCGCGCGCTGCCGGGCGCCCCCACCCAACCCTCCCCTTCACTCAAAGGGGGAGGGGCGAGACTTTGCCGTCACACAGTGCCTGAAGGTGAGCAACGCAACGGTGCGTGCTCTTACTCCGCCGGCGCCTTGCGCTTGGCGGCTTGCGCCTGCTTCGTTGCTTCTTTGGCCGCGCGCGCGGCGTCGGCGTCGGCGGCTTCCTTGGCGAGGCGCAACTCCTTGAGCCGCGCCGTCTTGGCCGCATCGGCCTGGCGCTGCTTGTCGCGTGCGGAGAGCCGCTCGGCATCCTGCTGCTTGGTCTTGCTCATCAATTCGTGGGCGCGGCGTCGCGCGTCCGCGGCCAGATCATCGGCTCTGCTCATGCTCGCTCCTCCGGCTGCGCGCTGCGGCGCGCTCTAGTAGCCTTCGCGCTCCATGCGCTTGCGCAACGCCTTGCGCGTCCGGCGCACGGCCTCGGCCTTCTGGCGCGCCCGGCGCTCGGACGGCTTCTCATAGGCGCGCCGACGCTTCATCTCGCGAAACGTACCCTCGCGCTGCATCTTCTTCTTGAGCACGCGCAGCGCGGCGTTGATGTCGTTGTCGCGGACGAAAACCTGCATCAAGTTCTCCTCTACCGGATCGCTCCGGCGATGGCGGGCCGGATCGGCGGTACCGCCCGCCGATCCGGCGCTTGCCGATTAGTCCGCGAGCTGCAGCTTGTCGGCCGCTTGCTTGCCGCGCTCGGTGACGACCTCGAAGCGGACCTTCTGGCCTTCATTGAGAGTGCCGAGCCCCGCGCGCTCGACCGCCGAGATGTGGACGAACACGTCCTTGCCGCCGTCCACCGGCTGAATGAAACCAAAACCCTTCTGCGGGTTGAACCACTTCACTGTACCAACAGCCATGTCTGGCCTCCGTCAAAGTGTGGAAACGCATCACGCGTCCCTACGCGTGGTGCGATGCAGTGTCGGCCTCTTGGGATCTTGAAGGAACGCCCGTGGGCGAAACGGCAACCGCCGAAGCTGAAACTGATGGCACAAGATGATCCCTTTCCATGAAAAAAGCAAGATGCTCGAAACGAGTGTAGATATTTCAATGGGTTAAGCATGGTCACCGGTCACGGGGCGCTCCAACCGGGACCGTTCTTGCCTTTGCGGAGGAAGCGGCTTAACTGAACGGAGCGTCAAGGAGGGGGGCGGGGACCATGAGCAGGGACTGGGACTTCTATGCCTGCCGCATCGACGACAAGCCGGGATCGATCTTCGTCGATCTCGCCTTGGCGCGCGCCGCGCCGGTCCCGCAATCGCCGGTCCTCGCCTATGTGCTGCTGGAGATGAACGCGCCCCGGTCCGACGGCTTGTCGAGCCAGGCGGAATTTGCGGCCCTGGCGGCAATCGAGGACGCGCTCGAGACGGAGCTCTGCGCCGAGCCGCAAACCCTCTATGTCGGTCGCAGCACCACGGCGGGCCGGCGCGATTTCCTCTTTTATGCCGGCGACGCCGGCCACTGGAAGGACCGCGTCGCCGCCGTCATGCGCCGCTTTCCCGACTATGACGTCCACTGCGGCACGCGCGCCGATCCCGAGTGGCGGACCTATTTCGAGTTCCTCTATCCCTCGCCCGAGGATCATCAGCGGATGCAAAACCGCCGCGTCTGCTTCAACCTCGAGAAGCACGGCGACGCGCTGGCGGAAGCGCGCGAGATCGACCACTGGGCGGATTTTCCCTCCGCGGCGGCCCGGGCGGCCTTCACCGAGCGGGCGGCGGCGCTGGGGTTTCGCCTGCGCGGCAACCGCGATCCGGAGAAGCCCGGCGACCGCTTCGGCGTCCGGCTCTTTCGCCGGGACGTGCCGAGCTTCGAAGGCATCGACGACGTGACCTTGCCGCTCTTCCAGCTCGCCGAGGAATGCGGCGGCGACTATGACGGCTGGGAGACCATGGTCGTCAAGGAGTAGGGTCGGCCCTGCATGTTCTCACGCACTTTCGACTGGATCGGCCATCGCATTCTCGACTACCTCGCCCAGCCCATCGCCGGTTATGAGCCCTTCTTCGCCCCTGATCCCGAGCTTCTGGAGCGCGTGTTGCTGCCGGGCGACGTGTTGCTGGTCGAGGGCAATACGCGTCTCAGTGTCATCATCCAGTACCTGACGCAATCGACCTGGTCGCACGCGGCGCTCTATGTCGGCGCCGATCGCCTCGGCACCAATGGCAAAGGCGAGAAGCTGGCGCTGCTCGAGGCGACGGCGCAAGACGGCGTGATCGCGACCCCGCTCTCGGATTACGCGCATTTCAACACGCGCATCTGCCGCCCGGTGCGCGTCGGCGACGCCGACCGCCGCGTCGTTATCGACCACGCGGTTGCCAATCTCGGCAAGCAGTACGACGTGCGGCAGATCGTCGACCTCGCCCGCTATCTCTGGCCCTATCCGCCGGTGCCGGTGTCGAAGCGCCGGCGCATGCTGGCGCTGGCGAGCGGCGACCCGACGCGCGCCATCTGCTCGACCATGATCGCCGAGGCCTTCCACGCGATCGGCTACCCGATCCTGCCGCGCCCCGGCGAGGAGCACGCCATGCTCGCGGGCAAACCCTACGTCGTCGCGCCCTATGTGGCGGGCGAGATCCGCCGCATCCACAAGCATGGGCTCTATGTGCCGCGCGATTTCGACGTCTCGCCCTATTTCGACGTGGTGAAGCCGACCATCGAAGGCGGCTTCGACTATCGCAAGCTGGCCTCGGTCGAGGCGGCGTAGGGATCCTTCAGGCCCGGCAGGCGCGAATTGCCGCGAATTATGGCGCAGTTGGAGCGGATTTCGCTCAGACGGAACCACCTGGTACGCCGTCCCCGCGAAAGCGGGGACCCAGGGCAAGCGACGGGCTTGTGGTCCTGGATTCCCGCTTTCGCGGGAATGGTCACGTTGAAGAGCAGGCGATCCCGTTCGACGGGATCCGCCCCAGCACGTTCCGAGCGCGCCGTGACTCGGCCCATTGTCGCGGGCCGTGAGGGACTTCACAGCGCCGGCGCTCTGAGCGAAGGCATGATCCCTTTCGCCTGAGAGAAGTCGACACGGGCGCGTGAACCTTGCGGGACAGGGAGAATTTCTTGTGACGACGCGAAATGAGCGGGCCAAGACCCAAGCGAAGATCGAACGCGTGCTGAGGGACATCCGCCGCCTGGAGGCGCGGGGGCTCGGCTGGGTCGGCGCACCTGCCGGGATTGCCGGCACGATGCTTGCGGCAGATGATCGCCAAGCGATGCCGATCGTCATTGGATCGGTGGCCCGCTCCAAAGGCGACGATCGGTCGCCCTGCACGTTCAGGAGGCTGGCGGGTGCACCGCTCCCATTGATGCAACACTCCGATCGGCCTCATCCTGAGCTTGCGCCGAAGGCGCATGTCGAAGGACGCACCTTGCTCATGCGACTCTAGAAATACCCCACCCCTTGCGTATTCACATAGAGCGCGTACAGCGATTGGCTTGCCGCCATGAAGAGGCGGTTGCGCTTGACCCCGCCGAAACAGAGATTGGCGCAGCGCTCGGGAAGCGCGATGCGCCCGATGGGCTTGCCCTCGGGCGAGAGCACGAGGACGCCGTTGTTGCCGGGCCCGGTGCCCCAGCCGCACCAGAGATTGCCGTCGACGTCGCAGCGGAAACCGTCGGGACTGGTGCCGGCGCCGCCATCGTGGAAGGTGCGGCCATTGGCGAGCTTGGTGCCGTCGGCAACGACGTCGTAGACGCGGATCAGCGAATTGGGGGTGGCGCGGCTGTCGACGACGTAGACCTTGCGCTGGTCTGGCGAAAAGCAGATGCCGTTGGGGGCGTTCATATCGTCGGCAACCATCGTCGCCCGGCCCGTTTTGCCGTCGACGCGATAGACGTTGGGATGGATCTGCGGCGTCGCGTCGTTGCCCTCGTAGTTGCCGAGGATGCCGAAAGGCGGGTCGGTGAACCAGATCGAGCCATCCTGCGTCACCACCACGTCATTGGGCGAATTGAGCGGCTTCCCCTCGAAATTGTCGATGATGACGGTGATTGCGCCGTCATATTCCGTGCGCGTGACGCGCCGCGCGCCATGCTCGCAGGTGACGAGCCGCCCCTGACGATCGCGGGTGTTGCCGTTCGAGTTGTTGGAGGGCTTGCGGAAGACGCTGAGCCCCGCCGCCTCGTCCCAACGCATCATGCGGTTGTTGGGAATGTCGCTCCACAGCAGGTAGTTTCCGTCGCCGAACCAGACCGGTCCTTCGGCCCAGCGGAACCCCACGGCGAGGCGCTCCACCGCAGCGTTGAAGATGCGGTATTTGGCGAAGGCGGGATCGAGAATCTCGATCGCTGGATCGGGGTAGCTCTCGGTGGGCTCCCAACGCGCTTTTTGCTCCATGGCGCTCAACCCTGGAACATCTTGCGGAAGCCCTGCCAGCACTCGTCGTAATCGCGCTGGAGGGTCGGCGTCGTGAGCGCGAAGCGCGTCGGCCGGCAGACGAGGCGCGTCTCGAACATGATGGCCAGCATGTTGTCTTGCTTCACCGGCTTGAGCTCGCTGCTGCTCGCCGTCTCGAAGACGGCCGCGTCGGGTCCATGCGCCGACATCGAATTGTGCAGGCTGGCCCCGCCCGGCAGGAAGCCTTTCGCCTTCGAATCATAGACGCCGTGCAAGAGGCCCATGAATTCGCTCATGACGTTGCGGTGGAACCAGGGCGGGCGGAACGTTTCCTCGGCCACCATCCAGCGCGGCGGGAAGACGACGAAATCGACATTGGCGGTGCCAGGGGTCTCGCTCGGCGAGGTCAGCACGGTGTAGATCGAGGGGTCGGGGTGGTCGAAGCTCACCGTGCCCATGGCGTTGAAATGCGCGAGATCGTATTTGTAGGGTGCATAGTTGCCGTGCCAAGCGACGACGTCGAGCGGCGCGTGGTCGTATTCCGCCGCCCAGAGATTGCCGTCGAATTTGGTCACGACCTCGACCGGCTTCTCGCGGTCCTCGAAGGCGGCGGCGGGGCTGAGGAAATCGCGGGGGTTGGCGAGGCCGTTGGCGCCGAGCGGTCCGAGCTCGGGAAGGCGCAGTAGCGCGCCGTAATTCTCGCAGACATAGCCCCGCGCCGCGCCGTCCGGCAACTCGACGCGGAAGCGCAGGCCGCGCGGGACGACGGCGATCTCTCCGGGCCCGAGATCGATGATCCCGAGCTCGGTCGCGAGCGTAAGGCGCCCCTGTTGCGGCACGATCAGCATCTCGCCATCGGCGTTGGAGAAATAGCGCTCGCTCATGCCGCGGTTGGCGAGATAGAGATGGATGCCGACGCCCGTGCGCTGGGCGTGGTCGCCGTTCCCCGCCATGGTGACGAGACCGTCGACGAAATCGGCGGGCGCGTCGGGAATGGGGAAGGGGTCCCAGCGCAGCCGATTGGGCGATGCCTCGACCTCGGCCAGGGGCGCGCTGCGCAAGAGCCGGTTGTCGATGCGCCGGAAGGGCGGATGCACTGCCGAAGGCCGGATGCGGTAGAGCCAGGTGCGGCGATTCTGCGCCCGGGGCGCGGTGAAGGGCGTGCCGCTGATCTGCTCGGCGTAAAGGCCGAGCGGCGGCCGTTGCGGCGAATTGCGCCCTTGCGGCAGCGCACCCGGCAGCGCCTCGCTCGCATGCTCGTTGCCGAAGCCCGAGAGATAGGCGCGTGCCGGCGCGGCGGTCTTCGCGGTGACGGGTTTCTGCTTCAGGGTTGCGGTCATGTCGTCCTCCCAAGCGCGGGATCATGCCGCAATCCCGGTCCGGTGTTAACCTCCCCGTCCCGCGGATGTCCGCAGCGCGTATTTGTGGGGGGTCGCGTTGACGGCGCAGGCGCGCAGCGACGAGCGCCCCCTCCTTCGTCACGACTGGACGCGCGCCGAGCTGATGGCGCTCCTCGCGCTGCCGCTGCCGGAGCTCGTGTTCCGGGCGCAGACGGTGCACCGCCGCTTCTTCGATCCCAGCGAGGTGCAGATCTCGGCGTTGCTCTCGATCAAGACCGGCGGGTGTCCCGAGGACTGCGCCTATTGCCCGCAATCGCGCATTACGACACCGGCGTCGATGCCACGAAGCTGATGAGCCTCGAGGCGGCGCTTGCGGCGGCGCGGGACGCCAAGGCCGGCGGTGCCACGCGCTTCTGCATGGGGGCGGCCTGGCGCTCGCCCAAGGACGACGACCTCGACGCGGTCTGCGTCATGATCGAAGGGGTGAAGCAGCTCGGCATGGAGAGCTGCGTGACGCTCGGCATACTGACGGCGGATCAGGCCGGGCGGCTCAAAGCGGCGGGGCTCGACTACTACAATCACAATCTCGACACCTCGCCCGAATTCCATGGCGAGATCATCACGACGCGCTGCTACGAGGACCGGCTCGAGACGCTTCGTCACGTGCGCGAGGCGGGGATCGGCCTTTGCTGCGGCGGCATCCTCGGCATGGGCGAGAGCGTCGAGGATCGCGTCGGCATGATCGCGGTGCTCGCCAATCTGCCGAAGCATCCCGAGAGCGTGCCCATCAACATGGTGGTCCAAGTGGCGGGAACGCCGCTGGCGCGGCTCGAGAAAATCGATCCGCTCGATTTCGTGCGCATGATCGCGGTGGCGCGCATCGCCATGCCGGCGTCGACGGTGCGGCTTTCCGCCGGACGACAAGAGATGAGCGACGAGACGCAAGCGCTCTGCTTTCTCGCCGGCGTCAACTCGATCTTCGCTGGCGAGAAGCTCCTCACCACGGCCAATCCCGAGCAGGAGCGCGACCGCCGACTTTTTGCACGACTGGGGCTCGTGGCGATGCAGAGTTAATCGCGCGGTTCGCGAGTTATCCACAGAACAAGCCACTTATCCACAAGACTAGCGTCGGCGGCGCGGCGGCTATTTCATTTTGATGAAGACGCCATGACCGATAGCGTCTAAGATCCCGTCCTAGAGATCCGCCAGGAGTACAAATGACCAGGGAAGCGAAAGTGTGGAACGTCCGAGCCGCGGATTTGCGACGCATGGCCGGGCGCGCCCAAGAGGTTGAGCGGGAGCGAAAACTGCTCGCGCTCGCCGACCAATACGAGGAGTCCGATCGCAAGATCAGCGTACGCATGACCGATCAGGACGAAGCGCGCCGCGACGAATAAACGCAAGTAATTTTCGATTGCCGTTTAGGGTCGTAACGCGCCCGCGTCGCGGCACGATCGGCTATAAAGCACCCTCCCGCGTTAACATGCTATGATCGGCGGAAACGCCCATAGCCGCGGGAGGTCGTCATGAAGCTCAGGGATCCGAAGCTTTTCCGGCAGCAATGCTACATCGACGGCGTTTGGGTCGACGCCGGTAATCGCGAGACCATTCCCGTCAACAACCCCGCCGACAATTCCATTCTGGGCCATGTGCCGAAAATGGGCGCCGACGAGACGCGCCGCGCCATCGAGGCGGCGGACCGCGCCCTGCCGGAATGGCGCCAGCGCACCGGCAAGGAGCGCGCGGCGGTGCTGCGGAAGCTCAACGACCTCATGCTCGAGAACCAGGAGGACCTGGCGCAGCTGATGACGGCGGAGCAAGGCAAGCCCTTGGCGGAATCGCGCGGCGAGATCCTCTATGCCGCCTCCTTCATCGAGTGGTTTGCCGAAGAGGGCAAGCGCGTCTATGGCGACACGATACCGGGCCATGCGCGCGACAAGCGCATCGTCGTGCTGAAGCAGCCGATCGGCGTCTGCGCCGCGATCACGCCGTGGAATTTCCCGGCGGCGATGATCACGCGGAAACTGGGCCCGGCGCTGGCCTCGGGCTGCACCATGGTGCTGAAGCCCGCCTCACAGACGCCGTTCTCGGCGCTGGCGCTCGCGGAGCTCGGCGAGCGCGCGGGGCTACCCAAGGGCGTCTTCTCCTGCCTCACCGGCAGCGCCCAAGAGATCGGCGGCGAAATGACCTCGAACCCGGTCGTGCGCAAGCTCACCTTCACCGGCTCGACCGAGATCGGCAAGGTTCTGATGAAGCAATGCGCGGGGACGGTGAAGAAGCTTTCGCTCGAGCTCGGCGGCAACGCGCCTTTCATCGTCTTCGACGACGCCGATCTCGACGCGGCGGTCAAGGGCGCCATGGCGTCGAAATACCGCAATGCCGGCCAGACCTGCGTCTGCGCCAACCGTCTTCTGGTGCAGGAGGGCGTCTACGATGCCTTCGCCAAGAAGCTCGCCGATGCGGTGGGCGCGATGAAGGTCGGGTCAGGCGTCGAGCCCGGCACGGTGATCGGTCCGCTCATCGACATGAAGGCCATCGACAAGGTCGAGCAGCATGTGCAGGACGCGCTCCGCAAGGGGGCGCGCGTGGTCGTCGGCGGGCATCGCCATGCGCGGGGCGGCAGCTTCTACGAGCCGACCGTGCTCGCCGACGTCACCACCGACATGATGGTGACGCGCGAGGAGACCTTCGGGCCGGTGGCGCCGCTCTTCCGCTTCAAGAGCGAGAAAGAGGCCGTCCGCATGGCCAACGACACCGAGTTCGGCCTCGCCGCCTATTTCTACAGCCGCGACGTGAACCGGGTCTGGCGCGTCTCGGAATCGCTGGAATACGGCATCGTCGGCATCAACGAAGGCATCATCTCGACCGAGGTCGCGCCCTTCGGGGGCGTCAAGGAGAGCGGGCTCGGCCGCGAAGGCTCGAAATACGGCATCGAGGAATTCCTCGAGGTGAAATATCTCTGCATGGGCGGGGTTACGGTGTAGGCGAGCAAAGACTCACCACGGAGACACGGAGGTCTTGACGCGAAGCGTCTTGTTTTCGCTTCTCCGTGTGCTCCGTGCCGTAGTGAAAATTCAGACCGCTCGATGCGACGTCCCGAGTCAGTTTCGCCAGGGCCAGACCAGGGCCGTTGCGAGGCTTTCCGGCGCTTCGCCCGTATCGAGGCCGGTCGGCGGGAACTCGCCGGGCCGTGGGCGGAAGTGGGTCCTGAACAGAATGTCGAAGATGGGGAAGAGCGGCGCGAAGTTCTTGTCGCGGTGCTCTGGCAGGATCGAGTGGTGGATGCGGTGGAATTGCGGGCCGATGACGACCACCCAGAGAGGCCCCAGCGACCAATTGAGGTTCATATGCGAGAAGAGCCGGATATAGCCGCAGAGCGCGAATGCGGCGACGGCGGGCGCCGGCACCTGGAACAGCAGCGGGACCAGCGGAAAGAGGAAGAGCGTCTTCAGCACCGGCTCGAGCCAGAAGTTGCGCTGCGTCGTCGTGATGTTCATGGCGCGGTCGCTGTGATGGAAGGAGTGCATCGCCCAGAGCGGCGGCCAGCGGTGCTGCGCGCAATGGAAGAGGTAGTCGAGGAAATCCATCGCCAGCAGATAGATCGCGATCGAGAAGATGAGCTGCCATCCCGCGTCGGGTAGGTGAATGAGGCCGGCGCCCGCCCAATTGAGGAGAAGCGCCGTCCCGGCGGTGAGCGTCGGCATCACGACATAGAGGAAGAGATTGGAGACGAGCGAGTAGCCGAGATTGAGGCGGAGATCGGCGAGCGTCTGGCCCGGCTCGGCCGGCGACAGTCGCTCGAACACGGTGCCGATGAGGAACGTGCCCAAGGTGAGCCCGATGACGGCGGCAAATCCGGCGATGAAGGCGAGGAGCGACATCGCTTAACGATAGTTGATAGCCCCTTAAGGTTTGGTGAACCGACAGGTTCTCTTGCGCCCGGCGGGGCGCTAGGCTGCCCCCGTTGTCCCCGGAGCGTGAGCCCATGGCCAGATACGATTTCGACATGTTCACCATCGGCGCCGGCTCGGGCGGCGTCGCCTCCTCGCGGCGCGCCGGCTCCTATGGCGCCAAGGTGGCAATCTGCGAGGACAGCCGCGTCGGCGGCACTTGCGTCATCCGCGGCTGCGTGCCGAAGAAGCTCCTGGTCTATGGTGCGCAATTCGCCGACGCCTTCGTCGAGGCCAAGGGCTTCGGCTGGGCCTTGGCGCCGCCTGTTCACGACTGGGCGGCGCTCATCGCCGCCAAGGACGGCGAGATCGCCCGGCTCGAGGGCGTCTATCGCGATCTCTTGAAGAATGCCCGCGTCGAGCTCATCGAAGGCCGCGGCCGCCTCGTCGATCCGCACACCGTCGAGATCGACGGCAAGCATTATACCGCCGCGCATATTCTCGTCGCCACCGGCGGCCACCCGGTGATGCCGGCGATCCCCGGCATCGAGCACGCCATCAGCTCGAACGAGGCGCTCGACCTGCCGGCGCTGCCGCGCCGCATCACCATCGTCGGCGGCGGCTATATCGCCGTCGAGTTCGCCGGCATCTTTGAGGGGCTGGGCGCCGAGGTGCGTCTTGTCATCCGTGGCGAGGAGGTGCTGACGGGCTTCGACGACGACATCCGCGTCTGCCTGGCGCAGGAGCTGCGTCAGCGCGGCATCGCCATCCTGGCGCGCACGCAGGTCACGCGCATCGAGAAGCGCCATGGCGGCTTCGATCTCGTCACCACCGCGGGCGAGGTTCTCTCGACCGATCTCGTGATGTACGCCACCGGCCGGCGCGCCAACACGCGCGGCCTCGGCCTCGAGGCGGCCGGCGTTGCGCTGGGCGAGGAGCAGCAGGTCATCGTCGACGAGTGGTCGCGGAGCAGCGTGCCGCATATCTACGCCATCGGCGACGTGACCGACCGGCTCAACCTGACGCCGGTGGCGATCGCCGAAGGCAGGGCGCTGGCGGAGACGCTCTTCAACCGCAACCCGATGAGGGTCGACCACGAGAATGTCGCGACCGCCGTCTTCAGCCAGCCGCCCGTCGGCACCGTCGGGCTCAGCGAGGGCGAGGCGCGCCGGCGCCATGGCGCGGTCGATATTTATCGCGCACGCTTCCGGCCGATGAAGCACACGCTTTCCGGCCGCGACGAGCGCACGATGATGAAGCTCGTCGTCGACCGCGCCAGCGACCGCGTGCTTGGCTGCCATATGGTCGGTGCCGACGCGCCGGAGATCATCCAGGGCATCGCCATTGCCGTGACCTGCGGCGCCACCAAGCGCGAATTCGACCGCACCATCGGCATTCACCCGACCGCCGCCGAGGAGTTCGTCACCATGCGCGACAAGGTGCCGGAGCCGCAGGCGGCGGCCGCGGCGGGTTGACCGCGTCGCCGATGACAGAGCAAAGCCCCTACGATGTGCTGGGCGTGAGACCGCAGGCGAGCGACGCCGAGATTCGCGACGCCTTCCGGCGTCTGGCGAAGCGCCATCACCCCGACCTCCATCCCGGCGATGAAGCGGCGGAGCTGCGCTTTAGGGAAGTCGCTGCCGCATACGCGTTGCTGTCCCCGGCGGCGGCGCGGCGGCGGTTTGATGGCGCCGTCGCGGATCGCGCGCGGGGTTACGGCGGGCTCATCCCGGAGGAAGAGGGGCCGTCGCCGGTGCTGACGCTGCTCACGTTCCTGACGCTGCTTTTTCTGCTCGTGGTCATCGTCTATGACCGGCTTCCCGACCGTGAGCATCCCGGTGCGCCCACCGGACAGAACGGCGCGTTCTACCTTCTCCTGGTGCTCGTCCCTTTCTTCGCCCTGATGTACGGCATCTTCAAATCGGCTATGGCCTGGGCGGCACGGCGGCCGCCGCGCCGCGAGTGAGAACTTTCTTTCAGGGCGCAGCGCGCGTCGCCGCAACCTTCCGTGGATCGGTTCGAAGATCGAGAAGAGCCCGTCATTGTTGGTTTTCCGCCGTCGCTAAAATTTTAAGAGAATCACCATAAAAGTTTCGCGCAGATTATCATTTGATTAAAGCTACTCTCCTAGCCTCTCCCTTGCGCGAGAAAGGGAGGTGCTCGAAGCCTCCCGGCGCTCGGACCTCCAGAGGTCCGATCAAGCGAAGGAGAGCCTGCTTTGCGTTTCCACGCTATACGCATGGGTCTGTGTGCGGTCGCGACCTTCCTGCCCGTGGTGCTGACCGCCGCTTACGGCATCACTCTCGAGAACGGCACGCGCCCGGACGCGCCGACGGTCGGCGCGGTGTTGCCACCGGTCGCGCCCGTCGTCCTGGCGCAACCGCCCGCGACCTTGGCGGCGCTCCCCGTGACGCTCGCCGCCGCTCCGGAGTCCTTGGCGATCCCCGCCATTGCCATCACGGCGCACGCCGCACCACGCCGCGAGGCGCATGCCCGCCATCATCATCCGAAGAAGCCATCGCACCGCGCCGGCTAAAGGCGACCGGGCGGTTCTCTCCGGTAAAACCTTCTTTAGGACATTTGACGAAAAATTCCGCGGCATGAGATCGTAGCCGATCTCGGCTAGGCCCAGGGGCATCCTTGCGCGCGTTTTTCTCCTTCGTTTCGCGCGACAATCTCGCGGCGCTCGGTGCCGGCCTCGCGGCCGCGACGCTGGTCGGCGCGCTGGCGATCTGGATCGACCGGATCGAGCAAAAACACTACGAAACCGTGCTGACGGAGAGCGTCGGCGAGATGCTGACGGCCGACGGCGCCCGCATCGAGCGTGCCTTGGCCAAGCGCATCCTCCTCGTCGAGGGCCTGGCGGCGCTGGTGCGCGTCGACCCTGCGCTCAAGCGCGAGACCTTCGAGGGCTTCGCCGCGAGCCTGAGCCAAAGCACCACGGGCTTGCGCAACCTCACGCTGGCGCCGGGCGGCGTCATCCGCAACGTCTTTCCCATCGCCGGCAACGAGGCCGCGATCGGTCTCGATCTCCGCGCTGCGCCCGGCCAACGCGAAGCGGCGGAACGCGCCATCGCCTCGCGCCATCCGGTGCTGGCGGGGCCGATCGATCTGGTGCAGGGGGGACGTGGGCTCTCCATGCGCGAGGCCGTCTATCTCCCCACTGGTGACGGTGGGGAAAGCCAGTTCTGGGGCCTCGTCGCGGTGCTGGTCGATTTTGACGCGCTCCTGAGCGAAGCCGAGCTCAGCGAGCGCCAGGGCGACGTTGCCTTGGCGCTGCGCGGTGCCGATGGGCTCGGCGCCGACGGCGCCACCTTTTTCGGCGACGGCCGGCTCTTCGCGGGCAGCGGACGAGTTCTCGATGTTACGTTTCCTGGCGGGTCCTGGCAGATCGCCGGGAAGCCGGTCGGCGGCTGGGACGAGCTTCGCCCCAACGCGCTGCCGATGCGCGCGGCGGGAGCGGCCGCGGCCTTGCTGGCGGGCTTGGTCGGCTGGCTCTTCGTCGGCTATCAGATTCATCTCCGCCGCGCCGGCCGCGCCGCGCAGCGCCTCAACCGCGCGCTGCTGACGCTCTCGGCCGGTATCGAGGCGGTGGCGCATGGCGAGAGCGAGGACGCGCTCCTGGAGCGCATCTGCCGCATCATGGTCGAGACCGGCGGGCATCGCCTCGCCTGGATCGGCAGGGCCGAGCGTGACGAGACGCGCTCGATCAGCCCGGTGGCGATGGCGGGCGACGGCGAGGCCTATGTCGCCGAAGTGCGCTCCTCCTGGAGCGACGCCACCGAGCGCGGCCGCGGCCCCTCCGGCACGGCCATTCGCACGGGGCAGCCCGTGGCGGTGCGCCACATCGGCAATTCCGCGGTGATGCGGCCCTGGCAGGAAGCGGCGCGGCGGCATGGTTTCCAATCGCATATCGCCGTGCCGATTCCCGGCGAGCAGGGACCCATGGGCGCGCTTTGCGTCTATTCCAGCGAGCCCGATGCCTTCGATCCGGCGGAGCAGGAGTTGCTGGTGAAGCTCGCCGGCACGCTGGGCCACGGCATTCAGGCGCTGCGCTCGGCGCTGGAGCTCGTCGCCGCCAAGGAGGAAGCGGAGCTCGCGAACCGCGCCAAATCGACTTTCCTTGCCACCATGAGCCACGAGCTGCGCACGCCGCTCAACGCCATCATCGGCTTTTCCGAAGTCATGTGCACCGAGACCTTCGGTAGGCTCGGCAATGCCCGCTATGTCGAATACAGCAACGACATCCGCGCCAGTGGGCGCCACCTCCTCACCATCGTCAACGACGTGCTCGACCTCTCGCGCATCGAAGCCGGACGCATGGAGCTCTACCGCGAGCCGATCGATGTCGGGGTTGCCGTGCTCTCGGCGCTCGCCATGGTGCGCGAGCGCGCCGAGATCGCCGGCCTCGCGCTCATCAGCGAGATCGCCTCAAACCTGCCGCCGCTCTCGGCCGATAACCGGCTGCTGAAGCAGATCCTGCTCAATCTGCTCTCGAAC
>DATJAV010000236.1:0-4670 GCA_035515835.1 Allostellaceae bacterium
TTGAGCGACACCAGCATGATCTCGCCGAGACGACGGCCGATCAGCAGGCCGATGAGCGCGATGAGCGCGCTGAACGCCGCGAGCTCGCGCCCGGTATCGTCGCCGCGCACCAGCAACGCCGCGACGAGGGGAACCGTCAGCGCCAGGCTGTAGCCTGGATAGGCCCACGGATAGACCGCGTTGCTGGCTCCGGCGATGACGGTCACCGTGGCGACACCGATCATGAGAGCGAGCGCATGCGGCGGCGCGTCGAGCGCCAGATAGCCCATGGCCAAACCCCAGCACAGGCCGAGCGCGACGCTGCAGAGCGTGTAGAGCGCTCCCCAGCGCCGCGGCGAGTGCGGACCCGAGGCGGCCTCGCGGTAGAACCAGAAAAGCGCGCCGCGCAACAGGGTCAACGCCGCGAGCGCACCCAGCCAGACGATGACGAGCCCGAGGGGCGCAACGTCGCCCACCATGACGAGGACGAGGAGCGCCGCGACGATATTGCCGACCGTCATCAGCCAGCCCGTGGCGTAGAGCGTGCTCACCCGGTCGCGCAGGAGGCGGGCGTCAGAAGTCGACGGGCCTGTTTCACCGGCGGATGTCATGTCGCGCACGAATAGTATCGCCCCGGCGCCCACCGCGGAAGGGCGCCGAGCCCGAACGATGGGGCCGAGCGCTTAGCCCAGCAGGCGCTTCACGATCTGGCTCGCCTTGGCGCCGTCGATCTCGCCGGCGTGACGCTCGCGCAGCGCGGCCATGGTACGGCCCATGTCCTTCATGCCCGTGGCGCCGAGCTCGGCGATGAGCGCTTTGGCCGCCGCCTCGAGCTCGGCGTCGCCCATTTGCTTCGGGAGGAAGCGCTCGATGATGGCGATCTCGCCGCGCTCCTTCTCGGCGAGCTCGGGGCGTTTGCCTTGCTCGTAGAGAGCGATCGATTCGCGGCGCTGTTTGATCATGCCCTGCAGCATCTGTTGGATGTCGGCGTCGGCGAGAGCTTCCTTGCCTTTGCCGCGCGCCTCGATGTCCTGCTCCTTGAGCTTGGCAATGATGAGCCGCGTCGTCGACACCGCGAGCTCGTCCTTGCCTTTCATCGCCTTTTTCAGCGTCTCGGTGAACCGCTGCCGCAACATGGCCGCTCCCGCGGGGTGTTCTTCTCGAGTCGGCGCGGACCTTACCCGAGACGGGACGCTGTGGCAATTCCGTACGGCGAATCTAACGGCTTGAATCCGCTGTGATTTCCTCCGGGCGGCTTGACGCAGCGGCCGGCAAAAGCTATGTCCGGGCGCGTTGTCCGAACGCAGCTTGCTGGCGCGGACGGTCCATCACCACAAGCATCGAGGTTCCGCGACCCGCATGATCGACGCGCCGATGTCGCATGTCTCGCCGCGCCCGCCCGGTGCCACGGCGGCGCTCGTTCTCGGCGACGGCAGCGTCTTTTGGGGCACCGGCGTCGGCCCTGCCGGCGTCGCGGTCGGCGAAGTCTGCTTCAATACCAGCATGACCGGCTATCAGGAGATCATGACCGATCCTTCCTATGCCGGTCAGATCATCACCTTCACCTTCCCGCATATCGGCAATGTCGGCGCCAATGCCGAGGACATCGAGACGGCGACCCCGGCCGCACGCGGCGTGGTGCTGCGCGCCGACATCACCGCCCCCTCGAGCTGGCGCGCGGCGCAGCCGCTCGACGCCTGGCTCAAGTCGCATCGCCTGGTCGGCATCGCCGGCATCGACACGCGGCGCTTGACGCGGCGTATCCGCGACGGCGGCGCGCCCAACGGCGCGCTCTGCCATGCGCCCGACGGCAAGCTCGATCCCGCCTCTCTCTCGGCGATGGCACGCCAATGGCCGGGGCTCGAGGGGATGGATCTCGCCAAAGAGGTCACCTGCCGTCAGACTTATAACTGGGACGAGACGCGCTGGGTGCTGGGAAGCGGCTACGGCCGACTGGAAGCGCCCCGCTTTCACGTGGTCGCCGTGGATTACGGCGCCAAGCGCAATATCCTGCGCATGCTGGCGTCCCATGCTTGCCGCGTCACCGTGGTGCCGGCCACCGCCAGCGGCGACGAGATCCTCCGCCACCGGCCCGATGGCATCTTCCTCTCCAACGGACCCGGCGATCCCGCCGCCACGGGGGAGTATGCGGTGCCGGTGATCCGTGATCTGCTGGCGGCGGAGAAGCCGCTTTTCGGTATCTGCCTCGGTCATCAGATGCTGGCGCTCGCCCTGGGCGGTCGCACGCGCAAGATGCCGATCGGCCATCGCGGCGCCAACCATCCGGTGAAAGACCTCGCCACCGGTAAGGTCGAGATCACCAGCCAGAATCACGGCTTCTGCGTGCTGGGCGAGACGCTTCCCGCCAGCGCCGAGGTGACGCATGTCTCGCTCTTCGACGGCAGCAACGAGGGTTTGCGCCTCAAGGATAAGCCGGTCTTCTCCGTGCAATACCATCCCGAAGCGAGCCCCGGCCCGCAGGACAGCCACTATCTCTTCCGGCGCTTCACCGACATGATGGAGCGCGGGCGGTGAGCCTGCGGCCGATAGCAGCAATTTCCGCCTCCCCCCCTGAGGGGGAGGTCGGCAGCGCGCAGCACTGCCGGGAGGGCGGTGGCCACAGGCGGGGCGCTGGCTGCGAGAAGTTTTCTGTGCTCCGTGCGTACCCCCCACCCCAACCCTCCCCCTCAACGGGGGAAGGGGTTTTTGTTGCGTGCCGCCGGCGTCGCCATGCCCAAGCGCGCTGACATCCGCAGCATCCTCATCATCGGCGCCGGGCCCATCGTCATCGGTCAGGCTTGCGAGTTCGACTATTCCGGGGCGCAAGCCTGCAAGGCGCTCAAAGAGGAAGGCTATCGCATCGTCCTCGTCAATTCGAACCCGGCGACGATCATGACCGATCCCGGGCTCGCCGATGCGACATATATCGAGCCGATCACGCCCGAGGTGGTCGAGCGCATCATCGAAAAGGAGCGCCCCGACGCGCTGCTGCCGACCATGGGCGGGCAGACCGCACTCAACACGGCGATGGCGCTGGCGCGCTCTGGCGCCTTGAAGCGCCTCGGCGTTGAGCTCATCGGCGCCAAGGAAGGGGCCATCGCCAAGGCCGAGGATCGCCTGCTCTTCCGCGAGGCGATGGACCGCATCGGGCTGAGCTCGCCCAAGAGTCGGATGGTACGCTCCTTCGACGAAGCGTTGGCGAGCCTCGCCGTCGTCGGCCTTCCCGCCGTCATCCGTCCCTCTTTCACCCTGGGCGGCACCGGCGGCGGCATCGCCTACAACAACGCCGAGTTCGAGGAGATCGTGCGCGGCGGCTTGCGCGCATCGCCCACCCACGAGGTGCTGATCGAGGAGTCGGTGCTGGGGTGGAAGGAATACGAGATGGAAGTCGTGCGCGACCGCGCCGACAATTGCATCATCGTCTGCTCGATCGAGAACGTCGATCCGATGGGCGTCCACACCGGCGACAGCGTCACCGTGGCGCCGGCGCTGACGCTCACCGACAAGGAATACCAGGTGATGCGCAACGCGTCGATCGCGGTGCTGCGCGAAATCGGCG
Source organism: Allostellaceae bacterium (assembly GCA_035515835.1). GTDB lineage: Bacteria > Pseudomonadota > Alphaproteobacteria > ATCC43930 > CGMCC-115725 > DAHUYF01. The sequence continues at coordinate 3,539 of DATJAV010000236.1, forward strand.
TCGATACCGGCGGATCCAATGTGCAGTTCGCGGTCAATCCCAATGATGGGCGCCTCGTCGTCATCGAGATGAATCCGCGCGTGTCGCGGAGCTCGGCGCTGGCCTCGAAGGCGACGGGATTTCCCATCGCCAAGGTCGCGGCGAAGCTCGCCGTGGGATATACGCTGGACGAGCTCAAGAACGAGATCACCCGCGTGACGCCGGCGAGCTTCGAGCCGACCATCGATTACGTCGTCACCAAAATGCCGCGCTTCACCTTCGAGAAATTCCCTGGCGCCGAAGCGATCCTGTCGACCTCGATGAAATCCGTCGGCGAGGCCATGTCGATCGGTCGGAGCTTCGCCGAGTCCGTGCAGAAGGCGCTGCGCTCGATGGAGACCGGGCTCACTGGCTTCAACGAGGTCGAGATCCCCGGCGCCGCCAGCGGCGACCGCAACGCTATCCGCGCCGCGTTGGCGCGGCCGACGCCCGATCGCCTGTTGGTGATCGCCGAGGCCTATCGTCAGGGCCTTACCACCGAGGAAATCCACGCCGCCTGCAAATACGACCCCTGGTTCCTCGAGGAGGTCCGCGCCGTCGTCGCCGCCGAGGGCGAGGTGCGCCGGAGCGGCCTGCCCTCCGACGCACCGGGTCTGCTGCGCTTGAAGCAGATGGGCTTCTCCGACGCGCGTTTGGCCGAGCTCGCGGGTATCGAGGAGAGCGCCGTCGCGGCGCAGCGATCGCGGCGCGGCGTTCATCCCGTCTTCAAGCGCATCGACACCTGCGCCGCCGAGTTCCCGTCGCTCACGCCCTACATGTACTCGACCTACGAGGGCGACGGCCTCGCCCCCGCCGAGGACGAGGCGGAGCCTTCCGACCGGCGCAAGGTGGTGATCCTCGGCGGCGGGCCCAACCGCATCGGCCAAGGCATCGAGTTCGACTATTGCTGCGTCCATGCCGCCTACAGCCTCAAAGAGGCCGGCATCGAGACCATCATGGTCAACTGCAACCCCGAAACGGTCTCGACCGATTACGACACCTCCGACCGGCTCTATTTCGAGCCGCTCACCGCCGAGGACGTGATCGAGCTGGTGCGCGTCGAGGAGCGGCGCGGCAGCGTCCTCGGCGTCATCGTGCAGCTCGGCGGCCAGAC
>DATJAV010000237.1:0-18315 GCA_035515835.1 Allostellaceae bacterium
CGCGGCAACGCCATCGAGGCGGCGGGCCCGGCCATGCCGGTCGAGGTGCTCGGCCTCAACGGCACGCCGCTCGCCGGCGATGATTTCGTCGTCGCCGAGAACGAGGCCAAGGCGCGCGACATCGCCGACTACCGCCAGCGCCGCCGCCGCGAGCAGCAGGCCGCCGCGGGCGCGCGCGGCACGCTTGAGCAGATGTTCTCGCAGATTGCCGCCGGCGTCGCCAAGGAGCTTCCGGTCGTCGTCAAGTCGGACGTGCAGGGCTCGCTCGAGGCGATCACCGGCTCGCTCGAGAAGATCTCGACGAAGGAAGTGGCGATGCGCGTCCTCCATGCCGCGGTCGGCGGCATCAACGAGAGCGACGTGATCCTGGCCAAGGCGTCGAATGCGGTCATCGTCGGGTTCAATGTGCGCGCCAATCCGCAGGCGCGCGACTTGGCGCGCCGCGACAATGTCGAGATCCGCTATTACTCGATCATCTACGACGTGATCGACGACATGAAGGCGGCGCTCTCCGGCATGCTGGCGCCTTCGGTGCGGGAGCGCTTCCTCGGCAACGCGGCCATCCGCGAGGTCTTTACCATCAGCAAGGTGGGCAAGGTGGCGGGTTGCATGGTGACCGAGGGCATCGTCAAGCGCGGCGCCAAGGTGCGCCTCTTGCGCGACAACGTCGTCATCCACGAGGGCAGCCTCAAGACGCTGAAGCGCTTCAAGGACGAGGTGCGCGAGGTGCGCGAGGGCTTCGAATGCGGCATGGCGTTCGAGAACTATCACGACATCCAGAAGGGCGACGTGATCGAGTGCTTCGAGATGGAGGAAGTGGCGCGCGCGCTCTAAGGGCGCATGTCTAAGGACGCACGACGCCGATGCAGGCGGTGCCGCTCATGACACGAAAGTACTCTCAAAGCCGTGAGCCCAGCCAGCGCCAGTTGCGCGTGGGCGAGGAGCTGCGCCATGCGCTCTCGCACATCCTGCAGCGGGGCGATCTGCGCGATCCCGCGCTCGCCGGGGTCACCGTCACGGTGACGGAAGTGCGCATCGCGCCTGATCTGAAGAACGCCCATGCCTTCGTCATGCCGCTGGGCGGCCGCCATGCGGCCGAGGTGGTCGAGGCGCTGCAGCGCTCGGCCGGATATCTCCGCGGCCAGCTTGCGCGGGCGGTGCCGCTGCGTTTCTCTCCCCATCTCGCCTTCACCCTCGATACCTCGTTCGATCACGCCAGCCGCATCAACGAGCTGCTGCATCGGCCCGAGGTCGAGCGCGACCTCGCCGCCGGCGAGGACGAAGGCACCGACGATGGCGGCTAAGCGCGGCCTGCCGATCCATGGCTGGCTCGTCCTCGACAAGCCCTTGGGCATGAGCTCGAGCCAGGCGGTAGGCGCGGTGCGCCGGCTCTTGGGCGCGGCCAAGGCCGGCCATGGCGGGACGCTCGATCCGCTGGCCACGGGCGTGCTGCCGATCGCCCTCGGCGAGGCGACGAAGACCGTCCCCTGGGCCATGGCCGGGCGCAAGACCTATCGCTTCACCCTGCGCTGGGGCGAAGCGCGCGACACCGACGACGCCGAAGGCAAGGTCACCGGCACCAGCCCCGTGCGGCCTGTGCGCGCGGCCATCGTCCCGGCGCTTCCCGGCTTCACCGGGCGAATCCAGCAGCGTCCCCCGGCTTACTCGGCGCTCAAAATCGACGGCGAACGGGCCTATGCGCTGGCGCGCGAAGGGGCGGAGGTGGCGCTGGCGCCGCGGCCGGTCGACATTTTTAGGCTTCGCTTTCTTGGGGAACGCGACGCCGACCATGCCGAATTCGAGGCCGAGGTGGGCCGCGGGACATACATCCGCGCGCTGGCGCGCGACCTTGGCGCGGCGCTCGGCACGCTGGCGCATATCACGGCGCTGCGGCGGCTGGCGGTGGGCCGGTTCCGGGTCGAGAGGGCCGCCTCCCTTGATAATCTGACGGCGCTCGGGCATAGTGCGGCCACTTCCGGGCATCTGCTTCCGATCGAGACGGCGCTGGACGACATCCCGGCGCTCGCCTTGTCGGAGGAGGAGGCCCACCGGCTGCGTTGCGGCCAAGCCGTAGCGCTTGGCGTTTCCGAGCGGGCAAGGCTTGGCTCCTTGGACGAGGGCGCCACGGTCTGCGCCACCGCCGGCGGCAAGCTGGTGGCGGTCGCGGAGATCGCGCTGGGCGCGGTGAAGCCGGTACGCGTGTTGAACCTCTAGGGCGAAGGAGTACCCGATGTCGATCGCGCTCGCGCGCAAGCAAGAGCTTGTCAAGGAGTATGCTCGCAAGGAAGGGGACACCGGCTCCCCCGAGGTGCAGATCGCCGTCTTGAGCGAGCGCATCAAGAACCTCACCGACCACCTGGCGACCCATCCCAAGGATTTTCATTCGCGCCGCGGCCTCCTCGTCATGGTGGGCCAGCGCCGGCGCCAGCTCGACTATCTGAAGGCCAAGGATCAGGGCCGCTATGAGGCTGTGATCGAGCGCCTGGGGCTGAGGCGCTGAGCGCCCTGCCCCCGCCCCGCGGGGGTGTCGCCACCACCCGCGATCGCCGGCACGGCCTCCGTGCCTGCGTCCCGCCACGCACTCCCCATTCCCAGGGGTCGGTGTTGCCGCGACGCGCCATGAGGCGCGCGGGCCACCGCCCATAACCGTTCCCGAAGAGAGAAGGAAGCGAGAGATGTTCCAGATATTCCGCAAAGAGCTGATGTGGGGCGGCCGCCGCCTCGTGCTCGAAACGGGCAAAGTCGCCCGTCAGGCCGATGGCGCCGTCATGGCGACATATGGCGAGACGACCGTGCTCTGTACCGCGGTCGGGATGAAGCAGGCAAAGCCTGGACAGGATTTCTTCCCGCTCACCGTCAACTACCAGGAAAAGACTTTCGCCGCCGGCAAGATTCCCGGCGGCTTTTTCAAGCGCGAAGGCCGTCCCTCGGAGAAGGAGACCCTCGTCTCGCGCTTGATCGACCGGCCGATCCGGCCGCTCTTTGCGCCGGGCTTTCGCAACGAGACGCAAGTCGTCTGCACCGTGCTGTCGCATGATCTCGAGAATGATCCCGACATCGTCGCCATGGTCGGCGCCTCGGCGGCGCTGACCTTGTCGGGCATCCCTTTCCTCGGCCCCATCGGCGGGGCGCGGGTGGGCTACATCGACGGCAAATACGTGGTCAATCCGCAGCTCGACGAGATGCCGAATTCGCAACTCGATCTCGTCGTCGCCGGCACGCAGGAAGGCGTGCTGATGGTCGAGAGCGAGGCGAAGGAGCTGAGCGAGGACGTGATGCTGGGCGCCGTCATGTTCGGCCACCAGCAGTTCCAGCCGGTGATCCAAGCGATCATCGAGCTTGCCGAAGCGGCGGCGAAGGATCCCTGGAACCTGCCGACGGCGTCGGAAGAAGCGGAAGCGATCGAGGCGCAAGTGCGCGCCACGGTCGGCGAGGACCTCGTCGCGGCCTATGGCGAGCGCCAGAAGCAGGCGCGGAGTGACCGGATCGATACCGCCAAGGCGATGCTGGCGGCGCTCTATCCCGATGACGCGGGAAAGCAGCAGGCGATGAAGGTCTTCAAGGAGCTCGAGAAGGACATCGTGCGCGGCGCCATCATCAAGGGCGAGCCGCGCATCGACGGGCGCGACACCAAGACCGTGCGCCCGATCGTCGTCGAGGTCGGCCTCTTGCCGCGCGCCCATGGCTCGGCGCTCTTCACCCGCGGCGAGACCCAAGCGATCGTCGTGACGACACTCGGCACCGGCCAGGACGAGCAGATCATCGACGCGCTCGAGGGTGAGTATCGCTCGCATTTCATGCTGCATTACAATTTCCCGCCCTACTCGACCGGCGAGGCCGGCCGCATGGGCTCGCCCGGCCGCCGCGAGATCGGCCACGGCAAGCTCGCCTGGCGCGCCGTTCGTCCGCTGCTGCCGACGAAGGAAGCGTTCCCCTACACCATCCGCGTCGTTTCGGAGATCACCGAATCGAACGGGTCGTCCTCGATGGCCAGCGTCTGCGGCGCCTCGCTCTCGCTGATGGACGCGGGCGTACCGCTGAAGCGGCCGGTGGCGGGGATCGCCATGGGCCTCATCAAGGAAGGCAACGACTTCGCCGTGCTCTCCGACATCCTCGGCGACGAGGACCATCTTGGCGACATGGACTTCAAGGTCGCCGGCAGCGAGCAGGGCGTGACGGCGCTGCAGATGGACATCAAGATCACCTCCATCACCGAGGAGATCATGCGGATCGCGCTGGGCCAGGCCAAGGCCGGGCGCCTCCACATTCTCGGCGAGATGGCGAAAGCGCTCGATCAGGCGCGCCAGGATGTCTCCAACAAGGCGCCCCGCATCACCACCATCACCATCCCCAAGGACAAGATCCGCGAAGTGATCGGCTCCGGCGGCAAGGTGATCCGCGAGATCTGCGAGGTGACCGGCGCAAAGGTCGACATCGAGGACGACGGTACCATCAAGGTTGCGGCGGTCGACGCCGCCGCCTCGCAGGCGGCGATCGACTGGATCCGCGGCATCGTCGCCGAGCCCGAGGTCGGCGTCATCTACAACGGCAAGGTGGTGAAGACCGTCGATTTCGGCGCCTTCGTCAACTTCCTCGGCGCGCGCGACGGTCTCGTCCATATCAGCGAGCTCGCGCCCCATCGCGTCGGCAAGACCACCGACATCGTCAAGGTCGGCGACCAGGTGAAGGTGAAGGTGCTGGGCTTCGATGACCGCGGCAAAGTGAAACTCAGCATGAAGCAGGTCGATCAGCAGACCGGCGAGGACATCGGCCAGAAGCCGAAGCAAGAAGTGAAGGCTGCCACCTGAGCGGCGGCGCCGTGCCGGCGCGGCGCTGGCCGCGCATCATCGGCCATCGCGGCGCGGCGCTCTCGGCGCCGGAGAACACGCTTGCCGGCTTCTGCATGGCGGCGGCCCTCCACGTCGAGTGGGTCGAGTTCGATGTGCGGCTGACCCGCGACGGACGCGTAATCCTGCTGCATGACGATACGCTGGAGCGCACCACGAGCGGCAGAGGCGCGGCCGCGGCGCTCACTTTCGCCGAGATCCGCCAACTGGACGCAGGGAAATGGTTCGGCGCCGACTACGTCGGCCAACCGGTACCGAGCCTCGAGGAGACCATCGATCTCCTGGCGCGCTTGAAGCTTGGTGCCGTGATCGAGCTGAAGCCCGCGCCCGACGCCGAGGCCGAGACCGGTCGCGCCGCCGCGAGCATTGTCGCCGAACGCTGGCCCGCGGCGCTGCCGGCGCCGCTCATCTCGAGCTTCAAGCCGGCAGCCCTCGCCGCCGCGCGCGACGCGGCGCCGCAGCTTGAGCGGGCGCTCCTCGTCGGCAAGGTGCCGCGCGACTGGCAGGCGCGGATGGCCGAACTCGGCTGCTCCCTGCTGCATGTCGATCAACGCCGCCTCGATGCGGCGACCGCCGAAGAAGTACATGCCGCCGGCGTCCCCCTCTTCGCCTACACCGTCAATCTGGCGGAACGCGCCAGGGAGCTCTTCGCCTGGGGCGTCGATGCCGTGTTCAGCGACTGCCCCGACCGCCTGCGACAAGGCGTCCGCCGCTAAGCTGCTCGAGGCGGTGCTGCTCGCTGCGGCTGCTCCGCCAGACCAGGTAATCCGCCATTTGATTCTGCGCGGTGCAGCTAATACATAAGGGGCGTATGGTGGGCTTCCGCCGCGTGGGAAGGAAGAAGACGTGATCGGGCTGAAGTCGCTGCTCATTTCCGGACGGGAAGTGTTGCCGCTTGTAGAAGGCGGCAAGGGAATATCAATTTCCAATGGCGAGAGCTCCGGCGCTTGGGCCGCATGCGGCGGCGTCGGCACCTTCTCAGGCGTCAACGCCGACAGCCAGGACGAGGGCGGTCGCTTCGTCACACAGACCTATTTCGGACGCACCCGACGCGACCGCCATGAGGAGCTCGTCGCCTACTCGATCGCGGGCGGTATCCATCAGGCCCGCGTGGCGCATGAGCGCTCGAATGGCCAGGGCCGCATCCATATGAACGTGCTCTGGGAGATGGCGGCGGCCGAGCGCATCCTGCATGGTGTGCTCGAAGGCGCGAAGGGGCTGATCCACGGCGTCACCTGCGGCGCCGGCATGCCTTACAAGATCGCCGAGATCTGCGCGCAATACGGGGTTCACTACTATCCGATCGTCTCCTCGGCCCGCGCCTTCCGCGCGCTTTGGAAGCGGGCTTATCACAAGTTCCGCGAGTGGCTGGGCGGGGTCGTCTACGAGGACCCCTGGTTGGCCGGCGGCCATAACGGTCTTTCCAACAGCGAGGATCCCGAAAAGCCCGAAGTGCCCTTCCCGCGCGTGCGCGAATTGCGCCAGATGATGCGCGACTGGGGGCTGGGAATGACGCCCATCTTCATGGCGGGCGGCGTCTGGTGGCTCAAGGAGTGGCGCGACTGGCTCGACAATCCCGAGCTGGGACCGATGGCGTTCCAGTTCGGCACGCGGCCGCTCTTGACCAAGGAAAGCCCGATTTCCGAGGCCTGGAAGCGGAAGCTGCTGACCTTGCGCGAAGGCGACGTCTATCTCAACCGCTTCAGCCCGACGGGGTTCTACTCCTCCGCGGTGCGCAACGATTTCCTCCGCGACCTGCAGCAGCGCTCCGAGCGCCAGGTCGCGTTCTCGGTCGAGGCCTTGGGCGATCACCTGGCGCCGCTCGAGGTGGGCGCGCGCGGGCGTGTCGTCTATCTGACGCCGCATGACCGCGAGCGGGCGCTGATCTGGCGCAGCCAAGGCTTCACCGAGGCGCTGCGCACGCCGGATTCGACCCTGGTCTTCGTCACCCCCAAGAAATCTCTGGAGATTCGCGAGGATCAGATCAATTGCATGGGCTGCCTCAGCGCCTGCCTCTTCTCGAACTGGTCGCAGAACGAAGAGGGCACCACCGGCAAGAAGGCCGATCCGCGCAGCTTCTGCATCCAAAAGACGCTGCAAAAGATCAGCCATTCCGACGATGTCGAGTTCCAGCTGATGTTCGCCGGGCACAATGCCTATCGTTTCGCCCGCGATCCGTACTATGCCAACGGCTTCGTGCCGACGGTGCGCGAGCTGGTGGAGCGCCTCCAGACCGGCGACTGAGCCCCGGGGTCGCAACAACGGGGCTTTCTTGTGCGTTGATCCTGCGCTAAACTTTGTTGTTTCCGAGCCAGGAGCCATGACGGTTCGACCCTTCGCCCAAGCCCTGCAACGGCTGCGCAACGCCGGCCTTCGCCCGACCCAGCAGCGCTTGGCCTTGGCTCGACTGCTCTTCGACAAGGGCAACCGCCACCTGACGGCCGAGCAAGTTCACGAGGAGGCGCTCGCCGCCTCGGTGCCGGTGTCGCTCGCCACCGTCTACAACACGCTGAACCAGTTCATCGCCGCCGGCCTCTTGCGCGAGGTGGTGGTCGATCCCGGCCGCTCCTACTTCGACACCAATCTCAGCGATCATCACCATTTCTTCTTCGAGGATGCCGGCAAGCTGGTCGACATCCCGAGCGACCGCATCGCCGTCGCGAGCCTGCCTTCGGCCCCCCCGGGCATGACCATCCGCCGCGTCGACGTCATCGTCCGCGTCGGCCGCAGCGTCGCCTAAGGGCTTCGCCGCCCAGGACGCACGTCGCTCGTGCAATCCTATCGAGTCCGCATCGCGCTCATGAGCTCCGCCGTTGCCGCCTTCTGCGCCGTCCAGCTGCGGCCGGCGACGAGGCCGCCATCGACGACGAGGTCGTGGCCGGTGATGAAGCTCGCGGCATCGCTCGCCAGGAAAAGCACGGCCTGGGCGATGTCGTCGGGCGCGCCGGCGCGGGGGATCGGCTGCCATTTGGCGAGCGCGCCCGCCAGCGGCGTCAGCGTCTTCGGGATCTCGCCGGCCGGAAGGTCGATCGACTTGCCGAAAATGCCGGTGACGATGCCGCCGGGCGAGACGCTGTTGGCGCGCACGCCTTTTTCGGCAAGCTCCATCGCGACGCAGCGGGTGAAATGAATGACCGCCGCCTTGGCCGCGGAATAGTCATAGGGACCGTAGCCCGCACGCGAGCCGGCGACGCTGCCGGTATTGATGATGCTGCCCTGGCCTTGGCGCTGCATCACCGCCGCAGCATGTTTGGTGCCGAGCACGACGCCGCGCAGCACCACGGCCAGCGTGCGCTCGTGTTGCGCGGTGTCGAGCGCGGCAATGCCGCTGAAACGTCCGGCGATGCCGGCATTGTTGACCATGCAGTCGAGCCGGCCGAAGCGGGCGACCGCGGCCGCGACCAGCGCCTCGACTTGCGCTTCGTCGGTGACGTCGGTGCGGATGAAGCAGGCCTTGGCGCCGAGCGTCGCGGCCAGCGCCTCGCCCTCCTCGACGAAGGGGCTGGCGATCGCGACCGCCGCCCCTTCCGCGACGAAGAGCTCGGCGATGCGGGCGCCGATGCCGCTGCTGCCGCCTGCCACCACCGCGACCTTGCCGTCAAGCGCCGCCATCGCCGCCTCCGCTGTTACGGTTTAGGGCACGGTCTCGTCGGCATAGACGCCCCACACCTCGCTGCGCTTCAGCCAACCCCTGATATCCTGCGCCTCGACACGGCACCAGGCGCCGCGGCATTCGAGAAGGCGGGCGATGACGCCGGGCTCGGCGCGCGCCACCGCGGGGGACTGGTCGTCGGCATCGGCGTGGAGCGTCCGCGTCTTGTCGGTGATGATGACGGTGCGCGCCCCCGTCACCATGCGCTGATGCACCCAACCCTGGCTCCCCTGCCAGTCGCGGACGCGCCGCCAGACATCGTATTGGTCGATCATCTCGACCGGCATCCCCTTCTTCACCAGCACCCAGTCGATGGGATAGCGCTCGCCGGGGCCCGTGCGCAGATTGACCTCGTCGGCGCGCAGGCTGACGAAGCGGGGCATATGCTCATTCTCGGCGGCACCCGCGGGAAGTGCCAGGGCGAGAACGAGGACGAGCCGGAGAAAGCGGGATGTCCGATGGCTGCGCACGCGATTGATCCTCTAAACCCGGCGATTCCCTGGGTCAAGTCCCGTCGGCGAAAGGTTTAGGGCGGCAAAGGCTCGTGCCCGTCGATCACGTCGCGCAAGGCACGGGCGAGGTCGACGCTCTGATAGGGCTTCGCCAACAGCCGGAGGTCGGCGGAAGCTCCGCAAAGTCCGCAGAGGCTGGAATAGCCTGCCGGCGTTCACGTGGAAGACGGCTTTTCTGCGCGAGTCGGCCATTTTGTGGCGGCTTGATAGTCTCGGGCGCCGACCGACATGTTCCTTGCCGAGCCCTGGGCGGGAGGTGCACCATGCGCCAGTCATCGACGAATGACAGCAGGAACCGGGCCGCGAAGGTCTTTCTCGTCGGGACCGACGGCTCGGAAGGCGGCACCGCGGCCTTGCGCAAGGCGGCCGAGCTTGCTGCCACCGAGAATGCGGAACTCATCGTTCTGGCGGTGATGCCTAGAGAGATTGGCTTCAGGACCGAGGCCGAACAGGTGAAAGAATATGCGAAAGCGGAACGCCTCGCAGGGGGTGTGGTCGAGGCCGGCCTCTTCGTCGCAGAGAACATTCTCGAAGAAGCAAGAGCGTTCGTCGGAGGACGGCACGACGTCGCCGTGACGTACATCTCGCGCGCGGGAGATCCGGCTGAGGAGATCGTCGCGTGCGCGCGCGAACGTTCGGCCGACATGCTCTTTCTCGGTAGCCGCGGCCGCGGCCCGCTCGGGGCGTTCTTCTATGCGAGCGTTTCACGGCGGGTGGCCAACCTAGCTCCTTGCACCGTGAGATCGTGCCAACGAGCGCGTGATGAACGCGGCGCCTCTGCGACGATAGACGGCGAGCGGGCACGTTGCCGATCCCACAGGTACGCTGTCCGCCGTCGAGGAGCTGGTCTCACAAGGAGATTCCCCGGCGGGGGCCTTAAAGGCCGCTCGAATATTTGACGTCATGGCGGTGATTGCTGCTGACATTCGCATCGTGGCACTAGCGATAGGCGGAAAGGAGGCGGCTCGTTCGCTTAACGCGCGAAGTATTTCGAGATGATCCAGCTCTGCGAGTACGATAAGCGCCGATTGAGGCTGACCTTTGCTGGGGGAGTCCCAGAAAGAAATGGACCAGATAAATTTCGAACTCGATCACGGTGCCAGAATCTTGACAATCCACGTTGTTGGCGAAATTCCCGATCGGCGGGCGCTGCGCGATATTCCGCAGATATGGAAGGATCATCCTGAGGTGAGGGACTACGATTCCGTCATCGATCTAACCCACGACCAAGGCGCCATCACGTGGGATGCCATTTCGCAAATTGCCGACGAATGGCATGCCTTCGCGGGGGCTGCAGATGCCACCCGTCGAACGGCCGTGGTCGTACGCAGTACCATTTGGAAACCGATCGTCACCGCGATTGCGGCGCGCTTCCCCAATCGACGCTTCGATGCGTTCAGGACCGATGAGGATGCTCGCAAATGGATCATAGCCAACAGCGCATCACGCGGGACAACCGACACGGCTTAGGCGAACCCAAGCGCTGCGGGCAGGTGAAGGCAAGACGATCAACCGCTGGCAACTGAAGGCGACCGACAAGCGGCTGCAGAAGTCGGGAAGCCAACAGAAGCCCAAAGTTTCCTGGTCTCCCGTGTCTTTCGGTTGCCAGGCGATCCCGGGCTATGAAGGTCCGCGAATGTTTGGATTGGCCCTGCATCAACGCTGCAAACGTCTGGCCGAGCACCATCGGCCGGGGTGCTGCTGCGCGTCTTCCAACGGCGATCGTCTCGCCGCGATCGCGCATGCCGTGCAACCCGAAACCCGCGGAGGGGCATCATCGAGCGCCTAGCGCAGCGATGCGGATCGACGGATCTGAACCCCTCAGGGAACGCCCCTCGAGGGGTTTTTTCATTTTGTCCAGGGAGCGCGTGGCGCTCGGACCTGGCAGGCCGGTGGAAGCCCCGGCCCTAGCACCGTCGCGATCGCGCGGTCAGGCAGTGGCGAGTTTTTTCTCGATTGAATGAGCCCAGTCGCAGAGGGTCATGGTCGCGGATTGCAACTCCGACACATCTCGGTTCGACTCCGAGCTGGGCTTCCAATCCATGGTGGCCATGGTGAATGGTGAACACGGCGCGCTGTGACCGCGTCACGACGGGTTCGATCCCCGTTGGCCACCCCAAATGCGCAGCGGATTAACGAGTGGTCTCGTCGCCCGGCTCTGACCCGGGTCGCCAGAGAGTTCGATTCTCTCGTCCGCTCCCATCGCGAGACCTCTGGTGAGGAGGTTGGCCTTTGAAGCCGACCGGCTCGGTTCGATCCCGAGGCTCGCCGCCATCCTGCTTCTGTAGCTCAACGGCAGAGCGCGCGGCCGATAACCGTGAAACCGAGGTTCGATTCCTCGCGGAAGCACCAATTCCCTCGCTCGTTCAGCAGCAAGGATGCCCGGCCTTCAACCGGGAGATCGCGGGGCAGCACCGCGGCGAGGGACCATTTTCGCCGGTGTGAACGGATTTCCGTGCGCGCCTTTTAGGCGCGAGCAAGCAGGTGAGAACCCTGTCACCGGCACCAGCCATCCTCTCTGCCGCCGCCGCTCTGGACACTCGCGGCGGCGCTTGGTATGGCCTTGCCCGCCGGTCGGCAAGAGGCCGGCATGAGGGAGCCATGCCGTCGAAGAAGCCGCTGGTCATCGTCACGCGGAAGCTGCCCGAGGCGATCGAGACGCGGATGATGGAGCTCTTCGACACCCGCCTCAATCTCGATGACACGCCCTTGACCCAAGCGCAACTGGTTGCCGCGGTGCAGCAAGGGGACGTGCTGGTGCCGACCATTACCGACCGCATCGATGCGGCGGTGCTGGCGCAAGCGGGGCCGCGCTTGAAGCTCATCGCCTCCTTCGGCACCGGCGTCGATCATATCGATCTTGCCACGGCTCGCGCTCGCGGCATCACGGTCACCAACACGCCGGCGGTGCTGACCGAGGATACGGCCGACATGACCATGGCCCTCATCCTCGCCACCTCGCGCCGGCTGGCCGAGGGCGAGCGGCTCATCCGTCAGGGGAAATGGACGGGCTGGGGGCCGACCTTCATGCTGGGGAACCGGCTTTGGGGCAAACGCCTCGGCATCGTCGGCATGGGCCGCATCGGCCAGGCGGTAGCGCGGCGTGCCCGCGGCTTCGGCCTCTCGATCCACTACCACAACCGCCGCCGCGTCACCGAGGATGTGAGCCAGGAGCTCGAGGCCACATATTGGGAGAGCCTCGACCAGATGCTGGCGCGGGTCGACATCATCTCGGTCAATTGCCCGCATACGCCCGCCACCTTCCATTTGCTCTCGGCGCGGCGCTTGAAGCTGCTGCGCCCGCATTGCGTCATCGTCAATACCGCGCGCGGCGAGGTGATCGACGAGGACGCGCTCATCCGCATGCTGATCAATCGCGAGATCGCCGGCGCCGGTCTCGATGTCTTCGAGCACGAGCCGGCGGTAAGCCCCAAGCTCTTGAAGCTCGACAACGTCGTGCTGCTGCCGCATATGAGCTCGGCGACGCTCGAGGGCCGCGTCGACATGGGCGAGAAGGTCATCATCAACATCAAGACCTTCGCCGACGGCCACCGCCCGCCGGATCGCGTGCTGGAGACGATGCTTTAGGCCGACGCTGCCTAAGGGCGATCGACCGTCACGCCCAATAGGTCCAAGACCTTCCCCGGTTGCTCCTTGCCGATGAGCATGAGCTGGGCCACCGATATCGGGCCCGGGGGCTTGACGCTGAGCCGGATGGATTTCGGCTCGCGCAGAAAGGCGATGACCTGATCGAAGGCGTCGAGCACCCGCGGCATGCCGGAGAGGAACGTCTTGGAAAGATCGGCCTTCTGCTGCTCGATCATGCCGATCACGGTCTGGCGCGCCTGCTCGGGCGTCTGGTGAAGGTTGTCGGCCGCGACGGCGAAGAGATGGTCGACGAGCGAGGCGTCGTCATAGCGGAGTGCGGCCCCGTCGATGCCAATGGCGCCGGCGGCAATCCCGAACGCCTCGGGATTCGTGATGCCCTGAAGTGTGTCGAAGGGAAAATTGCTGAGCCGATAGTTGGCGCTGAGCGTCCCCATCTCGGGCGCGCCGAAGGTTGCTTCCGTGAGCTCGGCGGTCTTCGCATCGTAATCGTATTTGGCCTCGGCGTGCGCCTCGAACGTGACCGAGCGGTAGCCGAAATTGCGCATCGGCTTCACCAGCGCGAGCATGGTGAGATCGATCGCGAGATCGCTCATGTCGAAGCGCGCGCCGGTCGGCTTGTCGACCGTGCCCGACATGGTCGCGGTGATGTCCTTGAGCGAAAGGCTGCCGGCGAATGGCGACTGAGCCTTGACGTCGGCGACGTGGTAGCGGTCGAAGAAGAGCTTCGGCACGCCCGGCGGATGCTCGCCCCACTCTTTCGGATCGCGGTCGAAAAAGCCCGCCGGCACACGGATGGCGAGGCCATCGAGCGAAGCCGTGCCGAGCGAGTAGACGAGCCCCGGCATCCGGAAAGAGACGCCGTCGAGCGCGCTGTGCTCGAGCCGTCCCTTGCCCATCTCGAGCACGAAATCGCCGAGCTCGGCGTTGACGGGAAAGAGCGGCGCCTGCACCGCCACCGACAGCTTCTTGAGCTCCACTCCGCCCAGCGAAAAGGACTGAAGGAAATCACGCACCTCGGCTGGGGTCAGCTCGCCCTGAGGCTCTTTCAGCCACAGCGTCGATTGGCGCAGCTGCACACCGGAGATCGAGACGCTGTCGAGCGAGAGCGTTGCGGGCACCTGCTGCATCGCCAATTTCGCGGTGACGCCGGAGAGGGTGAAATTTCCTATCAGCGTGTAGAAGGTCAGGTCGCGCGCGCTTCCATACTCGGCGGGGTTGAGAACTTTGTCCAAGCCGACGAGGTCGCAGTCCTCGAGTCGCGCATCGGCGACATCGGCATGCAGCTTTCCCTGCCCGGCCTCGCCAACATCCACCGTGGTGTTGTGGTCGGTCAGGCTCAAGAGGTGCCCGCCCTTCACGGCCGAGACGTTCCGCGTTTCGGTATGGGTTTCGAACTCGGTGGTTTCGACCACAGCCTTGCTGTGGAGATTGGTCGCTTCGCCCGAGGCCAGCGAGAAGACGTGAAGCCACTTGGCCAAGCTCCAGGGCCCGCCACGCCGGTCGTAGCGCTGCTCGAGGCGGGGCTCGACCAATTCGACGCGCTCGATCGTGTCTTGCGCGCCATCCGCGAGATCATAGTCGACGCCCTCGAAGACCACCGACCGAGCGCCGACGGCGTCGGGCAAACGCCCTCTGACGAGGTCCCACATTCCGACACTTGCCCCTGATACCGTGATGCGCCCGACATGGATGCGCTTGACCCATGGCAGGTCGACGGTGAGTGCGACATCCTCGATCGTGAGGGGATCGCAGAACCAGGCGCAGGACACTTTGCCATGGGTAGCCTTGACCCCTGGCGGGAGCTGGTCGAGGACGAGCGCGGCGCCCTCCTCGGCGCGCTGCGACGCATAAAAGTCGAGCCCGGCGCCCCCAGCTGCCGCCAGCACCACGACGGCTCCGAGACCGATGGCGAGCGCCTTGACCTTCATCTGAATCCCCCCCGCGCGTGTGGCGACAAAATAGTCGCCGCGGCACCTTAACTCTAGATTAAGGCGAATTCGCGATCAGCGGATGCTGAGGCCCAGGAGCTGCGCTAGCGCCACGGCGTTGCCCTGGCGGCGCAAGGCCAGCTCGCCGAAGGTCACCGCCCGGGGCGGCGCCAGAGTGAGCGTCAGCGTGCCGCCTTGCCGCAAAAAGCGCTCCAGCGCATCGAGGCTCGCCAGCAGCGTTTCCTTCGCCCCGTCTTGCGCGTCGTCGGCGATCTCGGCGCGCTGCGCCTCGAGAGCGGCAATCACATCGTCGCGCCGCCGCGGCACGCCCAGCGCCGTCGCAGCCGCCTCGAGGGATCGCTCGGTCTCGGCCCAGTCGTCGTCGACATAGCGAAGCTCCAGCGCCTCGATCCGCGTCGGCGCGAGCGCCAGCGCCAGGAACATCCATTGCGGCGCGAGAATGGTCGAGGGAAGGGCGGCGAGGCGGAGCGAGAGATCGAGATCGCGCATGCCGGGGAGGCGGAGATGGAGCTCTGTGGTCAACCGCCTTGGCCCAGCCTCGAACGCCACTTTGCTGTCGAGATCGACGCTGATCGGGCCAAGCGTGCCGTTCTTCGCCAGCGGCAAAGGCGGCAGCGCGAAAGCGGCGATGCGCGCGGTCCCGGCGGTCGGCTTGCCCAGCGTTCCGTCCATGGTGAGGACCGCATCGCCGATGCTTCCATCCGCTTCGTGCCGGTCCCCAAACGTTGCATGGGCAAGATGAAGCCGTCGGAAGAAGACCTGCGGCGGCTCCGCGGCGCTGCCGCCGTCATAAGCGGGGTCATCGATCTCGAGCGCGGCGATGCTGGCGTGCAGCGCACCGTCTTCTGCCGCGACCTGCCGGCCGCGCAGCGCCTTCAGCCGCAACGCCGTTTTCCCGCACGCCAGATCGATGAGAAAGCGCGGACCGACCCCCTCGGCCTCGAGATGCGCCGCGCGGAAAGCCTGTGGGACGGGGCTGATCACCGTCACGGCGAGATCGTCGATCACGAGATGGCCCGTCCAGAGCGAATAGCGGACGGCGCCATGACTGCCTTCGACGACGCCGGGCTGCGACAGAACGGAATCGAGCCAGCGCACCATCCAGAACTGCGCCGTCAGCAGGACGCCGCCGGTGGCAGCGGCGAGGAACGCCACCATCGCCGCCGCCGCGATGGCGAGCTGCCTCATAGGACGAACGGCGTTGCTATGGCCGCCCTCCGCAAGTCGGGCAGTCGGGATCGCGCGGCAGCTTGATCTTGTGGAAGCTGGTGGCGAGCGCGTCATACATCAGCAGATGACCTGAGAGACTCTCGCCGATGCCGAGCAGCTCCTTCAGCACCTCGGTCGCCTGCAGCGTGCCGATGACGCCGGCGACGGCGCCCAGAATGCCCGCCGTCTCGCAGCGCGGCACGAGATCGGGCGGGGGCGGCTCGCGGAAGAGACAGCGATAGCAGGGATGAGGTGGACCGAGGAAGGCCTTGAAGGTCGAGAGCTGCCCGTCGAAGGGCGACAAAGCCGCGGCCACCAGGGGGCGTCGCGCGGCGAAGCAGACGTCGTTCAAGAGATAGCGCGTGGCAAAATTGTCGCTGCCATCGGCGACAAGATCATAGGCCGCGACCAGCGCCGCGGCATTCTCCGGCGCTAGCCTGAGGCGATGCGTCTCGACGCGCACCTCGGGATTGATGGCGCCGACCGTCTCGCGCGCGCTCTCGACCTTGGCGGCGCCGATCCGCGAAGTCGGATGGACGATCTGGCGCTGCAGGTTCGAGAGATCGACGGTGTCGTCGTCGACCACGCCCAGCGTGCCGACGCCGGCGGCCGCGAGATAGAGCAGCAGCGGCGAGCCGAGTCCGCCCGCTCCCACCACCAGCACGCGCGCCGCCATCAGCTTCGCCTGCCCTTCCTCGCCGACCTCGTCGAGGATGAGATGGCGCGCATAGCGCTCGAACTGCGTGTCGGTGAGCGACATCAATCACAAGCCATCGAAAAGCGGTGTCGAGAGATAGCGCTCGGCGAAGCTCGGTAGCACCGTGACGATGAGCTTCCCCGCCATCTCCTTCCGCGCGCCGATCTCGAGCGCGGCGGCGATCGCTGCGCCTGACGAGATGCCGACCGGCAGCCCTTCGAGGCGCGCCGCTTCGCGCGCGGTGCGGAACGACGTCTCGTTGGCGATGCGGATCACCTCGTCGATGAGCTTGGTGTCGAGGATCGCCGGGATGAAGCCCGCACCGATGCCCTGGATCTTGTGCGGGCCGGGCGGGCCGCCCGAGAGCACGGCGCTATCCTCGGGCTCGACCGCGACCATGCGTACGCTGGACTTGCGCTGCTTCAGCACCTGGCCGACGCCGGTCAGCGTGCCGCCCGTGCCGACGCCGGAGACGACGACATCGACGGCGCCGCCCGTATCCTTCCAGATTTCCTCGGCGGTGGTGCGGCGATGGATCTCGGGATTAGCGGGATTGTCGAATTGCTGCGGCATGAAGGCGTCGGGAAAGGATTTGAGCAGCGCCTCGGCCCGCGCGATGGCGCCGCGCATGCCTTGCGCCGCGGGCGTCAGCTCGAGCTCGGCGCCGAGCAGCTTCAGCATTTTGTGCCGCTCCTCCGACATGCTGTCGGGCATGGTGAGGACGATGCGATAGCCCTTGGCGGCGGCGACGAAGGCGAGCGCGATGCCGGTATTGCCCGAAGTCGGCTCGACCAGCACCGTCCGCCCCGGCCGGATCCTCCCTGCCGCCTCGGCCGCCTCGATCATGGCAAGGCCGATGCGGTCCTTGACCGACGCCAGCGGATTGAAGAACTCGCATTTGCCGACGATCTCGGCCTTGACGCCGTGCTCGGCGGAAAGGCGGTTGAGCCGCACCAGCGGCGTCGCGCCGATCGTCTCGGTGATGCTGTCATAGATGTGGCCGCGGAACTCGCCGCTCGCCGTGAGCCCGGCCTTATGCTGCACTTCAACCATGCGCCGTCTCTCCGCCCGGCTGCCTCGGCCGGTCGGCGTTTCTAGGCGCTTTCGCCGGCTCCGGCAATGTTGCCGAGCGGCAGCGTGAGCCTGCCCTCGGCAATGCGCCGCAGGGTTTCGACGAAGAATTCGGGCTCGAGCGCCTGGACGCGCAGGGCGAGCGTTTCCGGCGTGTCGCCGGGTTCGATCGGAACCGTGCGGCGGGCCAGCACGGGTCCTCGGTCGTATTCCTCGTCGACGACGTGGATGGCGATGCCGCTCTCGCGTTCCCCTGCCGCGAGCACCGCTTCATGCACATGCCGCCCGAACATGCCGGGCCCGCCATATTTCGGCAGCGGTCCCGGATGAATGTTGAGGATGCGGCCGCGATACCGGGCGAGGCTCGTCGGCCCGAGCTTGCGCAGATAGCCGGAGAGGATCACCAACTCGACGCCATGCGCCGCCAAAGTCGCGGCGATTTCCGCGTCGAGCGCGACGTTGCGACCGAGCTTGGTCTGGCTCAGGTGACAAGCCGGCACGCCGAAAGCGCGGGCGTGGACGAGCGCCGGCGCATCAGCGTTGTTGCTGATCGCGACGCGGGCGACGGCGGCGAGCCGGCCCGCGCCGACCGCTTCCAGTATCGCCTTCATGCTGCTTCCGCCGTGAGAGGCGAGAAAGCCGAGCTGGAGCGGCGGGGTCATCTGCCGAGGTTTAGATCGTGTAATCGAAGCGCGCCGCGAATTCGCCGGCGACCCCGGCCTTGTGGGCGCGCAGACACAAGTCCTCGATGGTGACGCTGTCGAGCCGT
>DATJAV010000238.1:0-18788 GCA_035515835.1 Allostellaceae bacterium
ATAAGAGCGAGGGCGCCGGTTCAGCGCAATCCGCGCCGAGCCAACGCCGTTTATCCCGCGAGGCCGCGGAGCGCGCGACGCTGGGCGTCGATCGCCTGCTCCAGCACCAGCGCCTGCCACGCCTCGCTGCCGTCATAGAAGGCGGCGCGGATCTGCGCCTTGATCTCGCGGCCGAGCGCGCTCTCAAGCGTGCCATGGTGGTGGAGCCAGTTGTCGGCTCGGATCGCGTCGATTGTCTCGGCGACGGAGCGGACGCCATATTCCAGCGCCATGTTGGTGAACTCGACGGCGGGCAGCGCCGCCGCGAGACCGCTGATGAGATCGCCGACCACGTCGGATGAAGCCGACGTGCCGAGCGCGGTCGAGGTGACGTCGTCGCCGTACCAGCCTCGGGCGCGCTCGAGCGCGGCGCTGGCAGGCCGGTGAAGGACGATCTTCTCGCCGTGCCCCCAGGGTCCGAGCCCGGTGTGATAGTCGATGACGGCGACGCGGCGCGCGCGGGCGAGATGCTTTGCCGCGAGCACGAGCGCCAGCCGCCGCGACCAGGTGGCGCCGGCGCCGCCATAGAAGACGCCGTCGGGATGGGTGTATTGGCCCCCGGTGACCGCCTTTTGCAGAGCCGCGGCGCCGTGACGCTCGCGATAAGCGGCGAGCCGCAATCCCGCGGCTGCGCGCGACGCGTCGTCCCAAAGGGTTGGGCAGATCGCGTCGGCGAGTTCGTCATAGCCGTCGTTGCGCGGCAACGGTCGGGCATGGTCGACGAAGTTGCGGTTGAGGTCGACGTTGTCCTCGTTGACGCGACGGCTCCAGGCGAAGCCATAGGGGTTGATGGCATGGAGGCAGAGAAGCGCGGTATCCGGCGGCAGTGGTTGCGCGTCAGAATCGACCAAGCTCGCAACCTGTATGCCGGAGCCGCAATGCCCCTCGACGCCATGCGTACCCGAGATCGTGAGCAGCAGGTGCGCGGCTTCCGCCGGACCGAGCCAGGCAAGGTCGGTGGCGAGCAGCTCGCCGGCAGGACCCGTCGCCGCGGGATTGACGTGGCTCTCAAGCCGCGCGCCAGCGCCGGCGGCGGCGTCGCAGAAGAGGCGGCGCGCGGTGGCGTAGTCGGCGGCGAAATGAGCGCCGACGCTCATTGCTCGGGCATCCCCGCCTTGCGCAGACCCTCGGTGATGCGCTCCACCTGCGCACGGAAGGTCGCATTGTCGGAAGGGAGCTGCACGCGAAACTGGGCGATCGTGCGCGGCGTCGGGCCGCCGAGCGCCACATAGCGCGCCAGCTCTTCGCGCGCCTCGTCCTCGCGGCCCGCTTCCGCCAAGGCCGCCGCCAGCAGCGCCCGCGGTATCGGCCATTGCGGCGCCCCGGCGACCGCTCGGCGCAACACGACGATCGCGCGCTCAGCCTCGCCGAGGAGAATCAGAGGAAAGCCCTCGTCGGCCTGGAAGAAGAAGAGAAAAGGGTCGCGCGGGCTGAGGCGCACCGCCTTCTCGGCATACTCGACCGAATTTTCTGGATGGCCCAAATAGGCATTGGCGATCGCCAGCGTCCCGTAGGCGCTAACGAAGCTGGGATCGAGGGCGAGGCTCTGCTGTGCCTCGTCGATCGCCTCATCGAAATGGTGCTCGGCGACCAGCAATTGGGACCGCGCGAAATGCGCGGCGGCGTTGCCGGGATCGACGTCGAGCGCGCGCGCGATGTAAGCGTGCGCCTGCCGCAGATCGCCGTCGCGGTCCGCGCTGCGCAACTCGTTGACGCGGTCGAGCGAGCGAAACGCCAGCTGGATCAGCGCGCGGACATTGCGCGGGTCGAGCTGGAGGGCGCGCTCGCAGAGCGGATAGATCTGGTCGAGGCGAGCCGGCGCGGATTGTGCGTTCATGACGCCGGAAGAGCATCGCATCGCCAGCTCCTCGGCATTGAGGTCGCCGGGCGGGACTGCCGCAACGCGGGCCGCCTCGATGTCGGCGATCTGAAACTGGAGGGTGTGCGACAGACGGGTGACGATCTCGTCCTGCATCTGCAGGAGATCGGCACGATCGGCGTCGAACTGATCGCCCCAGACCTGGGCGCGAGTGGTGGCATCGATCAGCTGCGCGTTGATCCGCACGCGGTTTCCGTCGGACTGTTCGCTGCCCTCGAGCACATAGCGAACGCCGAGCTCATCGTGGAGCTGTCTCACGTCGACATTCCTGCCTTTGTAGGTGAAGGCGGTGCTGGGGGCGATGACGAAGCTCTTGGGCAGTCGCGCCAGACTCGTGGTGAGCGCCTCGGTGATGATGTCGGCGAGATAGTCCTGCCCTGGATTGCCGAGACTCTTGAAGGGGAGGACGACGAGCGAAAGGGCCGGTCCACTCCTGGCGGCGGGCCCGACGCGATCGACGACGAGCCACACGGCTGCCGCCAGCAGCGCGACCACGGCGAGAGCGAGCGCGGGAAACCAGAGGCGCAGGCGCAGCTGCCGCCGCGGCGCCGAAGCCGTGGCGGGCGTATCCGCCAGCGCCGCCAGCGCCGACGCGCCCAGCGTCCAGACATGCACGGGATGGCTGATATTCTTCACCGTCTGCTCGCCGCGATCGGCGAAGGCGAGCGGCAGCTTGTCGCGGATCTGGTCGTGGACGGTGCCGGAGATGGCGACGCCGCCCGGCTCGGCCAGCGCCTCGAGGCGCGACGCAACGTTGACGCCGTCGCCGAAAATGTCGCTGCCCTCGACGATGATGTCGCCGAGATTGATGCCGATGCGGAAGTCGAGCCGGCGGTCGGGGGGAACCTCGGCATTGCGCGCCGCGATCGCGCGCTGAATGGCGGAGGCGCAGCTGACCGCGGCGACGACGCTCTGGAACTCGGCGAGGAAGCCGTCGCCGGTGGTCTTGACCAGGCGGCCGTGATGCCCGGCGATCATGGGCTCGAGGACCGCGTTCCGATGCGCGTCGAGCGCGCGCAGCGTGCCGACCTCGTCGTTGCCCATGAGCCGGCTATAGCCGACGACATCGGCCATCATGATGGCGGCGAGTCGGCGCTCGATAACCTGGCCGCGCGTGTGCGTCGCCGCCATCACGCTTTCTCCACGAAGGCGTCCATCACCATCTTTTCGCCGGCGACATCGAAGCTGATCGAGAGCTTGTTGTCCTCGACCCCACGCACGGTACCGTAGCCGAATTTCTGATGGAAGATGCGGTCGCCGGGCTTGAAGCCGCCGACGCGTCTGACCTCTGCGCCGCGCGCGGGCGGCGCGCCGCGCTCCACCAGGGGCGCGCGGCGGCCGAGGGGCCCGAGCCGCGTCAGATCGGGACGCGCGGGAAAGACCGACCAGTCCTCGCCGCCGGCACGAGCACCGGCGCGCGGATAAAGGCCGGGATCGGCGATGACATCGAGATGCTGTTTCGGCAGCTCGGCGACGAAGCGCGACGGCAGGGTCGGCTGCCACTGGCCGTGGATGCGGCGATTGGCGGCGTAGGAGACATAGGCGCGATGGCGGGCACGGGTGATGCCGACATAAGCGAGGCGGCGCTCTTCCTCGAGGCCGGCGCGGCCGGTGTCGTCCATGGCGCGCTGATTGGGGAAAAGCCCCTCTTCCCAACCCGGCAGAAAGACCGTGTCGAATTCGAGTCCCTTGGCGCTGTGCAAGGTCATGAGGCTCACCACCTCGCCGGCGGAGGCCGCGGTGTTCTCCATCACAAGGCTCACATGCTCGAGAAAGCCCGCGAGATTCTCGAACTCGGCCATGCCGGCGACGAGCTCGCGCAGATTCTCGAGCCGGCCCGGCGCTTCCGCCGACTTGTCGTTCTGCCACATCTCGGTATAGCCGCTTTCGTCCAGCACCTGCGCTGCAAGCTCGGTGTGGGCTAGGCGATCGGCGAGGCCGCGCCAGCGACCGAGCGCAGCGAGGAAATCGCGGAGCGCCTTCCGCGCCGCGGCTTTCAGCTCGTCGGTCTCGACGAGCCGCGCGGCGGCCTCGGTGAGCGGAATTCGTTGAGCGCGGCCGAGCGCGTGCAGCGCCTGCAGCGTCACGTCGCCGATGCCGCGGCGCGGCAAATTGATGATGCGCTCGAAGGCGAGATCGTCAGCCGGCTGGTGGACGAGGCGGAGATAGGCCAAGGCGTCGCGTATTTCCTGGCGCTCATAGAAGCGCGGGCCGCCGATGACGCGATAGGGGATGCCGAGCGTAATGAAGCGTTCCTCGAACTCGCGGGTCTGGAAGCCGGCGCGCACCAGGATGGCGATCTCGGACAGGCTCTCGCCCTGGCGCTGGCGCGCCTCGATCTCGTCGCCGACCCAGCGCGCCTCCTGCTCGCCGTCATAGACGCCGCGCAGCACGATGCGCTCGCCCTCGTTGAGCGACGTCCAGAGCGTTTTGCCGAGCCGCCCCTCGTTATGGGCGATGAGCCCGGCGGCGGCGGCGAGGATATGCGGGGTCGAGCGCTAGTTCTGCTCGAGCCGGATGATCTGCGCGCCGGGGAAGTCGCGCTCGAAGCGCAAAATGTTACCGACTTCCGCGCCACGCCAGCTATAGACCGAATTGTGCGTGACGATGCCGTTCGCGACGAAATTGTGGGTACCGGCAACGTCGAGGTCATAGACGTCGACCGCCTTGCGCACGGGCTCGACGGCGACGACGCAGTCGTGTCGATTATCCGCCGTCGCCACCATCATGCCCGGGCGGAGCTGCGCCGCGGGCCGCAGCGTCAAGGCGCGGCCCAGCAAATTGGCCTTTCGGACGACGGTAAGGTCGAAGCGCGTCGCAAGGCGGCGGCGGATCGCCTCGATGCGGGCGACATCGCGAAACAGTGTCTCGTAGCGCCAATTGTCGGGATTGCGCTTATAGCCGCGCGGGTTGAAGCCCAGAGCCACGACAATGGCGCGCTCGGCCGGATCGTTGCCGCTCATGGCGATCCGATGCATGGGCGTCTTGCCGCGGTGCTCCGCACAGAGCGTGATAATGAGGTTCTTCCGCTTACACCGCACCGTCTGCGGGACGTGGTGTGGGTGACCTGGATCGAGCCCCAGATCCCGCATTAGCCGCTGCGCGCCGTCGCCGCGAGAGAGGTCGCGATGCAGCCCATCGAGACGCACCTGATCGTGCACCAGCCCGTTCTTGCTGCCGCCCTTCCGGGCGACGAAGGGCATGGTGGTGATGCCGAAGCGGAGGCTGAGGCGATGCTCCAATTCGCGTGCATCGTCCTCGGTCGCAAACGCGTGAACCAGCCAGACGGCGTCGGCGTGCTCGTGGATGCAGCGCAGCTTGAAGCCGATGACGGGGTGAACCTGGCCGCGCGTATAGATCTGCGAGGTTCCCAGGCGATAGCCATAGCCCTCCTTGTACATGAGGTAGGTGAAATATGTCTGCGGGCTCTCGTCGAGGATGACATCGGCGAAGTGGATATGCTCCGGGGTGCTGACCAGGCTGCGGCCGCTGGCGGTGCGCAGACGGACGAGTCCGGTCTGGCGCCGACGGCGAGCCACGCGCGTCACCCTGGCGGGCCGGAACTCGCCGCCGCCGTAGCAGGAGAGCACGGCGTCGCCGACCACGATGCGCTCGATGCGACGGCGCCTGCCGTTGGCCATGGTGACGAGCGTCCCGGCAGCAAGGCACTGATCGTCGTCGCCGACACAGCAGAGATTGCGATGGCCCTGCGCCAGAAGGCGGAGCCAGAGGTATTGCGCGACGTTGCTGTCCTGGTACTCGTCGACGAGGATGTAGCGGAAGCGCTGCTGGTAATCGGCGAGAATGTCGGGGCGGGCGGCGAAGAGCGAAAGGTTGTGCAGCAATAGGTCGCCGAAATCGGCGGCGTTGAGGGTGAGGAGCCGTTCCTGATAGAGCGCGAAGAGCGCGGCGGCGCGGCCATCGGCGAGCTCCCTTTGCTCGCCCGCCGGGACCTTGTCGGGACCGAGGCCGCGATCTTTCCAACGCTCGAAGGCGGAGAGCAGCGCGCGGGGCGGCCACCGCTTGTCGTCGATCCCCGCAGCGGCCGCGATTTGCTTCACCAGGCGCAGCTGGTCGTCGGTGTCGAGAATGGTGAAATTGGCCTTCAACCCCACCACCTCGGCATGCCGACGCAGGATGCGCGCCGCGATCGAGTGGAAAGTGCCGAGCCACAAGCCTTCGGCGCTCTCGCCGATCATGCGTCCCAAGCGCTCGCGCATCTCCAGCGCCGCCTTGTTGGTGAAGGTGACCGCCAGGATCTGGCTGGGCCAGGCGCGCCGCAGCGCCAGGATATGGGCAAGCCGCGTCGTCAGCACGCGCGTCTTGCCGGTGCCGGCACCGGCCAGCACCAGCACCGGGCCCTCGATCGCCTCGACGGCGCGGCGCTGCGCCTCGTTGAGGCCGGCGAGATAAGCAGGAGCGGCGGCAGGGGTGGCGGGGACGGACGGCTCAGCCATTGCCGGCTATATAGCACGAGGCTCCGGCGGCGCGGAGGGGAGGCGCGAAATCGCTGGCGCCATCGGCGGCGATAGCGCCTATGATGTGGCGCTTTCCATGCAGCTCCAAGCGGCCATCATCATCTTCGTCTTCTTCCTGACCTATGTCGGCATGGCCGCCGGGCGCTTGCCCTGGCTGCAGGTCGACCGGACCGGCATCGCCCTTCTCGGCGTGATCGCGCTGCTGGCGACCGAAAGCGTCACCCTCGACGATCTCGGGACCCATATCGACACCTCGACGCTGGTGCTGCTCTTCGCCCTCATGATCGTCTCGGCGCAGTTCCTCTCCTCCGGCTTCTATGACCGCTGCGCCCAGTGGCTGACCGGGCGGCGGGGCGGACCGGCGGAGCTGCTGGCGACCACCGTCGCGGTCTGCGGCGGACTCGGCGCGCTCTTGGCCAACGACATCGTCGTCTTCACCATGGCGCCGCTCCTCGTCGTCGGCGCCCGCGCGCGGGGGCTCGACCCCCGCCCCTTTCTCCTGGCGCTCGCCTGCGGCACCAATGCCGGCTCCGCCGCGACGCTCATCGGCAATCCCCAAAACATCCTCATCGGGCAGATCGGCAATCTCAGCTTCCATACCTTCCTGGCGGTGGGGGTAGTGCCGTCGATCGTCGCGCTCTTCTGCGTCTTCGGCGTCATCTGGCTGCTCTGGCACGATCGCATCGAGGGAACGGTGCTGGCGGTGACGCGCGAGGGGGCGGAGGTGCCCTCCCATCCCTATGACCGCAACCAGACGATCAAGGGCATCGCCGCCATGGCGGCGTTGCTCATCATCTTCATGACGCCCTTGCCGCGCGAGACCGGCGGGCTCGTCATTGCGTCGCTGCTGCTGGCGACGCGCAAATTCACCAGCCGCACCATGATCGCGGCCGTCGACTGGCCGTTGCTGCTGCTCTTCGTCTGCCTTTTCGCCATCACCGGCGTGCTCAACACCAAGACCTTGCTGCCGTCGGCGATCATGTCGTCGCTGCAGGGCGCCGACAGCCTCGCAGTGCTGACGCCGGTGACGCTGCTGATGAGCAACGTCTTCGGCAACGTGCCCTCGGTCATCCTGCTGATGAATGTGTGGAGCGACCCGCCGCAAGGCGCCCTCTACGCGCTGGCCCTCCTCTCCTCGCTCGCCGGCAACCTGCTGCTGGTCGGCTCGTTCAGCAATCTCATCGTCGTCGAGCAGGGCGCGGCCTACGGCGTCCGCATCGGCTTTGCCGAATACGCCCGGGCCGGCGTGCCGATCACGCTGCTCTCGATGGGCTTCGCCGTGGCCTGGCTCGCCTGGACTGGCTGGCTGCCCCTCTGGCCGGGAAGCGCCACGCCATGAGCGTTCTCGAGATCCGCGGCGCCACGCCGGCCGATGTCGGCACGCTGCTGCGCCTCATCCGCGCGCTCGCCGAATTCGAGCACGCAAGCGACCAGGTCATGGCGAGCGAGGCCGACCTCCTGCGCGACGGCTTCGGTCCGGTACCACGCTTCGAGGCACGGCTTGCGTGGCTCGCCGGCCAGCCCGTGGGTTTCACGCTCTTCTTCGCCACATATTCCACTTGGGAAGGCCGGCCCGGCCTTTATCTCGAGGACATCTACGTCGAGGAGAGAGCGCGACGCCACGGCGTCGGACGCGCGCTCATCGTCGATCTGGCGCGGCTGGCGTTGGCCCGCGACTATCGCCGGCTCGATCTCTCCGTCCTCGATTGGAATCCGGCGCGCGCCTTCTACGAGCGGCTCGGCATCCGTCAGAATGCGGGCTGGCTGCCCTATCGTATCAGCGGACCGGCGCTCGCGGCGCTGGCGAAGGAAAAATAGATGGAGATGAGGGGGACGATGGGGGATGGGGGGAAGCTCGCCACCGCCCGCGAATGCGTTTTCAACGAGGTGCCGCGGCAGTTTGTACCAGACGGGATCAGATTCGGGTGAGATCGGGATGGGCTCCCGTCATTCCCCATCATTCCCGGTCATTCCCCGCCATCCCCCTCATCTCCCTATTCTTACCGACGCGCCGCAAAGCACTAAGCGGGCTGCCCCACCTCGACCGCGTCTTCGTCGACGACGCGGTTGCGGCCGCCACGCTTGGCTTGGTAGAGGGCGGCATCGGCGCGGCGCACCAATTCCAGGAGCTGCTCGCCAGGGCGGTAGCAGCTGACGCCGATCGAGAGCGTGATGGTGCCGAAGTCATCGCCGGTGTTCTTGCGCACGATGCGCCGGCGCATGATGGTTCGGCGGATCTGCTCGGCCAGGCCCTTGGCATCCTTCAACCGGGTCTGCGGCAGGACGATGGCGAACTCCTCGCCGCCATAGCGCGCCGGCGTGTCGCGACCCTTGACGCTGTCGGTGAGGGTGCGCGCCACCAACCTTAGCACCTGGTCGCCCAATTGATGGCCGAAGCTGTCGTTGAACTGCTTGAAATGGTCGATGTCGAGAATGAGGAGGCTCATCGCCTCGCCGGTCTCCATGGCGTCGGCGGCGGCCTCGCGCAAGCGCGTATCGAAGAATTTGCGGTTGGGAATGCCGGTGAGCGCATCGGTCAGCGACTCGCGGCGGACGACCTCGAGATTCTGGCGGAGCTCGGCGATCTCGCCCGAGGATTGGCTGAGCCGGTTCTCGAGGCTGCGATTGCGCTCGGCCATGCGCTCGGTCTCGAGGATGAGTCCGGAAAGCACGGCGCGGAGCTCGTCGTCGCCGGGCGTTGCGCCAAACTCGCTGGAATATTGGCCGAGGGTCTTGCCGAAGGCGGCGGCTTCGCCCGATGCCGTCTTCAAGTAGCGCGCCGCCTGGTCGACCGCGTATTGCAGGCGCCCGCCGGTTTCCTGCAACAGGTTGAAATGCCGCCCGGTGTCGCAGAACCGGCTATAGAGCTCGGCATTGGTCGAGGGCGTGAATTCCTGCTGGTTCGAGACGAGGATGTCGATGGTGCGCTTCAGCTCGGGCAGAAGCCCGCTCGCATAGGCGTACCAGACCGCATAGTTCTCGGGCGTCGGCGGCACGTCATGGGCGATCATGCCGGCCAGCGCCGCCTCGGAGAAATCCCTTGCCTGCCGGACATCGTCGGCCTGAGCCATCGCTTGGCCCTTTGCGTCGCGGGCGAGCGGCGCCTACCGCCGCACCCCCTTACGGAGCATGGCGAAGCTTCCTTGCGAAATCGTTGCCAAGGCCTATTTCTCCCGCCCATGAGCTTCCCCTACCCACTCCCCGAGCTCGCCCTCGAAGCGCCCCTCGACCGCCACCGCGAGAGCGTCAAGCCCGAATGGATCGACGGCAATGGGCACATGAATGTCGGCTACTACGTCGTCGCCTTCGACCATGCGACCGACACGCTGTGCGAGCAGCTCGGCGTCGATTGGCGCTATGTCGAGCATCGCCTGGGCATGGTCTTCGTGCTGGAGGCGCATGTCACCTACGACCGCGAGGTGCATGCGGGCGACCCGCTTCGCGTCACCACCCAGATCCTCGGCCATGACCAGAAGCGCCTTCATTTCTTCCACGCCATGTATCACGCCGAGGCGGGATGGTTGGCGGCGACCAACGAGTTGATGATGATTCACATCGACTTCGCGACGCGCCGCTCGGCGCCGTGGCCTGCAGCGACCCTGGCGCGGATCGAGGCGCTGGCGGCGGCCCATCGGCGCCTCCCCTGGCCGGAGAAGGCAGGGCGCCGGATGGGCCTTCAGCCGCGCGCGCCCGCCTGAACGGCGCGGGCGATGCTGCGGCTCCTCGCCTATCTCGGACGCCACGGCACGTCGCTGTTGGCGGGCAGCCTTTTCATCGGGCTGCTGCTGCCACCGCTCGCCGCGCTGCTGCATCCGGCGCTTCGGCTCTTCGTGTTTCTCCTGACGACGACGAGCTTTCTCAGCATCGATTGGCCGACGCTGGCGCGGCAGGCGCGGCGGCCGGGGCTGCTGGCGCTGGTGCTGCTGTGGACGCTGATCGGCGTGCCGGTGGCGACCGCGCTGGCAACGAAGGCGCTTGAGCTGCCGACGGGGCTGGCGCAGGCGCTGGTGCTCTGGGCGGCGTCGCCGCCGCTCATTTCGGTGGCGGCGATCGCGCTGCTGCTGGGGCTCGACGGGGCGCTGGCGCTCTTGGTGATGGTAGCCGGCACCTTCCTCATGCCGCTCACCTTGCCGCCGCTGGTGCTGGGCTTGATCGGGCTCGATCTCGCCATCGGCATCCGGCCGCTGATGCAGAACCTGGCGCTCTTCGTCGGCGGCGCGGCGCTTGCGGCGGCGGCGCTCCGCGTGCTCATCGGCACCACCCGCCTCGGCCGCCATCGCCTCGAGCTCAGCGGGCTCAACGTGCTCTTCCTGCTGCTCTTTGCGGTTGCCATCATGGACGGCATCGGCGCGCTTCTCATCGAGCATCCCGGTCAGGTGCTGCTCTATGCCGGCATCGCGTTGCTGGCGAGCCTCGCGCTGCAGCTCCTGAGCTTCCTCGTTTTCGCCTGGCAACCGCGCATTCCCGCGCTCACCATCGGGCTCATCGGCGGCAACAACAACATGGCCGTGGTCTGGGCCACACTCGGCAGCGCGGTTAGGCCGGAGCTCTCGCTCTTCTTCGCCGCAGTGCAGCTGCCGATCTATGTGCTGCCGGCGGCGTTGAAGCCGCTCTATCGGCGGCTCGGCGCGGCGCCGCCGCTCCCCGCGGACTAGGTCGCGATCGCCTCCAGCCGCAGCCGCGTAACGTTGGGGCCGAAGAAGCCGATGACGATGAAGACGATGACCATCGCCGTGGCGATCACGCCGAAGACGCCGGGCGGGCCGTAGTTGCCGAGGAACCACTGGATGATGAAGGGCGAGAAGATGGTGCTGAAGCGGCTCCAGGAATAGACGAAGCCCACCGCCTGGGCGCGGATGCGGGTCGGATAGAGTTCGGCCTGATAGGCGTGGAAAGAGAAGGAGAGCCAGTTGGCGCAGAGCGTGATGAGGATGCCGAAGAGGATGAGCAGCCCCTCGTTGCTCTGGAACCCGAACAGCAGGCCGAAAGCGGCGATGCCGATCGCTGCCCAGGCGATCTGCCATTTGCGCTCGAAGCGGTCGGCGAACCAGATGCCGATGAGCGGCCCCAAGGGATTGGAGCAGGCGATGATGAAGGTGTATTCGAGCGAGGTGGTGACGCTGATTCCCTTGGAGATGAGGAATTGCGGGACCCACGCCTGGAAGCCGTAATAGCCGATCGTCTGGAAGAGATTGTAGATAACCAGCATGATGGTGCGGCCGCGATACTGGTCGTCCCACATCTCGACCCAGCGCCCGCGCTTCGTCTCGGCCTCGCCTTCGACGAGATGCGGCGCCGGCAGCGGCTGCCCGGTCTCGGCGATGGCTACCTGCTCCATCCCGGTGACGATGCGGTCGGCCTCCTCGAAATGGCCGTGCTGGGCGAGCCAGCGCGGCGATTCCGGCAGGCTGAGGCGGATCCACCAGATCACCACCGCGCCTAGAGAGCCGATGATGACGACCCAGCGCCAGCCCTCTAGGCCGAGGAAGGTCCAGGGCGGCGCCATCAGATAGGCGAGGAGCGCGATGGTCGGCACGGCGGTGTACATGATCGCCTGGTTGAAGGCGAAAGCAGGCCCGCGCCGCTCCTTCGGCACAAGCTCCGAGACGTAGGTGTCGACATTGACGAGCTCGACGCCCAGGCCGATGCAGGCGATCATGCGCCAGAGATCGACACCAGCCGCCGTTTGCTGAAAGGCGAGGATGAAGGAGCCGATCGAATACCACAGCAGCGCGAAGGTGAAGATCGAGCGCCGGCCGAAACGGTCGGAAAGCCAGGAAAAGGCGATGGTGCCGATGAAGAGACCGGTAAAGAGCGCCGCGACGAAGCTCGCGAGGCTGCCGGTTTCGAGCGGATTGGGGCCGATCTTGAAGAGCCCGCTCTTCACCAGACCGGCACCGACGGCGGCGGTGAAGAAAAGGTCGTAGAACTCGAACCAGCCGCCCAACGAGATGAGAATGATGAGGCGACGCACGAAGCTGGTCGTGGGCAAGCGGTCGATACGCGCGGCGATCGTCACCGCGGACGCGGTAGCCATGAGTTTCCTCCCTCCGCTCGGCGCTGACGACCGATTGGGTGCCAGCATGTTTCCACATGCATAGCGGCAGGTAAAGCAGGCTGGCGATCTGGCTGACGCAAGGCTGCCGGCCTAGGATGGAGGGCGCGAGGAAGCGTGAGGAGAGTGGAATGAGCGATTTGCCACAACATGTCGATATCCGCGAGGAAGGCCCGCGCGAGGGCTTCCAGATCGAGCCAGGGCCGATTGCGACGGAGCGCAAGATCGCGCTCATCGACGCGCTTTCGGCGACTGGCCTCCGGCGCATCCAGATCGCCTCTTTCGTCAATCCCAAGCGCGTCCCCGGCTGGGCCGATGCGGAGACGGTGGTGGAGCGCTACCGCAAGCGCGACGGCGTCCGCTACACCGCGCTTTGGCTCAACGAGAAGGGGTTGGAGCGCGCGATCGCGCTATCGGAGCGGCTGTCGCTCCGCGGCACCATCTCGCTCTGCACCTCGGAGCCCTTCATGCGCCGCAACCAGAACCGCGATCTCGCCGAAAACACGCGCGTGCAGCATGCGCAGATCGAGATGTTCCAGGCGCGGGGCATCCCGGTCGAGGGCATTTCGATCATGGCGGCCTTCGGCTGCAACTTCGCCGGCGACATCCCCGTGGCGACGCTCTTAGACACCGTGGCGCTGGGCCATGAGATCGCCGCGGCGCATGGTCTTGCCATCCGCTCGCTCTCGCTCGCCGACACCATGGCCTGGGCGACGCCAGAGAGCATCAGGCGCGTCATCGGCGCGGTGCGCGAGCGTTGGCCCGAGCTTCGCCTCAATCTCCATCTCCACGATACGCGCGGCCTCGGCCTTGCCAACGCCTATGCCGGGCTCGAGATGGGCGTGACCAGCTTCGACGCCTCGGTCGCAGGCCTCGGCGGCTGCCCCTTTGCCGGCCACAAGGGCGCGGCGGGCAATGTCTGCACCGAGGATCTCGTCTTCATGTGCGAGGAGATGGGGATCGAGACGGGGATCGACATCGAGAAGCTGATCGCCGCGGCGCAGCTCGCCGAGGAGATCGTCGGCCATCCGCTGCCGGGCTCGGTGATGCGCGGCGGGACGTTGGGGAAATATAGAAGGCCACATTGAGAGCGGTGGCTTGGACAAGTAGCACTGCGTCAGCGCAGCAGCTTTTTCTTACACGGCGATAACGCCAGCGCGCGCCAATTCTTCGATCTCCGCCGCATCGACGCCGGCCTCGGCGAGGATCTCTCGGCTGTGCTCGCCGAGGCGGGGGGGCTGGCGATAGAGGCCGGGGCGCGCGCCGCCGAGCTCGATCGGCAGGCGCGGCAGCATCGCTCGCACCGCACCCGGGAGCGCCACGTCGACGAGACCGTCGCTTGCCAGCAGATGCGGATCGGCGAAGAGGTCGCTGGTCTTGGCCACGGGCGCATAGGGAATGCGCGCGCGCTCGCAGCGCAGGGCAATCTCGGCCTTGGTGAAGCGTTGCAGCAGCTCGGCGATGATCGGCAGCATCCAAGGGCGCGCGGCGACGCGGTCCTCGTTGCTGGCAAGCCGCGGATCGGCCAGCAGATCGGGCCGCTCGAAGACCTCGCAAAAACGCGTCCAATGGTTGTTGCTGGTGACGCCGACGAAGATCTGGTCGCGATCGGCGGTGGCGAAGGTCTGGTAGATGCCCCAGCCTCCGCGCCGGACCGGCATCGGCGGCACCTCCTCGCCGGTGATCGCCTCACCCGACATGTGCTGGCCCATCATGAAGACGGTAGATTCGAAAAGCGCGCTCTTGACGAGCTCGCCCTTGCCGGTGAGGTCGCGCCGGCGCAGCGCCGCCAGAATGGCGATGGCGGCAAAGGCGCCGCCCATGATGTCGACGACCGAAGTGCCGGCGCGGAGCGGCTGCCCCTTGGGCCCGGTCATGTAGGCGAGGCCGCCCATGAACTGCACGACCTCGTCAAGCGCCGGACGATGCTCGTAAGGCCCGGAGAGAAAGCCCTTGAGCGCGCAATAGACGAGGCGTGGATTGGCGGCTGAGAGCGCCGCGTAGCCGCAGCCCAGGCGATCCATGGTGCCGGGGGCGTAGTTCTCGATCACCACATCGGCATCGCCCGCGAGGCGATGCACCAGCGCTAGGCCTTGCGGCTGCTTCAAGTCGATGGCGAGGCTCCGCTTGTTGCGGTTGAAATAGCCGAAGAATCCCGCGGCGAAGCCGCTCAGGCGCCGCGTCGGGTCGCCGCCCGGCGCCGGCTCAACCTTCACGACATCGGCGCCGAGATCGGCGAGAACGAGGCCGGCCGAGGGCCCCATGATGTTCTGGGTGAATTCGAGGACGCGGAGCCCCGAGAGCGGCAGCGACGGCGGCGCGGCGTCTGGGGGCATGTGCGGCATGTTAGCGCTGGGCGCTGATTTTTGCAGCCCGTTAACCTTATTTCAGCGGATCGGCGGCAAGAATGCCGCGCCCGCCCGAGGAGAACATTTCGCCATGTCGAGCCGCCGTCCCGAGAACACCCCCGTCCCTGCCGTCACCGCGCGCTTGCGCCGGCTCGACCGCGAGCTCGATCAGGAGCGGGCGCTGCTCTGGGGCGCGGCCGCCCTTGGTTTCAGCGGCGCGGTACTGGCGATCGCAGTCGACCGCGCCTTCGCCACGTTGACGGCGATCGCCGTCGTGACCGTCGGCCAATACGCGCTCTGGGGCTGGTCGCCGGCCGCGCTGCTGCTCGCGCGGCTCGGCCTCCGCAGCAGCCGCGAGATCGACGGCGAGCGCCACGCGCTGGCGGCGACGCTTGAGGATCCGACGCTGCCGGAGCTCCGCCCCAGCGGCGCGGATTGAGCTAGGGTTTCGCTAGCGATCGCCGGCGCGAACCGACCATCGCGCATCTTCAGCTGGGGTTCCGGGACGGAACTGCCCGCGGTTCCGCCTATACGGCGGATGCTCTCTAAGCCAACCTAGGCGGCGCGAACGCCCTGCAGGAAGCCATCGACCTCGTGGCGCAGCTTTTCGGCTTGGCCGCCCAATCCGGTCGCGGCCGAGAGCACGTTGCTCGCGAGGTTTCCGGTCTTGCCGGCGCTCTCGCTGACGCTGGTGATGTTGGACGTAACCTGGCCGGTGCCGTGGGCGGCCTCCTGTGTGTTGCGCGTGATCTCGCGCGCGGCGGCACCCTGCTCCTCGATGGCCGAGGCGATGGAACTCGAGACTTCGTTGATCTCGGTGATGGTGGAGCC
This sequence comes from Allostellaceae bacterium, assembly GCA_035515835.1. Lineage (GTDB taxonomy): Bacteria > Pseudomonadota > Alphaproteobacteria > ATCC43930 > CGMCC-115725 > DAHUYF01. Next base: position 15,631 of record DATJAV010000238.1, read on the forward strand.
GATGCCTTTGATCGCCGCGACTGCGGCATTGGTCTCGGACTGGATCGCCGAGATCTGCGCGGCGATCTCCTCGGTCGCCTTGCCGGTCTGAGTGGCGAGCGCCTTCACTTCGCTCGCGACCACGGCGAAGCCCTTCCCGGCCTCGCCGGCGCGCGCCGCCTCGATCGTGGCGTTGAGCGCCAGGAGATTGGTCTGGCTCGCGATGTCGTTGATGAGCTGCACCACTTCGCCGATCTTCGTCGCCGCATCGGCCAAGCTCCGGATCATGCGATCGGTCTTCTGCGTCTCGCCGACGGCTCGCTGAGCGATGGTGGCGGCGTGATTGACCTGGCGGGTGATCTCGCCCACCGACGCCGAGAGCTGCTCGGCGGCGGTCGCCACCGTCTGCACGTTGGTGGAGGCTTGACCCGAGGCATCGGCGACGACGACGGAGCGCTGGCTGGTTTCCGCCGCGGTGCCGCGCATCGCCTCGGCGAGGCCGCGCATCTCAGCGGAACCGGCGGAGAGGGCGTCAACCGCCGCCTTGACCTGCGCTTCGAACGCGTCGGCGATGCCCATCGCCGCCTTGCGCCTTTGTTCGGCTGCGCCCGCCTCGGCGATGCGGCGTTCCTGCTCCGCGCGGTCGAGGCGAAGCGCGTTCTCGCGGAAAACCTCGAGGGACTGGGCGAGCTTGCCGATCTCGTCGCGCCGCTCGACATGGACGAGCGCGACCGCCTTGTCGCCGTCGGCGAGCTTGCGCATCGCCGCGGTGATGCCGGCCAGTGGTCTGGAGATGCTGCGGCTCAGCAGCATCGATGCCGCGATGACCGCCGTCAGTATCAACGCGATAATGAGGCCGGCGCGCCGTGCCTCCGCCCAGAAGATGGCATCGACATCGTCGAGATAGACGCCCGAGCCGATCGTCCAGTCGAAGGGCTTGAAGACCTCCGCGTAGCCGATCTTGGCGAGCGGCACTTCGCCCAAGGCGCGCGGAAAAGCGATAGCTGACGAACCCGCCGCCCTTATGGGCGGCCGCAATGAGATCGCGGGAGAAATAGACACCGTCGCTGTCCTTCATGTTCCACAGCGAAACGCCCTCGAGCTTGGGATTGGGGTGCGCTTGATTGACGCCCTCGCTGTTCACCGCGTAGAAGTAATCGCCGTTCCCGAAGTTCAGGCTGCGAATAATCGCCTTGGCGCGGGCCTTCGCGTCCTCCTCGCTGAGCCCGGCCTTGACCGCATTCTGGTGATCAACGTCGAGCATTTCGTGAACGACCTGCACGAGGTCGTGGACCTTGGCCTTGCGGTCCTCCACCAAATCGTTTTTCAGCGTGAGCAGCCCCATAAGGGCGACGGCGGCGATGCCAAGCACGGCGACGGCGACCATCGCCAGCAGCTTTATCGACATCCGAACGTTGGCGAGCATGACGACCCTGAGCCGGTGCGTGGAAAAGGATCGAGTCTAAGAGTCATGAAAAATTGGTATGGCCGCGGCGCGCGCTCCGACGATCGCTATTATTGATCGCGCATGCGCAAGGTCCTCTATTGATGGCCGTTTCGTGCTGCTACGGACACTTAAAATGAGACGCGAGCATCACACCGAGAAATACTTCGCCTGCGGATGCGTCACCACGATGGCCGAGGTCGATTGCTCGGGATCGAGCTGGTCTTCCTCAGTGAGCGAGACGCCGATCTCCTCGGCATTGAGGAGGGCCAGCAGCTGGCGCTGGTCGGCGAGGTTGGGGCAGGCGGGGTAACCGAAGGAGTAGCGGCTGCCGCGATAGCCCTGCTGCAACAGCAGCTCGAGGTCGCGCGCCTCGTCGCCGGCGAAGCCCAATTCCGCCCGGATGCGCTTGTGGATGTACTCCGCCATCGCCTCGGCCATCTCGACCGAGAGACCGTGGAGATAGAGATAGTCCTGATAGCGGTTCTCGCCGAACCATTCGCGCGCCACTTCCGAGGCGCGAGGACCCATGGTCACCGCCTGCAAGCCGATCACGTCGCGCTCGTTGTCGCTCACGTCGCGGAAGAAATCGGCGATGCAGAGGCCGTCCTCGCGGTTCTGGCGCGGGAAGGTGAAGCGCGCCACCTCGTGGACGCCGTCCTCGCCGAAGAGGATCACGTCGTTGCCGTCGGCGGCGCAGGGCCAATAGCCATAGACCGCCTGCGGCACGAGAATGTCCTGTTGGATCGCGGTGTCGACGAGCCGCTGCAGGATGGGCCGGAGCTCGCGATGCGCCCATACCTTGAATTCGTCGAGGCTCCGCCCGTCCTTGCGGAAGCCCCAATGGAATTGATAGAGCATGCGCTCGTTGAGATAGGGCACCAGCGCCTTCACCGGGACGCGCGCCACGGTGCGCGCGCCCCAGAAGGGCGGCGCCGGCACGACGAGGCCGCGCGTCAATTCGCGGCGGCGAAGGCGGATTTCCTCGACATCGACCGGGCGCAGCGGGCGCGCATCGGCGGCGCGGCCAAGCCTTCGCTTTTCGTTGACGACGCGGCCGTGGTTCTTGGCGCGGACCTCGACGAGATGGGCGTCGAAGCGGCCATTCACCACCTTGTCCATGAGCGAGAGCCCGTCGAAGGCGTCCCGCGCATAGGCGACGCGACCCGAGCCATAGGCGGCGACGCAGTCTTCCTCGACATAGCGCCGCGTCAGCGCCGCGCCCCCCAGCATCACCGGCATGGAGAGGCCCTGGCGCGTCATCTCCTCGAGATTTTCCCGCATTACCACGGTCGATTTCACCAGGAGCCCCGACATGCCGACGGCGTCGGCCTTATGCTCCGTCGCGGCGTCGAGAATGGCGGCAATCGGCTGCTTGATGCCGAGATTGACGACGCGATAGCCGTTGTTGGTGAGGATGATGTCGACGAGGTTCTTGCCGATGTCGTGCACGTCGCCCTTGACGGTGGCGAGCACGATCGTGCCTTTCTGCTGGCCCTCGACGCGCTCCATATGCGGCTCGAGCCAACCCACCGCCGCCTTCATCGTCTCGGCCGATTGCAGGACGAAGGGAAGCTGCATCTGCCCGGCGCCGAACAGCTCGCCCACCGTCTTCATGCCGTCGAGGAGCAGCGTGTTGACGATGTCGAGCGCCGAATAAGATTTCAGCGCCTCGGCCAGATCGTCCTCGAGCCCGGTGCGGTCGCCATCGACGATGCGCTGCTTGAGCCGCTCC
>DATJAV010000239.1:0-7809 GCA_035515835.1 Allostellaceae bacterium
GGCGTTCAGCAACGCCTGCGCCGGCCCGCCGGGAACGAAGGTGAAGGGCGGATCGAAGGTGAGCGGCTCGAAGAGGCGCCCCTCGTTGGCGTTGGTGCCGTTGATTACCGGCACCTGATTGAACTCGCCGCTGGTGAAGGCTTGCGAAAGTGCTTGCGGCAGAGTGGCGACCCCGGCCGTGGGAGAAGCGCCGTTAGCGCCTTCGTTGGCCAGCAGCGTCGCAACGGGAACGTTGCGCAGGCACGCGGCGATCGCCGCGTCGCCGGTCTCGGTGCAGCCCACGGCAGTGGCAAACTTCGCGCCCAGCGCTTCCTGCACCGCCAGCGATTGCACGTCGAAGAGCATGTAGGCGCCGCTCTCGACAATGGCGCCGCGGAAGAAGCCTTTCGCCGTCGGCGAGGCCATGTTCGTGAGCGTGCTGAGACCGCCCGCGGATTCGCCGGCGATGGTGACCTGCTCGGGATCGCCGCCAAAGAAGAAGATGTTGTCGTGCACCCACTTCATGGCGAGCTGCTGGTCCATGAGCCCGTAGTTGCCGGAATCGCCGTTGGCATCGGCAAGCGCGGCGTTGGCGAGCCAACCAAGCGCGCCCAGGCGATAGTTGATGGTGACGACGATGATGCCGCTCTCCTCGACCATCACCTCCGGATCATAAGCGGCGCCGGCGCCGTTGATGAGCGCGCCGCCATGGATCCAGATCAGCACCGGACGGTGGTTGCCGAAATGCGCGTCGTGCGGCCGCCATACGTTGAGGAAGAGGCAATCCTCGCTCTGCGTGTTGGTGGCGGCGAATGGGTTGATGGGCTGCGGGCAGGAATCGCCGGGAGTGGTCGCATCAAAGATGCCGAAGGCGAACTCCGCCAGTTTCGGCGCCGTCCAGCGGTTGGCACCCGCGGTCGACCGCCCGTAGCGGACGCCGAGGAAGCTGTCGACGCGCCCATCCGAGGAGCCGCGCACCAGCCCGCTCGTCGTCGCCACCACATCGGTTGAGAACGCCGCTTGCGCAGCGCCCGCGCCGCCGGTCGCCAGAGCGACCGCCAAACCCAACCACAATGTTGCGCTTGCATAGACCTTCATGATCTCGCTCCCCTTGACCCTGTTCTAGTGCCCGGCCACTCTAGTCATGTTGCTGATCTGCCGGACCCTGCCAAAAAGCATCATTGGCAGGGCTTTTGTTGCCGGTCCGGCGAACAGGCACCCGCTGTTCTCTCCTTTGTCGCCCGGCGCTCGGGCTGGAGAACGACTAGGAGTAGAGCAGTGCTTCACAGAAATTGAGTCCTTTGCTTTTGTAAAATTGTCTGGCTGTAAAATATTGACAGATATGCCTGCGAAACCGCAAACTCCGGCCATGGCCGAGCCGCGCAGCAAAGCCTCGGAGAAGAAGGTGATGCTGGGCCATCGCCTGCGCCGGCTGCGGGGCGAGCAAGGCCTGACGCAGACGCAGCTCGCCGAGCAGCTCGAGATCAGCCCCAGTTATCTGAACTTGATCGAGCACAACCAGCGTCCGGTCTCGGCGGTGCTGTTGCTGCGGCTGGCGCGCGCCTTCGAGCTCGATCTCCAGAGCTTCGCCGAGGACGACGAAAGCCGCGTCATGGCCGAGCTGCGCGAGGTCTTCGCCGACCCTGGGCTCGCCGCCGCCGGCAGAGTTGGCGCGCAGGATCTGCGCGAGCTCGCCGCGCTGGCGCCGCCGGTGACGCAGGCGATCGTCGAGCTCTACCGCGCGCTGCGCGAAGCGCGCCGCGACCTCGAGACGGTCGCCGAGCCGACACCCGGCAGCGAGGGCGCGGCGTTGCAGCGCCTGGATGCCTTCCCGCTGGACCGCGTCCACGACGTCTTCCAGGCGCATGGCAATCACTTCCCGGAGCTTGAAAGCGCTGCCGAAGCGCTCGGGCAGGAGGCGCAGCTCGAGGGCGCTGACCTCTATCGCGGGCTCGTCGACCACCTGCAACAGGCGCATGGCGTCAGTGTGCGCGTCATGCCGCAGGAGGTGATGGGGCGCCTGTTGCGTCGCTACGACCGGCATCGGCGACGCATCCTGCTGAGCGAGGTGCTGACGCGCTCGAGCCGCAGCTTCCATCTCGCGGCGCAGCTCGCGGCCATCCATGAGCGCCCGCTGCTCGACCGCCTCGTCGCCGCGGCGAAGCTCGCGAGCGAGCCGGCGCAGCGGCTCTTGCGCATGAGCCTCGGCAACTACTTCGCCGGCGCAGTGGTCATGCCCTACCAGCGGTTTCTCGCCTCGGCGCAAGCGCTGCGCTACGACATCGAGCTCATGTCGCGCCGCTTCGAGGCGAGCTTCGAGAAGATCTGCCACCGCCTCACCACGCTGCAGCGCCCCGGCGCGCGGGGCGTGCCGTTCTCGCTGCTGCGCATCGACCGCGCCGGCAACATCTCGAAGCGCTTCAGCAGCGGCATCCCCATCGCGCGCTTCGGCAACGCCTGTCCGCTCCTCAACGTCTTCGATGCCTTCCGCTTTCCCGGCGCCATACGCGCCCAGCTGGCGGCGATGCCGGACGGCGCGACCTATCTCTGCCTTGCCCGCGACATGGTGCGGGGGCGAATCGGCCACCGCCAGGAGCCGCCGCAGCCGCTCGCCATCACCCTCATCTGCGATGCCGCTTACGCCAAGGATATCGTCTATGCCGACGGGCTCACGCTCGATCCGGCGCAGGCGACGCCGATCGGCCCCACCTGCCGGCTCTGCGAGCGGCTCGAGTGCACGCACCGCGCCTTCCCGCCGCTGGGCCAGCGCCTTGCCATCGACGAGAACACCCGCACGACCTCGCCCTTCGGCCTATTGCCGCTCAACGACTGACCCCAGCGGCGGCGGACTATCGGCGCATGATGCTAGAGAAGCGGCGCGCAGCGCGAAACGCTTCGCCGGCGGCACGGCAACCATCGATGACCACCACGTGTTTGCTCTCTGAGAAGCTAGACGTCCGTTCCCCATCATGCGGCGACATCGCGCCGATCCGCCGTCCTTTCCGAGGAGAGCACGTGGCCGTTATCCGATGCACGACCTGCGGCGCCGTCGTGACCGCGCGTCGCCTCGAGGGCAAGATCGAGACCAGTTACGGCGCAGATTTTCGCGCCAAATGCCGCGAGCTTGCCGACCGCTTCGGCATCGATTTCATCAGCAGCGCGGTCGAATGTCCGAAGATGGAGACCGCCTTGAAGCGAGCCGCCTTCCGATTGGCGCCGCGTGCCCGAGCGGCGTCCCCGCGGCGCATTGCTCCCGGAGCGGTTTCGCCCTAGACACCGCCGGAGCCGCACCAGGGGGGACGATGGCGACTGCCGACGATGCCGAGACCCTGCTAGAGACGAGCCGGGACCGGCCCGCCATCGCCTAGCCTCGTCTCCCCCCGTGATCGATCACTATCTCCAGCACTATGGCTCCTGGGCCGTCGCGGTCGCGATCCTGCTCGAGGATTTCGGTCTGCCGACGCCCGGCGAGTCGCTGCTGGTCGCCGGCGCCATCGCCGCCGCCGCCGGCAAGCTCAATGTCTACGCGCTCCTCGGGCTCGCTTTCGCCGGCGCCGTCATCGGCGACAATATCGGCTATGCCATCGGCCGCGCCGGCGGGCATCGGCTCGTTGCCCGCTTCGGCGCGCGCGTTGGCATCACCGACGAGCGTCTGAAGCGCGTCGAGGCCTTCTTCGATCGCTATGGCGGCTGGGTCATCGTCTTCGCCCGCTTCGTCGTGCTTCTGCGCCAGCTGAACGGCATCGTCGCCGGCACCTTGGAAATGCACTGGCTGCATTTCGTCCTGCTGAACGCCCTGGGCGCCGCGCTCTGGGTGGGGTTCTGGGGCATCCTCGCCTACACGCTAGGCAAGAGCGTTCATGCTTATGTTCATGAGTTCCACGCGCTGAACTACGTCCTCTTCGCCGCCGCCGTCGTCGTCATCGCCGGCGTCGGCTTCCTGCTATGGCGCCGCTTCACCCGCACCCAGAGCTGATTGCCGCTCATCCGACAAGGAGTTTACAGCCCCGGCGACGCCGCCTATGCCTCGGGAAACAACGCCCTTGACGCATGCCGTCCCGGGCGAGAGGGAGAGTGCGGGCTATGTACCCCGGAATCCAGGCCGAACGTCATCCCGAGCGGCCAGCCGTCGTCATGGCCGAGAGCGGCGAGCGCCTGACTTACGCCGAGCTCGAGCGACGCAGCAACCGCCTCGCCCATTACTTGCGCGGCGCAGGCCTCCGCCGGCTCGACCACTACGCCATCTTCATGGAGAACCATGCCCGCTATATCGAATGCAACGCCGCCGGCGAGCGGGCGGGCCTCTACTACACCTGCGTCAACTCTTATCTGACGCCCGACGAGCTCGCTTACATTCTCGCCAACAGCCAGTCCAAGATCCTCATCACCTCGATGGCGAAGCGCGAGGTCGCGCTGGCGGCCTTGGCGCAATGCCCGGGGATCGCGCGCTGCCTCGTCGTCGACGGCGAGGGCGACGGCGGCCGTGTCCTCAATCTCGACGCGGCGGTCGGCGGATTTCCCGAGACGCCGATCCCGGACGAAGCGCTCGGCACCGCCATGCTCTATTCCTCCGGCACCACCGGCCGCCCCAAGGGCATTCTCCGGCCGCTGCCGCAAAACGCGCCGTCGGAGCCGTTGCCGCTCTTCGATTTCCTGGTGAAGCTCTGGCGCTACCGCGAGGACATGATCTATCTCTCGCCGGCGCCCCTCTATCACTCCGCGCCCCAGGCGGCTGTCGCGCTCACCATCCGTATGGGCGGCACCGCCGTCATCATGGAGCATTTCGATCCCGAGCGGTATCTGGCGCTGATCGAGCGCCATCGCGTCACGCACAGCCAGCTCGTGCCGACCATGTTCTCGCGCCTCTTGAAGCTGCCGGAGGCGGTCCGCCGGCGCTACGACCTCTCCTCGCTCGAGATCGCCATCCACGCGGCCGCGCCTTGTCCCGTCGCGGTCAAGGAGCAGATGATCGCGTGGTGGGGCCCCATCATCCAGGAATATTACGGCGCGACCGAGGGCTTGGGGTTCAGCGCCTGCGACAGCGCCGAGTGGCTCGCGCATCGCGGCACGGTGGGCCGCGTGCTGCTGGGCGAGCTCCACGTCCTCGACGAGGCCATGCAGCCGGTGCGGCAAGGGACGCCCGGTACGCTCTGGTTCAAGACCGCGACCGCATTCGAGTATTTCAACGACCCGGCAAAAACCATGGAAGCGCGCTCGCCCGACGGCACCATGAGCACGGTGGGCGACGTGGGATATGTCGACGCTGACGGCTATCTCTACCTCACCGACCGCCGGACCTTCATGATCATCTCCGGCGGCGTCAACATCTACCCGCAGGAATGCGAGAACCTGCTCATCACCCATCCCAAGGTCGCCGACGCCGCCGTCTTCGGCGTGCCCAACGAAGATCTGGGCGAAGAGGTGAAGGCGGTGGTGCAAGTGATGCCCGGCATCCGCCCCGACCCGGCGCTGGCCGAGGAGCTCATCGCCTTCTGCCGCCGGCATCTCGCTCATCTCAAATGCCCGCGCTCGATCGATTTCGAGGCGCAATTGCCGCGCCTCCCCACCGGCAAGCTCTACAAGCGCCTGCTGCGCGACCGCTATTGGGGGGAGCGCAAGAGCCGCATCGTGTGACGGCACGCGCAATGTGCTCCTTCGGCATGCGCCCTTCGCGCGCAAGTCGAAGACGTTCGGCATATCTGCAGTCAATTGCGCTTGGGAGCGGAACGCCGAGGGGCGACAACATGCAGCCGCGTCTCCGGCATCGCGCCCCACACCAAAGACGTAGCTGCAAGCCCGATCGCAGCGAGGATGGCAAAGGCCGCGGGATCGCCCAGGCGGTCGGCGAGCCAGCCTGCGAGCGGCGTGCCGAGCGTCCCGCCGATGCCGATGGCGAAGCCGACGGCGCCCAGCATCAGCGTGAAGTGCCCGGAGCGTCCCGCCACGTCGCTGGTCACCAGCGGCACCATGACGCCGAAGGACGCGGCGGCGACGCCATCGAGCGCCTGCACCAGTACCGTCAACGCCGGGTTGGTCACGCCGGCGAAGAGCAGGCACCTGAGCGGCACCATGGCGAAGCCCAGCAGCATGACGCCGCGGCGGCCCTTCTCCTCCGCGATCCGGCCGACATGGGGCGCGATCAGCGCCATGATCACCTGCGGCAGGACGATGCAGGCGGCGATGAGCAGGCTCGCTCGGTCGCCCGCCCGCTTGGTGAGCGCGATCGCGACCAGCGGCAAGACGCCGGTATTCGCCAGCGTGAACAGCAGGGCGCAGGCGGCAAAGATCAGCAGCCGTCGATCCCGCAGCAGATGCAGGATTCTCTTCGGCTCCATGGCCGGCGCGCCTCCGCCGGCGGCGCCGCGCTCGTCGATGCGCCCGAGCGGTATCAGCGTCAGCACCGCGGGAGCGGCCAGCGCCGCGGTCAGGAAGAAGATCGCCTGGCTCGAGACATAGGCGCCGCAAGCGCCCATCAGCGCCGCGCCAACGCCGCTGCCGATGGCCGCGTAGCGGGCATTTCGGCCAAGGCGCGGACCCAGCGCCCTGCGTCCCACCAAGGCCAAGCTCATCGCGGCGATGGCGGGGCCCAGCGTGCAGCTGGAAATGCCGTGCAATATCTCCGCCAGGTAGACGTAGATCGGCGTCGGCGAGAGCGCGAACATGAGCGCGCTCACCATGAAGGCGAAGATGCTGTAAGCCGCCACGCGGCTCTTGCGCGACACGGCGTCGACGAGGGCGCCCGCCGGCACCTGGCTCGCCATGGACGTGACGGTGCCGATGCTGAGGGCGAAGCCGATCGCCGTCTGCGTCCAGCCATGCGTCGTCAGATAGACCGCGATGAAGGGTCCGAAGCCGGTCTGGATGTTGGCGACGAAGAGATTGAGCCAGTCGAGCGCGCGCCCCGCGGCTCGCGGCACCGTTGCTCCGATCTCGCTGTCTTGCGTCTGCTCCGAGACGGCCATGTGCCCGTCATTTTTCCGGCGTAGGGACGCTGCCTCCCTCGACCGACGGCGGCGGTCCGACAATCATGGCCGGCTGGGAAGACGGCTTGTACTCGGGCGCGGCCTGCACCTCGGCACGGTCGAGCGCAAGCTCGACCGGCGCGTCGCGATCGTGGGGATTGAACTGCAGCAAGCGCCAGTCGATGGCGATCTTGCGGCTGCCGACGCCCAGGAAGCCGCCGAAATCGATGACGGCGGCGCGGACGAGGCCGTCGCGATCGACCAGCACGTCGACGATGGGCCCCATGTCCTTGCCTGCGGCATCGAGCACCTTGCGGCCGAGAATGGGCACGGCGACGCCGGGCGCCATCTTCTCGAGATTCTGCGGGCGGCTCGCTTCGGGCTTCTTCCCGGCAGAGGGGGCCGGTACGGGTGCCGCCGGCGCGCCGGTTTCGGCCGGCACAGGTTGTGCCGGCGCCCCGGTCTCGGCGGGCGTCTGGGGCGGCGGCGTTTGCGCGCGCGCGGGGCCGGCGAGCAGCAGCACCGCCAACACGGCGAGGGCGCGCCTCATTCGCCCCCCGTCGTGGCGATCTGCTGCCGGACCAAGCGGCTGTAGAAGCCCTTCCGCCGGAGCAGCTCCGCCGGCGCGCCGTCCTCAATGATGCGTCCGCGTTCGAGCACGACGATGCGATCAAAGGCGGCGAGCGTCGAGAGGCGGTGCGCAATGGCGATCACCGTGCGCCCGGCCATCAGCCCGGCCAGCGCCTCCTGCAGCGACTGCTCGGACTCGCTGTCGAGCGCCGAGGTCGCTTCGTCGAGCAGGATGATCGGCGAATCGCGCAGGAATGCCCGCGCGATGGCGAGGCGTTGGCGCTGGCCGCCCGAGAGC
>DATJAV010000240.1:0-12396 GCA_035515835.1 Allostellaceae bacterium
GAAGCCGCGATGGGCGAGCGCGCGGCAGACGCCGCGACAGAGCTCCTTGGCGAGATCACGCCCATCGGACATGAATCGGAGTGTGAGCGATGAGTGAAAAAAAGCGAAGCTCTTTGCGCGACGCTTGGCGCCTGGTGAAGCCTTATTGGGCATCGGACGAGAAGTGGTGGGCCTGGGGGCTTCTCGTCCTCGTCACCGCGCAGAATCTTTTTTCCGTCTATCTCACTGTCCGCTTCAACTACTGGTACAACGATTTCTATAACGCGCTGCAGCAGTACGATTGGCATGCATTCTTCCGGCAGGCGCTGATCTTCTGTGGTCTCGCGACGGTCTATGTCGTAAACGGAGTTTACATGGTCTATTTCCAGCAGATGCTGCAAATTCGCTGGCGGCGATGGCTGACGCGGCGCTTCATCGGCGCCTGGCTCGACGAGCGCGCCTACTACACGCTCTCGCTCAAGAGCGGCGGCACCGACAACCCCGATCAGCGTATCGCCGATGACCTTAGTCAATTTACCAGCAGCACCCTCGACCTCTTCATCGGCGGCGCCGGCATCTTGAACTCGGTCGTGACGTTCTTCTCGTTCCTGGCGATTCTCTGGACCCTCTCCGGCTCGCTCACCGTGCCGCTCGGCGTTTGGGGAAACATCGCGTTACCCGGCTACTTGTTGTGGTTTGCCGTGATCTATGCCATCGCCGGCACCTGGCTCACCTTCAAGGTCGGCCGCCCGCTGATCGGCCTCAATTTCCAGCAGCAGCGCTACGAGGCCGATTTTCGCTTCAGCCTGGTGCGCTTGCGCGAGAACGTCGAGAGCGTCGCGTTCTATGGCGGAGAGCGACGCGAACGGGAGAATTTTCTGCAAATCTTCTCGCGCGTCTTCGACAATTTCTGGCAGATCATGCGGCGGACCAAGCGGCTCGGATGGTATCAGATCGGTTACGCGCAAGCCGCCGTCATCGTGCCCGTCTTTCTCGCGGCGCCGCGATACTTCACCGAACATATGGAATTCGGCTGGCTGCGGCAGACGCTCGATGCTTTCGGCCAGATCCAGTCGTCGCTTTCCTTCATCGTGCAGAATTACAACTCGATCGCGACATGGCAGGCCGTCGTTCAGCGTCTCAGCACCTTCGAGGAACGCGTGAACGAGATCGCGGACTCCGCCCGAGGACCGCGGCCGCTCGATATCAGGCGCGAAGGTGGCGGCCTCGCCGTCGCCGGCCTCGATCTCCATCTGCCCGATGGCGCGCCCCTTTTGCACAACGTTTCGTTCGCCATGCCGCCCGGCGCGTCGCAGCTGATCGTTGCGCCGACCGGAACGGGCAAGAGTACGTTGCTGCGCGCGCTGGCGGGCATATGGCCGTTCGCGCGCGGCAACGTGCGTCTCGATCAAGGGCGCAGCCTGTTCCTGCCGCAGCGTCCCTATCTGCCGCTCGGCAGCCTTGGCGGCGCGCTCACCTACCCGCGCGAGCATGCCGAGCTGCCGCGCGAGCGGCTCGAGGCGGTGCTGCGCCAGGTCGGGCTCGGCGCTTTTGTTGGCGAGCTCGATACCGTCGACAACTGGGCGCAGCGTCTCTCCCTGGGCGAGCAGCAGCGGCTCGCTTTCGCGCGCGTCCTGCTGAGCGAGCCCGCAATCGTCTTTCTCGACGAGGCGACCTCGGCGCTCGACGAGGAGGCTGAGGCGCAGCTCTATCAGCTGTTGCGCAAGGCGCCGTGGCGGCCGACGGTGGTAAGCGTCGGCCATCGCAGCACGCTGCGCGCCTTCCACGACAGTGTCCTGCCGCTCACGGCGGCCGCCGGCAAGGTTGCGGCCGCCGGCTAGCGGCGGTCGGTTGAGACATCTTTTGTTAGGCTTAAGGGAAAGTAGGCTTAAGGGAACATGAGCGGCCGAAGGAGGCGCCGCAGGGCGGCGCGCATCGACGCTCAGCTGGCGTTGGCGGCCGTGAGCCCGTTGGCAGCGCTCTGGAACAGGTCGTTCAGCTGCGTGCCGATGATCTCGATCGCGGCGACGAAGATGACCGTGACGAACATGGTAACGAAGGCATACTCGATTGCCGTCGCACCAGTCTCATCGATGAGAAGGGTTCGGACCGTACGGACAAGATGCAACATCGTTCCTCCGCGCACGGGAGCTTGGTGGCATTCTACGCGCGTTTTCGGTGCCTGCCGAGTTAATTTCGCCCGGCAGCCTTAAAGTATTGTCGGTGATTTCGCTAAAATTCTTGGTATTTCATATAGCGAAATCGGGCTCTATCTCCTTGGGCGCGAGATCCAAATCCGCGAGAATGCGCTCCTTCCACGCCTGAAGATGCGCCTCGGTGCGGCGGCGCGGCCGCGACAGGTCGATGCCGTACTGGGCATGGACGCGGCCGGGCTTGGCGCGCATTACCACGACGCGGTCGCTCAGCACCAGCGCCTCCTCGATGTCGTGCGTGACGAAGAGCATGGTCCGCCGATCGGCGCGCCAGATCGCCAGATCTCGATCAGATGATCCTGCAGCGCAAAGCGCGTGAAGGCGTCGAGCGCGCTGAAGGGTTCGTCGAGCAGCAGCGCCTCGGGCCGCGCCACCAATGCGCGAGCGATCGCCGCGCGCTGCGCCATGCCGCCCGAGAGCTGCTGCGGCAACGCCTCGGCGAAAGCGCCGAGGCCGACCCGCGCCAGCGCCGCCTCGGCGAGCGGCCGGCGTTGCGCGCGCGGCCGCCGATAGAGCGCGAACTCGATATTGGCGCGGACGTTGAGCCAAGGCATGAGCCGCGGCTCCTGGAAGACGAGGCCGACCTCGGAGCGAGGCCCGGAGACGGCGACGCCGCCCAAGACGACGCTGACGCTGCTCGGCGCTTCGAGACCGCCGACGATGCGCAGCAGCGTGCTCTTGCCAGAGCCGCTGGTGCCGACGATGCCGACGATCTCGCCGCGGTCGACGGCGAAATCGATGTCGACGAGCGCCGCGAGATCGTCAAACTTCTTGGAGACGTGCCGGAACTGCAGCATCGGCTCTCTTTTCCTCGGCGCTCTCGAAGCTGTCCTGCCAGGCGACGAAGCGGCGGCTCACGGCGGCGAGCGCCATGTCGCTCGCCTTGCCGAAGATGGCGAAAAGCAGGATCGCGGCGATGATGTTGGCCGGGCGCCCGGTCTCTTGCCCGTCGATCAGCAGGAAACCGAGGCCTTCGCTCGCGCCCAGATACCGGCCGCGACGACGAACATCCAGGCAAGACCGAGGCCGCTGCGGAGCCCGGTGATATATGCCGGGAGCGTCGCCAGCAGCAGTACGCGCCGCCCCAGCTGGACGCCGCCACAGCCGTGGACTTGCGCGACCTCGACGAGCTTGCGGTCGACCTGCTGGATCCCGGTCATGGTGCTGACATAAACCGGGAAAAAGGCGCCGAGGGCGATCAGCGTCACTTTCGGCTGCTCTGAGATGCCGAGCCACAGCACGAAGAGAGGAACCCAGGCGACCGATGAATGCTGCGCAGCGCCTGGAGCGTGGCGATCGAGAAGGCGCCGCCACAGCGGCGGGTAGCCGGTGAGCGCGCCCAGCAGGGTGGCGACGGCGGTGCCGAGCAGAAAGCCCTCGAGGACGCGGAGCAGCGTGATCGCGATATGCGTCCAAAGCTCGCCCGTGACGGCGAGCCCGCGCAGCGAGCGCAGCACCGCGAGCGGCGCCGGCAGTAGGTTGGGCGGCGCCACGCCAAAGCGCGCGAGCGCTTCCCAGAGCGCCAGCAGCAGCACCGGCAGAATGAGCCCGACCGCGCCGGCCTTGACGGCAAGGCGGCTGGCGCCGCCGAGGCGGAAGCTCACCGCCCGGCCTCGAGGCGCTTCGAGACGCGGATGATGTAGTGCGGGTCGATCAGCGCATCGGCGGTCTTGGCGATGTCGGTGTCGGCAGGGATGATCCCGCTCTGCTTCAGTACTTCGCCGGCGGCGACGATGGTGTCGCGCTGCTGCCGGCCGATCATGCCGCTCGAGAGATCGTTGCGCTCGAGATCGCGCTTCGCCACTGCATCGCTAAGCCGCCCCGCCTTGGCGATGATGGCGCGGAGTTCCTCGGGATGCGCCAGCGACCATTGCCGCGCCTTCTCGTAGACGGTGAGAACGCGCTCGACGATGTCGGGATGCGCCGCGGCGAAGTCCTCTCGTGTGTTGAGGAAGCCCCAGGTGTTGAGATCGGCGTTGCGGAAAAAGAGGCGCGAGCCTTTCTCGAGCTCGGTCTGCGCCATGTATGGATCGAGCCCGGCCCAGGCGTCGACGTCGCCGCGCTCGAGCGCGGCACGGCCGTCGGGATGCTGCAGCAGCACCATCTTCACGTCGTCCGATTTGAGGCCGTGAAGCGCAAGCGCGCGGAGCAGGAAGATGTGCGGATCGGTGCCGCGCGTGACGGCGATGCGCTTGCCCCTCAAATCCTCGATCTTGTGGATCGGCGAGTCCTTGAGCGTGACGAGCGCCGTCCATTCCGGCTTGTCGAAGACATAGACGGCCTTGATCGGGATGCCATTCGCCTTGGCAAGGAGTGCCGCGGCGCCGGCCGTCGAGCCGAAATCGACGGCATTGCCGTTCAGGAACTCGAGCGCCTTGTTGCTGCCGAGGCTCAACACCCACTCGATCTTGGTGCCGTCCTTGGCGAATTCTTGCTCCATCCAGCCCTTGTCCTTGAGGACGAGGCTGACCGGGCTGTAATAGGCCCAGTCGAGCCGCAGCGTCGCCAGCTTCTCGGCGGCAAGCCCGGGCAGGGCGCACGGAAGCAGCGCCAGCGTCACGACAGTGCGCATCAGGCGCCAAGCGGTCATCGACATGCTCCCCTCTCCTCCGCAGACCCCTGCCTGCGCTGGGGGCAGGCCACAAAAAAACCCGCCGCAGCTTGTCGCCGGGCGGATCGCCCTCGCTTTAGCTGCATTTCTAGAGCGCCCGCAAGCTGAAGCTTCAAATCGGCGCTGGCCAAAACCGTAATCCGCCCCATCGATGCCGTCAATGGGGGTGTTTGTACATAGCGATGTTTCTACAGGCGTTTGCTGTTATTGACGGGGGAGCACGGTTGCGCTTCGGCCGCAAATGACTACAACAGGCAGCCTTCGGGAGCAGGGGCAAGGCCGGCATGGCGGGCGAGGACGACAATCAGTTCCGGCAAGCGCGCCTCGAGAAGCTCGAGGGACTGCGGAAGCTCGGCATCGACCCCTATCCCTATGCCTTCGCGCGGAGCGCCGAGGCGAAGGCACTCGAGGAGCGCTATGCCGGACTTGCCGCCGGCAGCGTCACCGAGGATCACGTGGCGGTCGCGGGGCGCGTCCGGGCGCTGCGCAACAGCGGCATGTTCATCGATCTCCACGACACCTCCGGCAAGATCCAGATCTTCTGCCACAAGGATTTCCTCTCGCCCGAACGGCTCGCCGTGGTGAAGCTGCTCGATCTCGGCGACATCATCGGCGTCGAGGGCACCATCCGGCGCACGCCACGCGGCGAGCTCACCGTCAATGCCAGGGATGTGCGCGTGCTGGCGAAGACGCTCTTGCCGCCGCCCGAGAAATATCACGGCCTCGCCGACGTCGAGACGCGCTACCGGCAGCGCTATCTCGACCTCATCACCAACGAGGAGAGCCGCGAGGTCTTACGCCAGCGCTCGCGCATCGTCGCCACCTTGCGCCAACGCCTCCTGGAGCGCGGCTTCCTCGAGGTCGAGACGCCGATGCTGCAGGTGATCCCCGGCGGCGCGGCGGCCAAGCCCTTCATCACGCACCACAACGCGCTCGATCTCGATCTCTACTTGCGCATCTCGCCCGAGCTCTTTTTGAAGCGCCTCCTGGTGGGCGGGCTCTCCGACAAGGTCTTCGAGATCAATCGCAACTTCCGCAACGAGGGCATTTCGCCCCGGCACAATCCGGAATTCACCCTGCTCGAGCTCTACCAAGCCTATGTCGACTACGAGGCGATGATGGAGATGACCGAGCATCTCGTCAGCGAGGCAGCGCGCGCGGTGGGCAGCGGCACGGGCATCACCTATGGCGGCATCGCCATCGAGCTCGCGCCGCCCTGGCGCCGCGCCGCGATGACTGACCTGGTGCTGGAGCATACCGGTATCGATTTCCTGGCGCTTGCCGATGGGGTCGACGCACGCGGCGCGGCGCGGCGCCTCGGCATCGAGCTCGAGGACACCGCCGGCTGGGGTCACGCGCTTTACGCCGTCTTCGAGGCGCGGGTCGAGAGCCTGCTGATTCAGCCGCTCCACGTCACCGGATTTCCCCGCGAGATCTCGCCGCTCACCAAGGCCGATCGCCGCGATCCGCGTCTCACGGAGCGCTTCGAGAGCTTCGTCAATGGCTGGGAAATCGCCAACGCCTATTCCGAGCTCAACGATCCGCAGGAGCAGCTCCTGCGCTTTCAGGCGCAGATGCGCGAGCGCGAGCTCGGCGACGAGGAGGCGCAACGTCTCGATGCCGATTTCGTCGCCGCGCTGGAGTACGGCATGCCGCCCGCCGGCGGTCTCGGGATCGGCATCGACCGTTTGGTGATGCTGCTGACCGACAGCCCGTCGATTCGCGACGTCATCGCGTTCCCGACGATGCGGCCGAAATAGGGGTGGTGCAGCCTCTTTTAAGGAAGCGCGAAGGCAACCACCGCATCGCCCAGCGGCGAGCGCGCCCGGAGGTCGCCGCCGGCGGCGATGACGACGAATTGGCGGCCGCCGACGACATAGGTCATGGGCGTCGCCTGCGCGCCCGCCGGCAGGGCGCCCGCCCATAGCTCGGCGCCGGTGTCGATGTCGAAGGCGCGGAGCGCGGGGGCGGAGGCGGCGATGAAGACGAGCCCGCTCGCCGTGATGATCGGGCCGCCGGTGCCGGGGAGCCCGCGGATGCCGCCAAAGGCCAGCGATCCCAGCGGCACCTGCCAGCGTATCGTGCCGGCGGCGAGATCGACGGCGTTGAGCGTCCCCCAAGGCGGCGCATTGCAGGGAAGGCCCAGTGGCGAGAGCAGCGCCTCGCGGGACGCGGCATAAGGCGTGCCGAGGGCGCTGCCGATCTCGACCTTGGGATCGGCCGCATGCGCCGCCGCCGCTTGGTCGCGCGGGATCAGGCGAATGACGTGCGCGATCCGGTTGGTGTTGATGACGAAGGTCTGGCGCGCCGTGTCGAAGGCGCCGCCGCCCCAATTGGCGCCGCCGCCGGTAAAGGGGAAGAGCACCGTGCCCTTGAGGCTCGGCGGCGTGAAGAGGCCCTCGGAGCGCAAGCCCTTGAGGCGCTGGCGGCAAGCGTCGCGGTCGCTATCGGCGAGGCCCCACATATCGGCCTCGCCGAGGCGCTGCGGCACGAGCGCCGGCGGCGCCAGCGGCACCGGCTGGGTCGGCGACGGAAACTCGCCCGGCACGTCGCTTTGCGGCATCGGGCGCTCCGCCACCGGGAAGAGCGGCTTCCCGGTGTCGCGATCGAGGACGAAAAGAAAGCCGGTCTTGGTCGCGACGACAACGGCGGCGATGTCGCGGCCGTCGCGCTTCAGGGTCACCAGGCTCGGCTGCGCTGCGACGTCATAGTCCCAGATGTCGTGATGCACCGCCTGGAAATGCCAGACCACCGCGCCGCTGCTGCCGCGGAGCGCCACGATCGAGGAGGTGTAGAGGTTGTCGCCCCGCCGCTCGCCGCCATAGAAGCTGGCCGTAGGACCCGCGGTCGGCAGGAACACCAGGTCGCGCGCGGCATCGACCGCAATCGGGCCCCAGGCGCTGCCGCCGGCAGAGTTCTTCCAGCTGGCCTCCGCCCAGGAATTCGCGGCGGGGTCGTCGGCGCTCCGCGGCACCGGATCGAAATGCCAGCGCTTGGCGCCGCTCCGCGCATCGATGCCCCAGACGGTGCCAGAGGGGGCGCGGCTCCGCGACATGTCGTCGACCGCCGAGCCGACCACGATCACGTCGCCGATGACGGCGGGAGCGCTGTCGAGCTGGTATTCGCCGGGATAGCGCTCGGCGATATCGGCGGGGAAGCCCACCGCGCCGTCGCTGCCGAAGCCGGGGCAGGGCTTGCCGCTGGCAAGATCGAGCGCGATGAGGCGCGCATCGACCGTGGCGAGAAAGACGCGCGCCGCGCAAGCGGCGCCGGGAGCGGCGTCCGGGTCGTGCCAGACGGCAACGCCGCGGCATTTGAAGCTGTTCGCGGGTTTCAGCGCGGGCGAGAGCGCGGCATCGAACACCCAGAGCTCTTGCCCGCTTGCCGGATCGAGCGCCGCGACCCGATCGAAGGGCGAGCAGACCAGCAGCTTGCCGTCGGCCAGAATGGGCGTGAGCTCGAAGGCGCTCTTGGCGAAAGCGGCGCCGCGCCGCTCGGCCTCGCCGGTGTGATAGGTCCAAGCGACGGCGAGGCGGGCGACGTTCTCTTTGGTGATCTCGGCGGCGGTCGAATAGCGCAGGCCGCCAGGGTCGCCGCCATAGACGGGCCAATCCTGCGCCCGTGCCGGAACGACGAGGGCGAGGAGGGCGGCGAGAGCCAACCGCGGCGCCCGCACCGCCCGCGCCTCATTCCGCGGCGACGACGGCGGCCGCGCGGCGCAGATCCGCGGTGGTGAAGCCCTGGCCGTCCGGCCGCCAGCCGGGCGGACCGAAGAGGTACTGGGCACGCTCCCGCCAGCTCCGCGCCTGCCAGAGATCGCGGCCGAGCGCGATCCATTCATTGGCATTGATAATGATGGGATTGTTGGAGAGGAGCGGCTTCACCAGACCGTAGCGGCACGGCAGGTCCTCGCGCTCTTCGATGAAGGTGCCGAAGAGGCGATCCCAGATGATAAGAATGCCGCCGTAATTCGCATCGAGGTACTCGGGGTTGGCGGCGTGGTGCACGCGGTGGTGCGAGGGCGTGTTGAGGACATACTCGAGCCAGCCGAGCTTCGGGATCCAGGTCGCGTGGATCCAGAACTGATAGAGCAGATTGAGGCCCAGCACGCCGAACACCGCGACCGGCGGGTAGCCGAGCCAGATCAGCGGCGCGAAAAAGATACCCGTGCCGCTCAAGCGACCGGTCCACCCGAAGCGATAGGCGGCGCCGAGGTTCAGGTCGTTGCTCGAGTGATGGATGGCGTGCGTCGCCCAGAACCAGCGGATACGGTGGCTCGCGCGATGAAACCAATAGTAGAAAAACTCAACCCCTAGAACGAGGAGCCCAAAGGCGAGCCCGGCGTTGATGTCGAGGGTCGTCAGCCGGTGTGTGTAGGCCCAGAAGATCACCGGAGCGGCGAGGCTCAACGGCAGATATCGATAAACGACATATTCGCGTCCGAGCGCATCGACGATGGACGCCAACGACGCCCGCCAATTGTAGGGTCGCTTGCCGAGGAAGGCGAGGACGACCGCTTCGGCCATGGCCAGCGCGATGACCACAGGCGTCGAATAATAGAGAGCATTGAAGAGATGGGACATGAACGGGCTCATTTGGCTAACTCCCGCGTTATAGCACGGGCGCAGCATGGCCGCGTCTAGCCCTCTGCTCTCGCCGATAGCGCAGGCGAGCTTGCCGAATGCTTTATAAAGGCTGGCCGATTTCGGAATCGGCGAGGGTTGGGGCAAGCAGCCGGCGGGCGCCGTTGCCGCCTTGCCGGCGGTAGTCGGTCGGTGTCATGCCGGTATGCGCCTTGAAGGCCCGGTTGAAGGGACCGAGCGACTGGAACCCGGCATCGAGCGCGATGGTGACGATCGGGACTTCGTCCTGGCTGCGGTCGGCGAGAGCCGCCATCGCGTCGGCGAGCCGGTAGCCGTTGACGAAGCTGCTGAAGTTGCGATGGCCGAGCCGCTGGTTGATGAGCCGGCGCAAGCGATACTCGGGCACTGCGAGCTTGGCGGCGAGCACCGCGATGCTGAGCCCCTCCTCGCGGTAGACCTTGTCGTCTTCCATGAGCCGGCGAAGCGGCTCCAGCAATGCCCGTTCCTGTGCGTCGTCGGCGGCCATCGGTGTTTCGACCGGCGGCGGCACCTGGGTCGCGCTGACCGGCGCAGCGGCCGCGGCCGGGGTGAACTCGGCGCTCGGCATCAGGGTGAGCCGGGCAATCACGAAGGCGAGAGTGAGGGCCAGCAATCCGGTGGCACTGATGATCGTCCCCGGCGGCGCGGCGGGCGGTCCGCGCATGATCCAATCGAGCAGGACGACGAACGACGTATAGACTGCGGCGGTCAGGCACAGCACGACGCGAAATTTGCGGCGCTCCTCGATCAGGTCCGCCGCTCTTCCGACAATCGCCTGTCTTATGGCGAGGGCCAGCAAAGTCAGTTGCAAGACGGAATAGAGCGCGCAAACCAGCGGCAAGAGCCGGCGGGCGCAAAGGACGCCCATGCCGACGGTGAGCAGCCAAGGTGCGGCGTCGCGCCAGGATGGCGTGAAGGCGTCGTCGAACGATGCTCTGGCGAAGAGCCAGAAAACGGCCGGCGCGCCGAAACTGGCAAGACGGGCCGGCGCCAGCCAGAGCGCCGGCGCATGGTAGACGAGCTCGGGCGCGCTGCTGATGACATAGCCAATGCCGCTCAGCGCAAAGAGGGCGCCGTATAATCCGGCTGGGGCTCGTCGCGCATCGCGCAGCAGCAAGACGGCAAGGACGGCAAGGAGCGTCACCGCCCCGCCGCGGATCCCCGCCTCAATGAGTGCCAACGACCCGTCGCCCGCCATCGCCCGCCTGCCGATGCCGATTGTGCCGCGGAAGGGTGATGCAAAGCAAAGGCCCCGCGCCGTCGCGCGGGGCCTTCAGGTCCTACCGTGGAACCGCTAGCGGAAATGGAGGGGGAATATCAGGTTGATGCCCGGCGTCTCCACCACCGGCGGAGAATAGACCGGCGGCGGCGCGTAGATCGGCGCCGGAGCGGGCACATAGTAGTGAGGCCGATGGTCGCGGAAGTGGTGGTCGCGGCCACGGTCGTGATCGTGCCGGTCGTCGGCACGCGCGGCGGGTGCTGCCAAGCTGAGCGCAACCAGCGCCGCCGTTGCCGCACCGAGGAGCGAACGATATCTCGCCGAGTGATGCATACTTCCCTTCCTTCTGTCGAGAGCGAGGTTCCCTTCATCCCGGCAAGCCACGCGCCCGCCGCGCCGAGACAACGCGGCTGATGTCCACATCGGCTCCCGCCTACTTCTTCATCGCCCGCCGTTGCTCCCGGCGGCTCCGCGCGAAGAGCGTATCGGCCGTCTTCTTCTGGTCGTCCGACAAGCTGTCATAAAGCGCCTGGAAGGGTGGGATCATCTTCTGCACGCTCTGGGCGTGGGCGTCGGCGATCGCCTCATAGGCCTTGAGCTCGTCGACCGCGCTTGCGCCGCGCGCCTCGACGCGCTGCTTTATGGCCGCCTCCATCGCTTGAGCACCGTCGCGCATGGCCTGGGCGACCGCGTCCCATTGCGGCTCTTGCGCCGACGTGATCTTCAACTGGTCGTGCAGGCTCTTGATCCGATCCTCGACGCGCTCTCCGCGCGACTTGTGCGGCTTCTTCGCCTTGGTAGTGGTGTCGGCTTGAGCGACGAGGATCGAAGCACCGGCAGCCGAGGGTGCGGGCGTGGCCGCGCGGGCTTGGCCGGCAATGAGCGCGGTGCCGAGGAGACCGGCGACGGCGACGCCGCGCACGATCGGGTGAATGAGCTGAGGCATGGTGGGGGTCCGTTTCTTTTGGGGTGGGAGGAGCCGCGTGCAAGCACGCGGTGGAGGATTGTGGGCGAGGCGTTTCCGTTTCATCCCCGCGGCGTCGCGTTACAGTTTTGTAACTCGGCCGGCGCAGGCACCACCAGATGATACGACCGGGATCATACGACAAAAGCGCGCTGGCGCCATCGCGGCGATAACGCGGCGGTCGGTGGCGGAGTTCCGTTTCGGCAGCGCCTCGTCAGGTCGGGTTCTCAAGACTGAGCACGCCACGGTCGTAGTCATAAGCGAAGAGCTCGGCGTAGCGGCCCCAGTTGATCACCGTCTCCAGCACCTCATGCGCCTCCTCCTCGGAGAGCTGATCCTCGAGCTCGGCGAGGAAACGCCCCTCGGGCGCGCTATGGCCGGGACGCTCGTCCAGCACCTTGCGGATATGCGCGGCGAGCGGGATCTGGCGGCGCAGCTGGTCGGCGAAGATCTGCTTGCGCGGCTGCAGATCGGCTTCGGCGAAAGCGCGCCCTTGGGGGGTCGCCCAAATGTCGCCTCCGGCCACCTGGGCGAAGCCCAGGAGTTGTAGTGCCTCGACCAGGACGAAGAGTGCCTCGTCCTCGATATGCTCGCTCTCGACCAGATGCGGCAAGTCGGCACGGCCGGAATAGGGCGGTGCGCACATGGCGTCGAGCAGGCCCACCAGCTGCTGGATCGAGGCGTCGGGAATGCGGTAGCCCAGGCCCACCGCCTCGCTGCCGCGCGTGCCGCGCCGGCCGGGCTCGCGTCCGGGCACGGTGGTGAGGATGGCATAGACCTCGTCGACG
>DATJAV010000241.1:0-8149 GCA_035515835.1 Allostellaceae bacterium
TGGAAGCGCTTCGGCGCGAGCAGGAGGAGTGGCAGCGCCGCGCCGAGCTCGCCGTCACCAAGGGCCGCGAGGACCTCGCGAAGGGCGCGCTGCTGGCGAAGGCTCGGGTCGCCGAGGCGCTGCTGGCGATCGAGAAGCAGCACCGCCAGATCGAGGACGCCCTCGCCAAGCAGAACGAGGACATCAGCAAGCTTCAGGCAAAGCTCGCCGACGCCAAGACGCGCGAGAAGGCCATCGTCGCGCGGCAAACGACGGCGGCGGCGCGGATCCGGATGCGGACGCATCTTCACGACGACCGCATCGGCGACGCCTTCGCCCGCTTCGAGCGGGTGGAGCACGCGCTCGATGCGATGGAGGGCAAAGTCGAATCCTTCGATCTTGGCCGCAAGAAGACGCTTGCCGAGGAGCTTGACGGCATCGAGGCGGCGGAGAGCGTGGAGGAGGAGCTGAAGGCGCTCAAGGAGCGACTCGGCAACAGCATCCGCCCGGCTCCGGCGAAGTGACGCGCCATGTTCATCGGCGGCGGGCTATTCGTCCTCGGCATCATCTTCCTCACGGTCGTCGCGCCTCTCTGGATCATCTTCCACTACATCACGATCTGGCGGGCGTCGCGGCGGCTCTCGAGCGATGACGAGAAGGCGCTGGGCGAGCTCTGGCAGAGCGCTCGGCGCATGGAGGGACGCATCGAATCGCTGGAGAAAGTGCTCGATGCGGAAGCGCCGGGCTGGCGCATGCGGGCGGGAGGATGAGACATGGCTTGGATGGACAACAACCAGCGCTTCCGCCTCTGGCGCGACCGGGACCGCGGCATCCTCGCCGGTGTCTGCGCGGGGATCGCCGACTATCTCGGCATCGAGCCTATCGTCACCCGCATCGTCGCAGTGGCGGGCCTCATCTTCTTCCCTTTTCCGACACTCGTCGCATATCTCATCCTGGCGGTAGCGCTCCGCCCCAAACCTCCGGCGCTCTATCAGAGCCGCGACGATGAAGCCTTCTGGCGCGGCGTCAACGCAGCGCCGACCGACACATTCCAATCGCTCCGGCACAAATTCCGCGACCTCGAGGAGCGGCTGCGCCGAATGGAGAGCCAGGTGACGTCGGCCGACTTCGACCTGCACCGCAAGTTCCACGACCTCGGCCGCTGATCATCGGGGGATGCCATGCCGCTCATCAGTCTCCTGCTCAATCTCCTCTGGATCGTCTTCGGCGGATTGTGGATGGCGATCGCCTGGGCGGTCGCGGCGCTGATCATGGCGATTACCGTCATCGGCCTGCCCTGGACTCGCGCCGCCTTCACCATCGCCGTCTATTCGCTGCTCCCCTTCGGCCAGACGGCGGTGTCGCGCGCGGCCTATACCGGGCGCGAGGATCTCGGCACGGGACCCGCTGGCACGCTCGGCAACCTCCTCTGGCTCGTGCTGGCCGGCTGGTGGCTGGCGCTGGGGCATATCGGCTTCGCGCTCTGCTGGGCCATCACCATCATCGGCCTTCCCTTCGCCTGGGCACATCTGAAGCTCGCGGGCCTCGCGCTCTGGCCTATCGGCAAGATGATCGTGCCGATCGAGGAGGAGCGGCGCTATTACCGCCGCGGCTTCTGGGCGCGGTGAGTTAGCATCAAAACCCAATCAGTTGACAAAAACGAGGGATATTCCATGTACCGGATATTGTGCGTCCTCGTGGCGACGATCGCCTATGGAACAGCGACCGGACATTGCCAAGGCTCTGAGGCCAGCACGATCGCGGTCACGTTTCAATCTTCCAGCTACAGCGACATGCGCCAGCTTTTGGTCCGAGAGGCTAGGACCGGAGCGGTGACGGTCAACGCCTATCTCGGCTTTCCCGAACAGGTGAGCGATCGCTATCCCGCCGTTATCATCGTTCACGGCATCGCCGGCTATCGTGACGCCAACGAAGGCTATGCCGCGGCCGAACTGCGCAAGGCAGGCTTTGCCACATTGACTTATGATAGCTTTGCCGCGCGCGGAACCACGGGTGCTGCGCTCCAGGGATCACCAGGTTATCTGCCGGTTGGTGTCGCGGACGCATACGCCGCGCTGCGTTTTCTTTCGGCTGAGCCCCGGATCGACGCCGACCGCATTGCCATCATCGGCTTTTCGTACGGCGGTGAAGTGGCTCATCTCGCCGCGTTCGAGATGGTGCGATCGGCGCTCAGTCGCGGACCGGGTCGGTTTGCCGCGCACGTAACATTCTATCCCGGCGGAGATTTTGGCGCGATCGCCGAACCCCGCGCTTATACCGGCTCTCCAGTGCTTATGCTGCTCGGCGAGAAAGACGACAATTTGCCGGTGACAAAGATCGAGAGTTACCTGGCCTACGCGCGCACCGCGGGGGCTCCAGCCCCGATCGAGACCGTGATCTACCCAAGCGCCGACCATGCCTGGACGGTTCCTGGCGCCACCCCGCGCTTCCACCCGGACTACGTCAGCACGAAAGAATGTCCGTTCATCCTGCTCGGGCCGAAGCAGCTGGCCTTGCTTATCGACGGCCAGGCGAGGCCCTTCGACCCGGCCGCCTTC
The DNA here is from genome assembly GCA_035515835.1 of Allostellaceae bacterium. GTDB lineage: Bacteria > Pseudomonadota > Alphaproteobacteria > ATCC43930 > CGMCC-115725 > DAHUYF01. Next base: position 2,538 of record DATJAV010000241.1, read on the forward strand.
GGCGCTTGCGTCGCTGCCGCGCCTGGCTATTCGGTGGGATTTGATGGCCCAATCGATCACCGACGCGATTGGGTTCCTTCAACGAACCCTGCGACCTTAAGATCGGCGGAGCAACGTCCTTCTTTTACGTTGCCTCGGGTGTTTACCGCTTCATCAGCAGATTCAGCATGAAGTTGGTGAGCTTGCCAAAGGGCGGGCGGAGCAGGGCGCCGCCGTTGAGGCGACTCTGCAGGAAGACCCCCTTGCGGTGGGAGAAAGTCTCAAAGCCGAACGCGCCGTGATAGGCTCCGATGCCCGACGGGCCGACGCCGCCGAAGGGCAGGTTCTCGACGAGAATGTGCATCAGCGTCTCGTTGACCGACACGCCGCCTGAGGTGGTGCGCGCCAGCACGCGATCGCGGAGGGCGGTGTCGGTGCCGAAATAATAGAGCGCCAGAGGCCGCGGATGGCGGTTGACGTATTGAATTGCCTCGTCGAGCGAGCGATAGGTCTTGACCGGCAGCACCGGCCCGAAGATCTCCTCGCGCATCAACGCCAGCTCCTCGTCGGGATCGATCACCAGCGTCGGCGCGAGCTTGCGGGCGCCGTCCAGCGTTTCCGTCGCCGGGTTGAGCTCGACGACGCGTGTGCCTTTGGCCTTGGCGTCGGCGACGAGTTGCTGGAGTCGGCGGTAATGGCGCTCATTGACGATGCTGGTGTAGTCGGGATTGTCGCGAAGGCTCGGATAGAGCTTCTTCGCCGTCGCTTTTGCCAGCGTCACGAATTCCTCGCGCTTTCCTTCCGGCAGCAGCACGTAGTCGGGAGCGATGCAGGTCTGGCCGGCATTGAGCAGCTTGCCGTAGAGGACGCTCTCGACGGCGCTCGCCATCGCCGCATCCTCGCCGATGATGCAAGGCGATTTGCCGCCGAGCTCGAGCGTCACCGGCGTCAGGTTCTCGGCCGCCGCCTGCATGACGAGCCGCCCGACCGCGGTCGAGCCGGTGTAGAGGAGATGGTCGAAGGGGAGCCGCGCGAAAGCGGCGCCGATATCGGGGCCGCCCAGCACCGTCGTCACCTGCTCGCTCGGGAAAAGTCCGGCCAAGAAATCGGCTATGAATTCCGAGGTGCGCGGCGTCAGCTCCGAGGGCTTCAGCATGACGCGATTGCCGGCGCCGAGCGCGGCGATGAGCGGCATCATCGCCAGCTGGAAGGGATAGTTCCACGGGCTGATGATGCCGACGACGCCAAGTGGCTGATAGAGTATCCGCGCGCGACCTGGCCGAAGCTCGAGTCCGACCGAGACGCGCCGCGGCCGCATCCAGCGCGCAAGATGGCCCGAGGTGTGGCGGATGCCGGAAAGCGTGGTGAAGACCTCCGCCAGCAGGCTCTCATGGCGCGAGCGGTTGCCGAAGTCGGCGGAGATCGCACCCGCGATCTGGTCGGCCTTCTCGCGGATCGCCGCCTTGAGACGCGCGAGATCGGCGCGGCGCTCGGTCAGCGACGGCGCGCCCGCGGCGAGAAACGCCGCGCGTTGGCGCTCCAGCATGGCCCGCATCGCATCGCCGGCACTGGACGCTGCCGGCCGCATATCGGCCGCACGGACGACGCTCATGGGGACCTCCCTAGGGTGTTTCCCCAAGGCTAGGTAAAAATGCGGCGACTGCCTAGCGGGGCGCGAGGAAGCGCTGCAGCAGCAACTGGAAGGCGGTGAGCGACATGGACGCGTCGGTTGAGGGAAAGAGCGCGAGCCGCGTGCTCAAGCCTTGGGCGGCAGCGACCAGCACCGAGGCGGCGGCGTGCGCATCGAGGCTCGGATCGACCTCGCGCGTCGCCTGGGCGCGGGTAATCGCCGCGGCGCACATCTCGACGATGGCGGCGTGGTGGCGGCGAACGATGGCAGCGATGCGCTCGTTGCGCGCCGCTTCCGCCAGAATCTCGCAGCCGAATTTCTTGCGCTCGGGATCGCTGGCGGAGAGCGCCTCGCCGGCGAGCCCCAGCATCGCCTCGAAGAGATTGGGTCGCCCACCGAGCTGCTCGAGGCGCCCCGTCACCTGGCGCAGATCCTCCTCGCAAATGGCGGCGATGATCGCCTCCTTGCTGTCGTAGTAGCGATAAAGGTTGCCGGGGCTCATGCCGGCCTCGGTGCAGATGTCGGCCATGCTCGCCTGATGGAAGCCCTTGCGCATGAAGCAGGCGAGCGCTGCCTCGCGCACATGCTGCTGGCGCGCCTCGAACCGCTCGGGGTTGACCGTCCGCATGTCGCGTTCATAGCAGGGATCGAAGCGGAATAAAAAACGCGAAAAGACCCCCGCCCCCTGAGCTCAAGGGGGAGGGAGATTTTCCCTTCGCTCACGAAGGATGTTTCGCAGCCGTGATGGCTTGCCAGATCCGGGCGGGGGTCGCCGGCATGTCGAGGTGAGTGACGCCGAGCGGGGCGAGCGCGTCGAGGATGGCGTTCATGACCGCTGGGAGCGCACCGACGGTGCCGGCTTCGCCCGCGCCTTTGACGCCGAGAGGATTGAGCCGCGTCGGCACGATGCTGCTCTCGATGTCGATGGCGCTCATATCGGCGGCGCGCGGCATCGCGTAGTCCATGAAGGAGGCGGTCAACAACTGGCCGGACTGCCGGTCATAGACGACCTCTTCCATCAGCACCTGACCCAGGCCTTGCGCAACGCCGCCATGGATCTGGCCCTTCAGCGTCTTCGGATTGACGACCGTGCCGACATCGTCGACGACGCTGTAGCGCTCGATCGAAAGCGCGCCAGTCTCAGGGTCGATCTCGACCTCGCAGACATGGCAGCCATTGGGAAAAGTGTCCTGCGGCGGGGAGAAGCTGCCGCTCTCGAAGAGACCGGGCTCCATGCCCTTGGGCAGCTTCGCCGGCTGGAAGGCGGCGCACGCCGCCTCGCGCAACGTGAGACCGTGATCGGTGCCGGGCACGGTGAAGCGGCCTTCGGCAAAAGCGAGCTCGGGCTCGCTCACCTCGAGGAGATGCGCCGCGATCTTCCGCGCCTTGGCGACGACCTTCTCGGCGGCAAGCGTCAGCGCGGTGCCGCCGATCACCGTGGAGCGCGAGCCCATCGTGCCCATGCCGAAGGCGACGACGTCGGTGTCGCCGTCGACATAGCGCATCTCCTCGGGCCTAAGGCCGAGCTTCTCGGCGGCGATTTGGCGGAAGGTCGTCTCGTGGCCCTGGCCTTGGTTCTTGGTACCCATCAGCAGGGTCGCCATCCCCGTCGTGTCGAAGCGGATCTCGGCGAATTCCATGCCGGGGCTTGCGGCGCGCTCGATCGGGTTGGCGATGCCGATGCCGCGCAGCTTGCCGCGCCGCTTCGCGTCCGCGCGCCGCGCGGCGAAGCCCGCGTGATCGGCAAGACGGAGCGCCGCGCCCATGTTCTTCTCGAACTCGCCGCAATCATAGGTGAAGCCCAGCACGGTCTTCAGCGGCAGCGCCGCGGCCGGGATGAGGTTGGCGCGGCGGAGCGCGACCGGGTCGCGGCCGACCGCGCGGGCGGCATCGTCGATGAGGCGCTCGATCACGTAGATCGCCTCGGGCCGCCCGGCGCCGCGATAGGGCGCGGTGGCGTTGGTGTTGGTCATGACCGCGGTCATCTGCACATGCGCCGCGGGAATCGCATAGACACCGACCATCGCCGGGAGGCTGGTGAAGGTCGCCAGCATGTTGCGGTCGGAGGAGAGATAAGCGCCGATGTTGGAAGTGACGCGCACCCTGAGGCCGATGAACTTGCCCTCCGCGTCGAGCGCGAGTTCGGCATTGGCGATGCAGTCGCGGCCGTGCTCGTCGGCGAGCACGACTTCGCTGCGCTCGCAGAGCCATTTCACCGGACGCCCCAGGCGGCGGGCGGCGAAGAGCACGAGGCGGTGCTCGGCATATTGCCAGCCCTTGATGCCGAAGGCGCCGCCGATATCGCCGGCGACGACGCGGATCTGCTGCGCCGGCACCTTGAAGATTCGCCCCGCCAGCACCTCGCGCACGCGGTGGGGGTATTGCACATCGGCGTAGAGCGTGAAGCGCTCGTCGCGCGGCTCATAGACGCCGATGGCGCCGCGGGGCTCCATGAATTGCGCATGGACGCGCGTTACGACGTAGCGGCCTCTCACGACATTGGCGGCGCGGGCGAAAGCGGCGGCGGTCGCGCCTTTGTCGCCGACCTCGAAGACATGCGAGATGTTGTCGGGGCATTCGTCCCAGACCGCCGCGCTGTCCGCTTCCCCGGCGGCCGCGTTCGCGGTGACGGAGGGGAGCGGCTCGTAGGCGATGTCGACCAGCTCGGCCGCGTCCTTCGCCGCATCGATGGTCTCGGCGACGATCATCGCCACGGGATCGCCGACATAGCGCACGCGGTCCTGCGCGAGCCCCTGATGCGCGCGCCAGAACATAGGCGTGCCGTCGGGACGCTTGCGCTGCAGGGTCGGCGCGTTGCTGCCGAGCCCGTCAGCGGCGAGATCGGCAGCGGTGAAGGCGGCGAGCACGCCGGGCGCGCTCGCCGCTGCCACGATATCGAGGCGCAGAATGCGGGCATGCGCGTGCGGCGAGCGCAGGATATAAGCGCGCGCCTGGCGCGGCAGGCTCACGTCGTCGATGAAGCGGCCCGCGCCTCTCAGCAGCCGCTTGTCCTCGAAACGGGAGAGCGGTTGACCGATGCCGAACTCGCCCATCTCAGATCACCGCGGCTTCGGCCATGACGCGTTCGCACCAGAGATGGAAGATGTCGCCCATCGCCTCCTCCGCTTTCGCATCACTATATCATGCGGGCCTTGAAGCGCATGCGGTCGACTGCCCCGCTTTCTTACAGCGGCGGCCGGCGATTCCCCCATGAAGGGCACATCGGCGCCTTTCCAGACGCAAAACTAAAACTTTACCCGTCGAATGGTACGAAAGGGGCAGGCTCGCGTCTTTCGAGGATCGCCATGCTTGACCGGCTCTCGGTGAACACTCTCCTCAGATCCGTCATCGCTGTGATGGCGGCGAGCGTCGTTCTGATGCTTAGCTGAGCGCGTGGGATTCCTGGCAGCGCTTGGCCGCCACCGGCCGGATTAAGGCGGTCGCGGAGGTATCGGCCGAGGTCTTCACGGCGATGCACAACCTGCGCACCGACCGGGCGACGACCCGGCGCGATCTGGAGAACGAGCCGCTGCCCTATGACGCACCGAAGCAGGAGCGCCTCAAGGGCATGCGCATGGCCGAGATGCCGGCGCTACGCGCCGCCGCCCTGCACTTGGCGACAATCGACATCGCCGGGCGCGATCGCTTGCTGCCGAAGCTGCAAGAGGAGATCGCGGCGCTGACCACGGCGCAGGAGCGGACTTGGGATGCGCTGATGAGGCCCAAGAGCGAGCGCCCTCAGGGGATGGGGAAAGCTTTCTTCGATGAAGAGACGGAGTTGCTTGACACGCTCGACAAGGTCTCGGAGCGGCTCACCGCCGCGATCAAGAATAGCGACCCCATCATCGACCGGATGATGGCGATGAAGCAGCTCGCCTGGATGGTTCGCAATACCGGCGGCGACGCCTCGCTGACGATATCGAATGCGATGCCGTCGGGACACGGTACGCCGCCTTCGTCGCCGAGAGCGAGACGCTGTGGAGCGCCTTCAAAGACACGGGCT
>DATJAV010000242.1:0-8182 GCA_035515835.1 Allostellaceae bacterium
GGGCGGCTGTCGCCGGCCTCGGGCACGAGCGGGATCTCCGGCGCACTCTCCCAGTCCTTGCCAAAGAAGATCCAGACATTGCCCTGCACCTCGCGCACCGGATAGGTCTTGACCTTGATGCGCTGCGGGTCGAACTCCTGATCGGGGGCGAGCGAGGGGATGGCGGTGCAGCGGCCGGTGCGGTCGAAGCGCCAGGCATGGAAGCGGCAGGTTACCTCGTCGCCGTTGAACCAACCGCAGGAGAGCGGGATGCCGCGATGAGGACAGAGGTCGCGGAGCGCGAAGACGTCCCCGTCCTTGCCGCGACCCAAAAGAATGGGCTCGCCCATCAGCGTCTTGGCCAGCACGCGGCCAGGCTTCAGCCGCTCGCCGGCGACGGCGTAGTACCACATGTCTTCAAGCGGCGCGGGGCTGTTGGGCTCCATGGCGAGGCCGAGCTTAGCCGCCACGGCCCGCGCGCGGAAGGCTTGGCGCGGGTTTGACGCCCACTCCCATGCCCCGTACCGTCGCTTCCGGGAGGAACTACATGGGCGACGATCTCATCCGCATGACGGCGCGCGTCGTAGTCGAGCACCTGGCCCGCCGCGAGGTCTCACCGCTCGAGCTCATCGACGCGGCGCTGGCGCGCATCGACGCTGTCGATGGCGCGGTGAACGCGCTGCCGGTCCGTTGCGCCGACCGGGCGCGCGATCATGCGCGGCGGCTCATGGCCGCGCCCATGCCCACCGATCGGCGCGGCTGGCTCGGCGGGCTGCCGCTCGCCATCAAGGATTCGATGGATGTCGCCGGGGTGCGGAGCACCCAGGGGTCGCCGATCTTCGCCAATCATGTGCCGGCGCGCTCCGACCTCCAGGTGGAGGCGCTGGAAGCGCAAGGCGGCATCGTCTTGGCGCGCTCCAACGCCCCCGAATTCGCCGCCGGCGCCAATACCTTCAACGAGGTCTTCGGCAAGACCCGCAATCCCTGGAACACCACCACGACGTGCGGTGGCTCCTCGGGCGGCTCCGCCGTGGCGCTCGCCACTGGCGAGGTCTGGCTCGCCAATGGCAGCGATCTTGGCGGCAGTCTCCGCATCCCCGCGAGCTTCTGCTCGGTCGTGGGTCTGCGGCCGAGCCCGGGGCTGGTGCCGCACGGCCCGAAGGACAATGCCTTCGACGGGCTCGGCGTAAGCGGGCCGATGGCGCGCGACATCGGCGATCTCGCTTTGATGCTCGACGCCATGGCGCGCTTCGATCCGCGCGACCCGCTGTCGCACGAGCCGCCGGCGCGCTCCTTCGTCGACGCGGTCGCCGCGCCAAAGCCGCCGCGCCGGGTCGGGTTTTCCGCGGATCTGGGCTTCCTGCCCATCGATCCCGAGGTGCGCGACATCGCCGCCGCGGCGGCGGGCCGCTTTGCCGAATTGGGTGGGGCTGTTGAGGAGAACACCCCCGACTTTCGCGGTGCCGCCGAGATTTTCCAGACGCTCCGCGCCGTGCGCTTCGTCGCCAGCTACGCGCCGCTCCTCCGCGAGCATCGCGCGCTCCTCAAGCCCGAAGTGGTCTGGAACATCGAGAAGGGCCAGAAGCTCGATGCCGAGACGATCGGCCGCGCCACGCGCGAGCGCGTGGCGCTCTATGGGCGCGTCGCCGCCTTCTTCGCCGAGTTCGACCTTTTGGCGACGCCCACGGTGATCGTGCCGCCCTTCAATATCGAGGAGCGCTATGTCACCGAGGTCGCCGGGCACCGCTTCGACAACTATGTCGACTGGCTCGGCATGACCTATGCCGTGACCCTGACCGAATGCCCGGCCTTGTCCATGCCCTGCGGCTTCACTCGAAGCGGTCTGCCGGTCGGATTACAGCTCGTCGGCCGTCCGCGCGGCGAGGCGGCGCTGCTGGGCGCTGCGGCATTGCTGGAAGCCGCGCTGGCGATCGGAGCAAAGACACCGATTGACCCGCGGCCGGGGCGGGGGTGAGACGTTGAGAACCCTTCGCAAGTGCGAGACGAAACCCCCCGCTAAACGTTAAATTAGCTGCCAAAGGGTAGCATTGCCTTGCTGGATGGTTCCGGCATGGTTAAGGTGCGGCGCACAACGCCGGACCGGACCGGCCTGAGAAGCGGTGAAAACTGGCCCGAGGTGCGGCGATGGATGACGTACGCGGCGGCGGCGAAGGGTACCGTTTGGAGGACCTGACGGTCGGCATGACCGCCGCCTATGAGCACCTCGTCAGCGAGGACGATGTCGTCGGATTTGCCGACGTCTCTGGTGATCACAACCCCGTCCATCTCGACGAGGCCTATGCCCGCACCACGCGCTTCAAGGGACGGATCGTCCACGGCATGCTGTCGGCAAGCTTCCTCTCCACGGCAATCGCCTCCCGTCTTCCCGGTCCCGGCACGATCTATCTGACGCAGAATCTGAGCTTCCGCGCGCCCGTCAGGATCGGCGATCGGGTCGAGGCGCGTGTCACCGTCACGGACATCATCCGCGAGAAGGCCCGCGTCGTGCTGAAGACGGTGTGCCGTGTGGGGGAGACCGTGGTGATCGACGGCGACGCCTTGGTGATGGTGCCATCGCGCCGTCAGGCCTGAGCTTTGGCGGCGCCTGCTATCCAGGCGAGCCGGGCCGCGATATTTTCCAGGCGATGCGCATCTTCCGTCACGACAAGGTGGCCGCCGCCGACCGCGGCGCGGTCGTCGCCATTGGCAATTTCGACGGCGTCCATCTCGGCCATCAGCGCGTGATCGGCGTCGCGGGGGAGCGCGCCCGCGCGCTCGCCGCTCCCCATGCCGTGCTTACCTTCGAGCCCCATCCCCGTAGCGTCTTCCGTCCCGACGATCCGCCCTTTCGCCTGACCCCCTTCCGCGTCAAGTCGCGTCGCCTCGAGGCGCTCGGCGTCGATCTCCTGTTCACGCTCCATTTCGACTTGGCATTTGCCGCCAAGAGCGCCGAAGAATTCATCGCCGAGGTGCTGGTACAGGGGATCGGGGCGCGCACCGTGGTGGCGGGCTACGACTTCGTCTTCGGCCATGGCCGGCGCGGCACTGCGGCGCTGTTGCGCGAGCGCGGGCAAACGCTGGGCTTCGGCGTCGAGACCGTCGACCCGGTCGAATCCCAGGACGGCGTCGCTTACTCCTCGACCCATATCCGCGAGCATCTGACGGCGGGGCGGCCGCGCCAAGCGGCGGCGCTGCTCGGCCGCTTCTGGGAGATCGACGGCCGGGTCGAGCGCGGCGACCAGCGCGGCCGCACCATCGGCTTTCCCACCGCCAACATCCTTCTCCAGGACTATCTCCGTCCCGCCCCCGGCGTCTATGCCGTGCGCGCCGGTATCGAGGAGGGATCACGCACCCTTTGGCGCGATGCGGTGGCGAATTTCGGCAGGCGCCCCACCTTCGGCGGCAGCGACCTCCGGCTCGAGGTCCATCTCTTCGACTATGACGGCGATCTCTACGGGCGGCATCTCCGCGTGGCGCTCATCGATTTCCTCAGACCCGAGCAGAAATTCGCCGGCATCGATGCGTTGAAGGCGCAGATCACCGCCGACGCCGCATACGCACGCACGATACTGGCGACGGTACCGGCGTTCTAAGTTGGGAGGCCACGCGGCCGTAACCGAGTCGCAGCAACCTCAGGCGGCGCTCGTCTCGAGGCGGGCGCGCATCGCATCGCAAGCGGACGCCGCGACGCTGCCGACGGCGCGGGCGAGTGTGCGTGCCTCCTCGGGCTTCTGACCGGCGCAGGCGGCCTCGAGCCGGCGCGCGAGGCTCGCCAGCTCGCGGGCGCCGACGCCGCCGGCGGTGCTGACAAGGTTGTGCGCATGGCGACGCAGCTCCCCGAGCTCGCCGCGCTCGGCGTGAGCGATGATGGCGTCGATCCGGTCGGCCGAGCTCTTGAGCCATGTGTCGACGAAGCGACGGAACTCGACCACAGGCATGATGCGCTCGAGCTGGGCGATGGTATCGCCGTCGAGCGCCGGCTCCGCGGATGGCGGCCGCACTGCGCCCGCGCCGCCCTTGTCGATCCAGCGCTCGACCACGGCGAGCAGGCTGCCGCGGTCGAAAGGCTTCGACAGGAAGTCGTCCATCCCGGCAGCGAGATACTTCTCCCGCGCGTCGTCGACGGCATCGGCGCTCAGGGCGATGATGGGAACGCGGCCCTTGGGTGGCCCGAGGCGGCGAATGAGCTGTGTCGCCTCGACGCCGTCCATCACCGGCATGTGCGCATCCATCAGCACCAAGTCCCAGTCCTGCTTCTCGACAGCCTCCACCGCCTCGCCGCCGTTGCCGGCGACCTGAACGTGGTACCCGGCGGCGCGGAGCATCTGGAGCGCGATGATCTGGTTGACCTCGATGTCCTCGACCAGGAGGACGCGCCTGCCGTGACCCGCGCCGGGCGCGGCGGGAGCGATCGAACCGCTCGCGGCTCCTTCGTCGCGCGGGCTCTCATCGGCGTTCGCCAGCGTGAGCGTGAACCAGAAGCGGCTGCCGCCGCCGACATGGCTGGTGACGCCGATCTCCCCGTCCATCGCGTCGACCAGTTGCTTGGAGATGGCCAAGCCAAGCCCGGTGCCGCCGAAGCGCCGCGCCACGGTCGCGTCCGCCTGGCTGAATTTGGTGAAGAGCCGCGAGATCGCGTCCGCCGAGATGCCGATGCCGGTGTCGGTGACCTCGATGCGGAGCGCGGCCGCGCGCTTCGTCGGCTCGCAGGCGACGTCGACGGTAACGCTGCCGCGGCGCGTGAACTTGATGGCGTTGCCGATGAGGTTGAAAAGAATCTGGCGGATGCGGGTCGGATCGCCGCGCAGCCGGCCGCGCAGCCGGTCGTCGACGCGAAGCGAGAGATCCACGCCCTTCTCCCGCGCCTTGGGCTCGAGCAGACTCACCGTCTCTTCCATGAGCTTGCGCAGGTCGAAGGCGATGTCCTCGAGCACGAGACGGCCGGCCTCGAGCTTGGAGATGTCGAGGATGTCGTTGATGATCTTGAGGAGCGAGTCGGCGGAATCGCGGATGACGCCGGCATAATCGCGCTGCTGCATGTCGAGATTGCTGCGCAGCAGCAGGTCCGTCATGCCGAGGATGCCATGCATCGGCGTGCGGATCTCGTGGCTCACATTGGCGAGGAACGCAGATTTGGCGAGGTTGGCGCGCTCGGCCTCTTCCTTGGCGGCGGCGAGCGCCGCCTCGTCGGCCTTGCGCCGGCTCACGTCGCGCGCCGCGCAGATGAGCTCGACGGGGCGCCCGGTGGCGGGGTCGAGCACGACGCGCCGCGCCAGCTCGACCCAAACATAGTGCCCGTCCTTGTGCCGTGCGCGATATGTCGCGAGCGATTGCGTGCCGCCGGTAAAGGCCGGAGCGGCGGCGCGAACCTCGGCCAGGTCGTCGGGGTGGATGAGATCGAAGAGATGATGGCCGACCAGCTCCTCGGGCTCGTAGCCCAAAACGCGCCGCGACGCCGGCGAGACGTAAAAGCGGATGCCCTCCGGCGTGGCGCGGACGATCATGTCGGTGACGGTTTCCGCCAGCAGGCGGTAGCGCGTCTCGTTCTCCTCAAGCGCCCGCTCGCGCGCCTTGCGCTCGGTGATGTCGTGAATGAAGGCGTGAAACGTCCAGCCTTGATCGGTGCGGGCGGGCGCCAGCGTGTACTCGACGGGAAACTCGTCGCCATCCCGCCGCAGAGCCGCGAGCTCCACGCGCCGCTCGCTCCGACTGCCTCGCCCTTGCTGAACGAAGCGGCTCAGCCCTTTGCGGTGCGCATCGCGGTAGCGTGGCGGCACGATGGTATCGGTCAGCGTCCGCCCCAACGCCTCCTCGCGCGTCCAGCCGAAGAGGCGCTCGGCCTCGTTGTTCCACGCCGTGATGCGATCCTGCTCGTCGACCGCGACATAGGCGTCGCGGAGAGCGCCGAGGACGGTGCGCAACCGCGCCTCGTTGTCCTTGAGCGCCTGCGCATTCTGCAGCTTTTCCGTTGCGTCGATGATGTAGCCGTCCCAGATGACGGCGCCGTCCTCGCGCCGGTGCGGCAGCGACGCGCTCTGCGCCCAGCGTACTTTGCCGTCGGTACGAATGAGGCGGAATTCGACGTCGAAAGGCGTCAGCGACTCCGCTGAGCGGCGCATTGCCTCGAGCACCTTGGCCTTATCCTCGGGGTGGATCCGCTGATGGGCCGCATCCGAGTCGCGCATGATCGCCGCGGCACCGACGCCGATCAGCGACTCCACGCCCTCGCTTAGGTAGTTGTAAAAATACCGACCGTCGGGCACCAGGACGCGGCGATATAGCACCGCCGGCGTGTTGCGCGTGATCGACGCGAGCAGCTCGCGCGTCTCGGCCAGCTCGGCGGCGATCAGGTTGCTGCGCTGCTGGCGCAACAGCAAAGCACCGAGGAGCCAGACGCCGCCGAAAGTGCCGAGCGCGAGCGTCGGCCCGAGCTCGCTCAGGGTCTTGATGCGGAAATCCGGCGTGGCAACGGTGAGGCCGGAGATGGCGCCCAGCGCCACGATGAGCGACAGCCAGGGGAGATGCGCATAGCCGGGCTTCTCGCCCCAGTACCGGACAAGGCTGCGGTAGCCGAGGCTGAGCCCTGCGACCGCCACGAGATCGGCGATGCCGGTTGTCACCAAGGGGCCGCCGATCCAGATGCGGTAAAGAACGGCAATGACCAGCGACACGGCGGTGGCAACACCGCCGCAGAGGAAGCCGGCGATGCCGAGCATGGTGACACCGCCATAGACGGGGAAGCCCGATGCGAGGTGCACCGGGTTGCTCATCTCGATGACGATGACACCGCCGATGACGAGGCCCATCAGCAACGGCTCGATCTGAGCGCCGAGCCGGGCGCGGTGGACGTTCATCTGCGCGAACGCCAACAGCAGCACCGCTGCGATGGCGGCCTTCTGCATCAGCTCGAAGAGATGGCCGTCAGTGAGGGGGGGCATGCCCGCCATTATGGCGGGGGAGCCGGTAAAGAAAGCTTAACTAAGCTGCCGCCGGCCTTGGGAAAATTCGGCTCAGAAGGTCTCTACCCAGGGGCGCAGCTCGATTTCCCAGCTCCAGGCACTGCGGTGCTGGCGGTGCAAGTAGAGGTAGGACTGGGCGAGGGCGTCGGGATCGAGCATCCCGTCGCTGCCGCGCTCGCTCCCGCGCGGATCGCCGGCGCGGCCGATGCCGCCGTCGATGACGACGTGGCCGACATGGATGTTCTGCGGCTGCAGCTCGCGCGCCAGGCTTTGCGCCAGGCCGCGCAAGGCGAACTTGCCCATAGCGAAGGGTGAGGAGCGCGCATAGCCCTTGACGCTCGCCGAGGCGCCGGTGAAGAGGAGCGTGCCGCTGCCGCGCGCCAGCATCTGCCGCGCCGCAGCCTGCGCCACCAGGAAGCCGCCGAAGCTCGATATCATGAGCGATTTCTGCACCTCCGCCGGGTCGAGCTCGGTGATGGGCCCCCGCGTGCGATAGCTGGGATTGTAGACGACGAGGTCGGGGGCGCCGATCGCGGCGGTGACGCCAGCGAAGAGCGTTTCCACCGCTTCGCTCCGGCTGGCATCGCAGGCAAAGACGCGGGCGCCGGTCTCCGCGGCGAGCGTCTCGAGCTTGTCGACACGGCGCGCGGCCAACGCGACCTGCATCTTCTCCTTGGCGAAGAGCCGAGCGAGCGCCGCGCTCAAGCCGCTGCCGGCGCCGACGATGAGGGCGGTCTCGGTCATGCTGCGTCTCCTTGTTTGGGGCGGACTTTGGGGGCGAAGGCGGTGGCCGGGAGCCAAAAGACCTCGCCCGCGCTGAGCTCGGTGTCGAGCCAACGGAAGGAGAGGTCGGGAAATTGCGCCTCCAGCCGGCTTCGTCCTGTGCCGATCTCGCAGAGGAGCCCGCCCGTCGCCTGCAGATGCGCTGGCGCCTCTTTGAGGATGCGCCGCACGATGTCGAGACCGTCGGCGCCACCGGCCAGCGCGATCGCGGGCTCGTGACGAAATTCGGGCGGCAGCCGTGCCATTGCCTCGGCATCGACGTAAGGTGGGTTGGCGAGGATCAGGTCGTAGCGCTGCCCGCCGATCGGCGCGAAGAGGTCGCCCTGGAGCAGGCGGATGCGGTCGCCATGTCCGCTTTCGGCGACGTTGCGGCGCGCCACGGCGATGGCTGGCGCGGAGAGATCGACGGCGTCGATCCGCGCCTCGACGAAGACCTGGGCGGCGAGCACGGCAAGACAGCC
>DATJAV010000243.1:0-7221 GCA_035515835.1 Allostellaceae bacterium
TTTCGTTCTCGCCGCCGCACTCTCCGCGCCGGTGCTCGCCCAGTCGCCGGGCGCTTCGTCGATCACCGTCGATGCCGCCTGGGCGCGCGCGACGCCGGGCGGCGCCAAGACTGGCGTCGTCTACCTGACGCTCGCCAATCATGGCGCCGATGCGGATCGGCTGGTCGGCGCCTCGACGCCTGTCGCCGAGAAGGCCCAGTTCCATATCGAATTCGAGGAGAACGGCGTGATGAAGATGCGCCCCCTCGGAGCGATCGAGGTCAAGCCGCACGAGACGACCGTGCTGAAGCCCAATGGCATGCATCTCATGCTGATCGGGCTGAAGCAGCCGCTGAAAGAGGGCGAGAATTTCCCGCTCACGCTCGAGTTCGCGCGAGCCGGCGCCATGGTCGTGCCGATCAAGGTGACCAAGCCGGGCGCCATGGATATGGGCGGCATGGACCACGACATGCCGGGGATGGGCAAGCCATGACGAGCGCCCTTCCCGTGATCGACGACGCCGACGTAGCGGGCGCGGATCGCGCCGCGCGCGCATGGCACGGGCCATCCGGCGTTTCGGTTCGGATGGGCAGCGACAGGCATAAGGAATTCTTCTGCCGCATGCTGCTCGACACCTTCAATCCCTATAAGCCCGCCATTATGGATTGGCCCAAGCTGAGTGAGGCGGAGCGACGACGCCTCGTCAGCCTGCCGATCTGGGATATCGCGGTCGCGACCGAGGGGAAGGCGCGGTTGCGCGTGCTGAGCTATGCCGCCGATGTCGCCGATCCCTTGCTGGGCGAAGCGATCCGCCTCAACGGCTTCGAGGAGGGACGCCACAAGGAGGTGCTCGCCAATCTGGTGGCGGCCTATGACATCGCCCTCGGTCCCGAGGACGCCTATGTCGCGCCGCGCGACCCTGAATGGGCTTTCATGGTCACGGGCTACAGCGAATGCATCGACAGCTTCTTCGCCTTCGGGCTTTTCGAGGCGGCGCGGCGCTCGGGCTACTTCCCGCCGGCGCTCGTCGACGCCTTCGAGCCGGTGATGCAGGAGGAGTGCCGGCACATCCTGTTCTTCGTCAATTGGGTTGCCTGGCATCGCCGTAACCTGCCGTGGTGGCGCAAACCCGTCTTCGCCGCTCGCGTCCTCGCCGTCTGGGCGTTTCTCGTCTGGGAGCGGGTGCAGACCGCGCGCGACGTCGGCGGCGGCGACAATTTCACCATGACCGGGCATGAATCGATGGGCATCGATCTCGACGTTGCGGGATTGATGGCGCTCTGCCTCGCCGAGAACGACCGCCGCCTTGCCGGTTACGATCCGCGCCTCCTGCGTCCGGCGGTCGTCCCGCTTCTCGCCCGGCTCGCGCTGCGCCTCGTGCGTCGGCGCGGATCCCAGTCGCAAGCGGCTCAGCGCGGGGAATAGCGCCATGTCGATCGACAGGGCTGCGGACCTCCTTCTTCTCGCGATGACGCTGGGCAACGTCACCCGTATCGCGCTCGCCGCCCGTTACTGGCTCGACCCTGGAGCGCCCCGCGGCAAGCCTCGGCGGGCGCGTCCCGGCGCCGCGGTGATGCCGCGCCCGGCTTTCGCCGGCGAGGTGCCCTCATGAGGATCGGATCGGAGGCGCATCGCGATCTCTTCTGCCGCGACTTCGTCGCAAGCCATCGCGACTTCGAGCCCGACCGCTTGCCCTGGCCCACTCTCGACGAGGCGGCGCTGGCGCGCTTGCGCGCCGTTCCGTTCTGGCAAGAGGTTCTGCACACGGAGCGGCGCGCGGGCGCGATCGTCGAGGCCTTCGCCGCCACCATCGACGATCCCGTGGTGAAAGAGGCCGTGGCGCTTCAGGGGCTCGAGGAAGCGCGCCATGCCGAGCTTTTGCGAGTGATGATCCGCCGCTACGGCATCGCGGCGACCGAGCAGCCGGTCGAGACACAGAGCGCGGACGTCGAGACCGCCTTCGTCGATTTCGGCTATGGCGAGTGCGTCGATTCCTTTTTGGGTTTCGGTGTCTTCAAGATCGCGCGCGAGGCAGGCTTTCTGCCCGAGCCCATGTTCGCCATCTTCGACCGGCTGATGATCGAGGAGACGCGACACATCGTCTTTTTCATCAACTGGATGGCCTGGCGCGAGGCGCGTCGGGGCCGGGCGGCCGCGTGGCGGCGCGCGCTCACCGCGCTGCGCTTTTACGGCCGCGCGGCGCGGCGGCTGCTCGGCACGGTTCGCGCAGGCCAGAAGGCCAATGACGGGCGCGACTTCTCGGCGACGCAGGCCAGCGTCTTCCTCGACGGCTTCACCTTCCGGCGCTTTCTCGAGAATTGCCATGGCGAGAATCGGCGCCGCATGGCGGCGCTCGAGGCGGGGCTGCTGCAGCCGCGCCTATTGCCGTCGCTTGCAGGGATCGCCCTTTCCGCCTTGCGGCTCTGGAGCCTCGGACGACGGGAGCCTCGCGCGACATGAAGCGCCTCGCGCTTGCCAGCCTCCTGGCCGGCCTGACACTTGCCGCGGCACTCCTCCTGCATTTCGGGCTGGCGGAGGTGGGCGCTGCCCTGAAGGCCGCCGGCGCGTTGGGGCTGCTGTCGATCGCGGCGATCCATTTCGCGGCCATGGCGCTGATGGGCGTCGCCTGGTGGCTGCTGGCCGGTGGCCGCGGCGCCGTCGCCGGGCCCCAGACCTTCGTCTGGGGGCGGCTGATCCGGGATTCCGGCTCTGAGGTCTTGCCGCTCTCGCAGGTCGGCGGCTACGTCTTGGGAGCGCGCGCGATCATCCTGCACGGGGTCGCCGCCGCCATCGCCACCGCGACGACAGTCGTCGACGTGACGCTCGAGCTCTGCGCGCAGCTGGCCTACACCGCCCTCGGCCTGGCCTTGCTGCTGCAGCTGCGGCCGGAGACAAAGCTGGCCTTTCCCATTCTCGCGGGCCTTGGGGCGGCAGTGGTGGCGCTGCTGGGCTTCGTCGGAGTGCAGCGCCGCGGCGCGCGCCTCTTGGACCGTCTCACTGCGTTTCTGGCGCGCGAGTGGCTGAGCGCCGTCGCTGCCGGCGCGGTGGCGGTAGAAACCGAGATCCACCGCGCTTATGCGCGCCGCGGCGGCGCTTTCGCCTGCTTTCTGCTGCACCTTGCGGCATGGATCGGCACGGCCTTCGAGGCGTGGCTTGCGCTCCGGCTGATGGGCGCGACACTTGATTTCGCCGCGGTGCTGGTGATCGAGAGCCTGCTCTATGCCGTCCGCAGCGTCGCCTTCTTCGTGCCGAATGCGATCGGCATCCAGGAGGGAGCCTATGTCATGCTGGGTGCAAGCTTCGGCATCGGCCCGGATCTCGCGCTGGCATTGTCGCTGCTAAAACGCGGCCGCGATCTTTTCTTGGGCATCCCCGCCCTTCTCTTCTGGCAATTCGTCGAGACGCGGCGCCTCTGGTCGAGGCGGGCTGCTACGCCGCGCGACATCCCCAAGCCGCCACAAGCTCCGGGTGCCGGCCAGCGGGAGTACACCTCGTGACACGCCGCCCCGACCACCGTCCCGTGCTGGCGCTTCTCCTCCTTCTGCTCGCGACCATGATCGGGCTCGTCTCTTATTCCTCGACGCTCTACCGCCTGTTCTGCGCGGCCACGGGATACGCCGGGACGACACAGCGTGCCGCTTCGGACACGGCGAAAATATCCCCGAGAATGGTGACGGTCCGCTTCTCGACCGATGTCGCGACCGACCTGCCCTGGCGCTTCGTACCGGCGCAACCCAAGGTGAAGGTCCATCTCGGCCAAGACACCCTGGTCTTCTTCAAGGCCGAGAACCTCTCGTCGCGCGACTATGTCGGCCACGCAACCTTCAATGTGACGCCGGAGAAGGCCGGCATCTATTTCAAGAAAATCCAGTGCTTCTGTTTCACCGAGGAGCGGCTCGCCGCGCATCAGAAGGTCGAGATGCCGGTCGACTTCTTCGTCGACCCGCGGCTCGGCACCGACCCGGCAACCAGCGACGTCGATACCATCACCTTGTCCTACACTTTCTTTGTCTCGCCGCGCCCGGCAGGAGCGCGGGATCTCGCGCGATTCGCGCACGCCCCGCCCGACCCCGCGGCCGGACGCGAGCTATTCAAGACGTGGTGCAGCGGTTGCCACCGGCTCGACCGCGCCGTCATCGGGCCGCCGCTGTCCGGCGTCGTCGGACGGCACGCCGGCGCGGTCGCCGGATACCCCTATTCGCCGGCGCTTTCGCGATCCGACATCGTTTGGTCACAGGCGACGCTCGACAAATGGCTGGCGGGACCGCGGGAATTCGTGCCCGGAGCGCTCATGTCGGTGAGCATCCCCGATCCGGCGACGCGGCGGGACATCATTGCCTATCTGGAGGCGCAGCACCTGGCCGCCTTCTCCCAGAAGGGCCGCCGACAGGAAGGCACGCCATGACGGCAGCCTAAGAAGCGCAGAGCCCCCTCCTTTCCGATCCGTCGCGGCAGCCCCCAGGCTTCTCATATCCGCCGCGATCGGGAAAATAGCCGGCAAACACGGGGAGGAGACGAACATGCTGACGACAGCCGCCCGCATGGGCCAGCTCGGCACCGAATCGGCCTTCGAGGTGCTGGCGCGCGCCAAGGCGCTCGAGGCCGAAGGACGCTCGATCATCAATCTCGGCATCGGCCAGCCCGATTTCGCCACCCCCGCCCATATCGTCGAAGCCGGGCGCAAGGCGCTGGCCGACGGCCATCACGGCTATACGCCGGCCAATGGCATCCTGCCGCTGCGCGAGGCTGTCGTGGCCGATCTCCATCGCCGCCACGGCGTCACCGTGCCGGTCGACCAGGTGCTGGTGGTGCCCGGCGGCAAGGTGACGATGTTCTTTTCGATCATGATGCTGGGCGAGCCCGGCGCCGAGATCATCTATCCCAATCCCGGCTTTCCCATCTATGAGAGCGTCATCCGCTTCTCGGGCGCGACGCCCGTGCCGATGCCGCTCTACGAGGCCAAGGGCTTCTCGTTCAACGCCGATGAAGTGCTGGCGAAGATCACCCCCAGGACCCGACTCCTCATTCTCAACAGCCCCGCCAATCCGACCGGCGGCGCCGTGCCGCGGAGCGAACTCGATACGCTCGCGGCCGGGCTCGAGCGCCATCCCCATGTCGCCATCCTCAGCGATGAGATCTACGGCGAAATGGTCTATGACGGGAACGAGCATGTCAGCCTCCTGACATATCCCGAGCTCAAGGACCGCGTCATCCTGCTCGATGGCTGGAGCAAGACCTATGCGATGACCGGCTGGCGCATGGGCTATGGCGTCTGGCCCAAGGCGCTCTTCGCCGGTGCCGAACGGCTCGCCATCAACTGTCATTCCTGCGTCAATGCCGCCACGCAATATGCGGGAATTGCCGCGTTGACCGGTCCCCGCGAGCCCTCTCTCAGCATGGTTGCGGCGTTTGCCGAGCGGCGGCGCTACATCGTCCAGGCACTGAACCGGCTCCCCGGATTCCGCTGCGCCACGCCGGGGGGCGCCTTCTATGTCTTCCCCAATATCGCCGGCACCGGCCTCGACAGCCGGAGCCTCGAGACGCGGCTCCTCAACGAAGCCGGCGTCGCCACCATCTCCGGCACCAGCTTCGGCGCCATGGGCGACGGCTATCTCCGCTTCTCCTATGCGGCCAGCCTAGGGGCGCTGCAAGAGGCGGTGGAGCGCCTCGGCCGCTGGCTCATGCAACAGAACACAAGAGCACGCTAAAGGGCTGATTTTATTAAAAAACGCAGAAGCTACGCGGAAGCCGCTGAGGCGCTACCCGGTGATGACCATGGCCAAGACTTTCATTGTTGTCGCCTCAGGCCTCCTTGTTGCCATTGTTGTCGGGTTCTTTGCCCTGCGCGAGGTCCAAACCCCGCCGGAGACGCACGGCCAGCCGACAGCCGCCGCGGCTCCAGGGGAGGCGCCCGTGCCGGCGGCACCCGCGGTCGCGCCCTTCCCGCCCGTACCGCAAAACGCCGACCCCCGCGCCGAGCGGCAAGCGCTCTTCGCCGAGATGCGCGAGGGCTACGCGCAAGCCGCGCCCGACGCGCCCAATCTCCTCGACCTTCTGTCGGACCGCTTTCCCGGCGATCTCGACAGCGTCGTCAATGAGGTTACCGCCTCGCCCCTACCCTCGCCCGCGACCGCGCAGCGCGTCCTCGCCAAGGCCTTCGTTACGATTCAGGCGCGCGACGGGAAGAAGCTCGGCGAGGCGCCAGGCGCGGCGCTCCGGCAATTCATGGCGGCGCAGCGCGATCTCCTGATTGCCGCCGCAGCCAACGGAACGGTCTCCTGCACCGCCGTGTCACGGGCGCCGACCCCGGAGATCGCCCGGCTTTCGATCGTCCGGCTCTATAGCCTCTTGGCCGCCATTGCCGATGGCCGCGACCACCCCGTCCCGCGCCCGGCCGCCAGCAAGGACGATTACGTCGCCTTCGCCCAGAGGGCGGTCGACCGCGGCGTCGATGTGTCGCGCTGGAAAGGCGTCTCCGACCCGGCGACCGCGCCCGCGCACGTATGCCAGGCGCTCATCTCGATGTATGACGCGGCGGTCAAGACCGAGGGCCCGCTGGGCGAGCGCATCCTCGCCGCTTTTGCCCAGGATCAGCTCACAACATCGATCGCCGTCTATCAGCCGGTGCTGAAGTAAAAGCTTTTGCCCCCGCTTCTGCCCGCGGCGATAGCATGTTGATGCTTTTTTGGGCAGAAAGCCCCTTTGTAGGCAGCGCGTTTCGGGCTAGGGTCGGCCTGCTACGGCGCAGCGCGGGTGGCATGGGTCATGCTTTAACGGACCTTAAGACGCCTGGCGGCTGTCGCCGGGCCTTGCGCGAAGACGCAAAGGCGGGGGTCACCCATGAAGAAGGTCGAGGCGATCATCAAGCCCTTTAAACTCGACGAGGTGAAGGAAGCGCTGCACGAGGTCGGCATCCAAGGCATCACCGTCACCGAGGCCAAGGGCTTCGGCCGGCAAAAAGGCCATACCGAGCTCTATCGCGGCGCCGAATACGTGGTCGACTTCCTGCCCAAGGTGAAGATCGAGGTCGTGATGGAGGACGCGCTCGTCGAGCGGGCCGTCGAGGCGATCCAGCAGGCGGCGCATACCGGCCGGATCGGCGACGGCAAGATTTTCGTCAGCACCATCGACGAGGCGATCCGCATCCGCACCGGGGAAAAGGGCAAGGACGCCATCTGATCCGGTCGGCGTCGGCGCGGCGAGGCAACTGAAGAACGAGCTCCAACGACAGGAAGAGAGGCT
>DATJAV010000244.1:0-3649 GCA_035515835.1 Allostellaceae bacterium
CGGCGGCTGGTTCCAGCGGCTCAAGACGGGGCTGCAGCGCTCCTCGGCCAAGCTCGGCGAGGGCATCGCCGGCATCTTCAACCGGCGCCGCCTCGACGATGCCAGCCTGGCCGAGCTCGAGGAGCTGCTCATCTCCGCCGATCTCGGCGTCGGCATCGCCGAAGAGGTGACGGGACGCTTGCGCCGCACGCGCTTCAATCAAGAAGTGACGGCGGAGGAGATCCGGCGCGCCCTCGCCGAGGAAGTGGCGCAGTCGCTGATGCTGGTGGAGCGGCCCTTGAAGCTCGATCCGGCGTTGAAACCGATGGTGCTGCTGGTGGTGGGCGTCAATGGCAGCGGTAAGACCACCACCATCGGCAAGCTCGCCAAGCAGTACTGCGATCAGGGCAAGCGCGTCGTGCTGGCGGCGGGCGACACTTTCCGCGCCGCCGCGGTGGAGCAGCTCAAGATCTGGGGTGGGCGGGCCGGCGCCACCGTCATCGCCCGCGACCCCGGCGCCGACGCGGCGGGACTCGCCTTCGACGCTTACGAGGAGGCGCGGCGCCAGGGGGGCGACGTGCTGCTGATCGACACCGCCGGGCGGCTCCACAACAAGGCCGATTTGATGGCGGAACTGCAGAAGATCGTGCGCGTCTTGAAGAAGGTCGACGAGAAGGCGCCGCATGCAGTGCTGCTGGTGCTCGACGCCACGGTCGGGCAGAACGCGCATCAGCAGGCCGAGACCTTCCGCGACATGATCGGCGTCACCGGCATCGTCATGACCAAGCTCGACGGCACGGCGCGGGGCGGCGTGCTGGTGTCGCTCGCCGAGAAATACGGCATCCCCGTGCATTACATCGGCGTCGGCGAGAGCGCCGAGGACCTGCGGCCCTTCGAAGCGGGGGCGTTCGCGCGGAGCCTGGTCGGGCTTGAGAGCTAGGCAGTCGCCCCTTCTTTTGGCCGCTCTCCCCCCGCATCTTGCGGGGGGAGAGGTTGGGTGAGGGGGTGTCTCCGCGCGACGATCGGCGCCGGTGATGCTGCGCCACCCCCTCACCCTACCCTCTCCCCCACTTCGTGGGGGCGAGGGGCAAAATCCTTTTTGATAGACGTCAGGTCGTCATTCCGCAGCGCCCGCGATGGGAGTGGGGGTGAGGGCGCGGTCGAGGACGACCGCGGGGTGAAGCGCGGCGCGGCCGAGGGTGTCGGCGATCTGGTGGCGGCAGCTGGTGCCGGCGGCGACCAACAGCGTGTCGGCGGGGGCGGCGCGGAGCTTGGGAAGAACGCCGAGCTCGCCGATCTTGAGCGACATCGCGTGGTGCTCGGCCTCGTAGCCGAAGGCGCCCGCCATGCCGCAGCAGGTCGAATCGAACGTCTCGATCGTGAGACCCGACACGAGCTGCAACGCCGCGACGGTTTTGCCGACGAGGTCGAAGGCCTTTTGATGGCAGTGGCCGTGCAGCAGGGCTTTGCGCGTTGGCGACGAGAGCGGCAGCGAGAGACGGCCGGCGGCGCTTTCCTCGGCGATGAACTCGTCGAAAAGCTTGGCGTGCTTGGCGAGGAGCGCGGTCTCGCTGCCGGGCAGCAGCGCCGGGAATTCGTCGCGCAAGGCGAGGAGACAGGACGGCTCTAGGCCGATCACGGGGAGACCCTGCGCCAACGCCGGAGCGAGCGCCGCCAGCAGCCGCCGCGCCTCGGTTTTCGCTTCCTCGACGAGGCCGACGGCGAGGAAGGTGCGGCCGCAGCAGAGCGGGCGCTCGCCGGGCGGCGTCGCCGGCTGCACGGCATAGCCGGCGCGAGTGAGGACGCGGAGGGCGGCGCGGGCATTCTCGGGCTCGAACCAGCGATTGAAGGTGTCGACGAAGAGCACCGCCCCGCGCGTGCCGGCGGCAGGCGCGGGATCGCGATAGGGCCGAGCGTGCCAACGCGGCAAAGGCCGCTGCGCGCTGAAGCCGGCGATGCGCTCGCTCAGGCTCGCGAGGCCAGGCACGCGGTCGCGAAGATTGAGGAGCGCACCCCCGCGGGAGGCGAGGCCGGCATAGCGCGGCAGGTATGCGACAAGCAGGTCGCGCAGCGAGAGCGGATGGGCGCTGCGATATTGGTGCAGGAATTCGAGCTTCATCCGCGCCATGTCGACGCCGGTCGGACATTCGCGCTTGCAGCCCTTGCAGGAGATGCAGAGATCCATCGTCTCGCGCATCGCCTCGGAAACCAGCGCGCCGGGGCCGAGCTGGCCGCTGACGGCAAGGCGGAGCGTGTTGGCGCGGCCGCGGGTCAGATGCTGCTCGTCGGCAGTGGCGCGGAAGGACGGGCACATGACGCCGGGATCGGCTTTCCGGCAGGCGCCGTTGTTGTTGCACATCTCGACCGCACCGGCGAAGCCGCCCCAGTCGCGCCAATCGAGCGCGGTCGCGAAGGTCTCCACGGCATAGCCCGGCCTGAAGCGGAAGAGCGAGCGCTCGTCCATCTTGGACGGGCGCACGATCTTGCCGGGATTCATCAGCCCTTGGGGATCGAAGCCGTCCTTCACCTCCTCGAAGGCGCGGACGATGCGCGGGCCGAACATCGCCTCGTGGAACTCCGAGCGCACCAAGCCATCGCCATGCTCGCCGGAATGGGAGCCCTTGTACTCTCGCACCATGGCGAAGGCTTCCTCGGCGATGGCGCGCATCTTCCTGACGTCGATCTCCTGCTTCAGATTGAGCACGGGGCGGACATGGAGACAGCCGACCGACGCATGCGCATACCAGGTGCCGTAAGTGCCGTGCTTTTCGAAGACGGCGGTGAGGCGCGCCGTGTAATCGGCGAGATCGTCGAGCGCCACGGCGCAATCCTCGATGAAGGAGATCGGCTTCCCCTCGCCCTTCATCGACATCATGATGTTGAGGCCTTGCTTGCGCACATCCCAGACGGCGCTCTGGAAGGCGGGATCGGTCGCCTCGACGACGCCATCGGGGAGGCCCAGATCGCCCATCAGCTCGACCAGCTGCCGCAAGCGGCGGAGATCGTCGTCCTTGTCCTCGCCGGCGAACTCGACGAGGAGCAGCGCCTCGGGCTCGCCGCGGACAAAGCGGTCGACGGTGGCGCGAAACATCGGGATGTCGCGCGAGAGCTCGATCATGGTGCGGTCGACAAGCTCGACGGCGCTCGGCCCCAGCGCCACGATCGCCTTGGTCGCGGCCATCGCCCGATAGAAGCTCGGGAAATGGCAGACGCCCAGCACGCGGTGCGGCGGAATCGGCTGGAGCTCGAGCTCGATGGCGTTGAAGAAGGCGAGCGTGCCCTCGGAACCCACCAGGAGATGCGCCATGTTGTGGCCGGCGTCGCCGATCATGTCGATGTTGTAGCCGCCGACGCGGCGCAGCAGGTTCGGGAAGCGGCGCTCGATCTCGTCCCTCTCGCGGCGATGCAGCGCGCGCATTTGCCGCACCAGGCCGCGATAGCGCTCGGGCGCCGCGTCCTCGGCGAAATTGCCCGGCACGTCGCCCATGCGCACGGCCGTGCCGTCGGCGAGCAGCGCGTCGATGGCGCGGACGTTGTGCACCATGTTGCCGTAGCGCAGCGAGCGCGCGCCGCAGCTGTTGTTGGCGGTCATGCCGCCGATGGTGGCGCGGTCGCCGGTGGAAACGTCGACCGGGAAGAAGAGGCCTTTGGGCTTCAGCGCCTTGTTGAG
>DATJAV010000245.1:0-13726 GCA_035515835.1 Allostellaceae bacterium
GCAAGAGCCCTCACCCGGCGCTGGCTTCGCCAGCGCCACCCTCTCCCGCAATGCGGGAGAGGGGCAAAGGAAGCGAGCATCGTTCATTTGCGTTTCCAGCTTAGACGTCGAAGAACGCCGTCTCGCCTTCGCCCTGCAGCACGACATCGAAGCGATAGACCGGGACCGGGCCGCCGGCGGGCTGCGCCAGCAGCGAGCGCCGCGCCGCCTCGTCCTCGATCTTGCTCAGCACCGGGTCGGTCTCGTTCGCCGCGGCGAGATCGGCGAAGTAAACCCGCGTCACGAGATGCTTCAGGAGGCCGCGGGCGAAGACGGTCATCAGGATATGCGGCGCCTGCAGCGTATTACCGCGGCCGGGTACGGCGCCGGGGCGGATGGTGGTGAAGCGATAGCGGCCGTCCTTGTCGGTGAAGGTCCGCCCGAAGCCGGCAAAATTGGCGTCGCGGGGCTTTTCTTGGCGATCCTCGACGTGATCGTATTTGCCGGCGGCGTTCGCCTGCCAGATCTCGAGCATGGCGTCGGAAACGCCGTTGCCGTCGCCGTCGCGGACCTGGCCTTCGAGGACGATACGCTCACCCAGCGCCTTCCCGCCCTGCGTCAGGTCGGCCAGCTCGGGTCGGTCGAGGCCCACGGCATAGAACGGCCCCACCGTCTGCGAGGCGGTCGGGATGAGTGTCATCTCAGCGGTCCATCGGCGTCTGGGCGCGGCCGCGCAGCACGATGTCGAAGCGATAGCCCAGCGCGAACTCGGCCTCGCTCAGCGCCGGATCATAAGCCGCGACGAGACGCACCCGCGCCTCGGCGTCGGCGGTGCTGTTGTAGATGGGGTCAAGCGGCAGCAGCGGGTCGCCCGGGAAATACATCTGCGTCACGAGCCGCGTCGCCGCGGCCGGACCGAAGACTGAGAAATGCAGATGCTGCGGCCGCCAGGCGTTGTAGGCGTTGCGCCAGGGATAGGCACCGGGCTTCACCGTGAGGAAACGGTAATTCCCCTCGGCGTCGGTCACGACATGACCCTTGCCGAGGAAGTTCGGATCGAGCGGTGCATTGTGCTGGTCGCGCTCGTGAAGATACCGCCCGGCGGAATTCGCTTGCCAGAGCTCGACCACGGTTCCCGGCACGGCGCGGCCATTCTCGTCGAGCACCCGCCCGGCGACGATGATGCGCTCCCCCAAGGGCTCGCTTTTGCCGGCGCGCGTCAGATCGGCGGCATCGGCGCCGGCCCAGGCGGCGCCCGGACCGGTCACCTCGGAGAGGGTCTGCTCCAAGGGAATGAGCCGCCGCCGCGGCGCCCGCTTCACGGTGCTGGTGTAGTCGGGATAGAGATAGGGCGGATGATTGCCGGGCTTCTCGTGACGATAGGGGGCGATCTCCATCCGCATTCTCCCGTAAGGCTGCCGCTCGATCACTATAACGATGCCGCGGCTCAATTCACCTGGCGCTCGCGGCCCTCCCAATAGGGCTTCCGCAGCTCGCGCTTCAGGATCTTGCCGGAGGGGTTGCGCGGCAGGCTCTCGACGAAATCAACGGAGCGCGGCACCTTGTAGCCGGCGATGCGCTCGCGGGCGAAGGCGATGATCTCGCCCGTATTCGCCGTAGCGTCGGGCTTGCGCACGACGATCGCCTTCACCGCCTCGCCCCATTGCTCGTCGGGAACGCCGATGACGGCGACGTCGGCGATGGCGGGATGGCCGAAGAGCGCGCTCTCGACCTCGGCGGGATAGATGTTCTCGCCGCCCGAGACGATCATGTCCTTGACGCGATCATAGATATAGAGATAGCCGTCGCGGTCGAGATATCCCGCATCGCCGGTGTGAAACCAGCCGTCGCGGATGGCGCGCGCCGAAGCCTCGGGCAGGTTCCAATAGCCCAGCATCACTTGCGGCGTCCGGCACACGACCTCGCCGACTTCGCCCGGCGGCAGGGCGTTGCCGGCGGGGTCGACGACGCGGATCGTGACCCCCGCCATCGGCTTGCCGCAGGACTTCATGCGCTCGATGGCGTGCTCGCCATGATCCTCGGGCGGGAGATAGGTGATGCCGCCCGTCGTCTCGGTGAGGCCATAGACCTGCGCCAGGCCGCAGCCGAAGACTTGGAGCGCGTCCCGCAACAGGTCGAGCGGCGCCGGCGAGGCGCCGTAGACGATAAGATCGAGCGATGAGAAATCAGTCTCGGCGCATTGCGGCGCGTCCAGCAGAAAGAGCATCATCGCCGGCACGAAGAGCGCCTTGGTGATGCGCCG
This sequence comes from Allostellaceae bacterium, assembly GCA_035515835.1. Lineage (GTDB taxonomy): Bacteria > Pseudomonadota > Alphaproteobacteria > ATCC43930 > CGMCC-115725 > DAHUYF01. The sequence goes on from DATJAV010000245.1 coordinate 2,243, forward strand.
CTCCTCGATGGTGCGCAGGATCGCCGGCGGATCGAAATCGCGCGTCATCACATTCTCGATGCCGCGGAAGAGCCCGACCAGCGCCCAGCCGCTGCCGCCGATATGGAAGAGCGGCATGCAGACGAGGTTCACGTCGTCGTCGCGCCACGCGCCCCATTGCTCGATGATGCCCGGCAGCAGCGTCAGCAAGTTGTCGTGGCTGAGTTGCGCGCCCTTGGGATGGCCGGTGGTCCCGCTCGTATACATCTGGATGGCGCAATCGCCGGTGCCGATGGGAAGATCGGGATCGACCGGCTTCTGCCGGGCGAGCCAGCGGCCATAGTCGGGCCAGGTCGGATGACCGCCGTCGAGCGCGATGATCTGCCGCACGCCGCGCAGGTCGCGCTCGATTTTCTCGACCGTGTCATAGAAATCGGCGCCGACGAAGAGCAGCTCGGCCGCCGCGTCGTTGACGACATAGGCGGCCTCGGGCGGCGCCAGGCGGAAGTTGACGGGCACCAGCACCGCGCCCGCCTTGGTCGCGCCAAACCACAATTCGAAGAAGGCGGGATTGTTCTTGGCGAGAACGGCGACGCGCCCCCTGGGCTTCACGCCTGCGGCGATCAGGCCTTGCGCCACGCGGTTCGCTGCCTCATCGAGCGCGGCATAGGTGACCTCCTGCCCCCCGAAGCGAAGCGCGACCCTGAGCGGGCGCTCCTCGGCGTGAAGGCGCGTCACGTCCGCGACCGTCCGGATGGCGGCAAATCCCATCAGCGTTCTCCCTGCGCGTTTCTTGGACCCTATCTTAATCTTGCCCGCCATCCGGCGCAAAACCACGAGCAAGCCCCTCCGCACCGCGGGAGAGGGAGGCGAGCGCAGCGAGTCGGTGTGCTCGGCAATGCGGTCAATGCGGGGGCGGCCAACCCTCACCCGGCGCGGGCTTCGCCCGTGCCACCCTCTCCTGCAGCGCGCGCAGTGCGGGAGAGGGGCGACGACGCTACGCTTCGTCGACCGGCACGAAAATGGAACGGCGAAGCTTGCCGTCGATCGCCTTCGAGAGATGGCCTTTGCCGGTCGTGTCCTCGACCAGGATCACCTCGCCGGCGCCGATGACGCGGCTCTCGCCGTCGCTTGCCGTGATGCGCACGCCGCCATCGAGATTGATGATATATTGGCGGCGCGGCGCCGGATGCCAGTCGAGGTCGTAGTCGCCGCCGGTCTCGCGAAAGATGATGCCATGCGCCGGCAAGCGCCGCGAGAGCTTGCTGCTGCCGCGCGCTTCGCTCCATTCCACTTCGATGTCGCGGAAATGCGTTTCGCCCTTGGCATCGACGTAAAGATTGTGGATCCGCATCGCTTCTGCCTCCGGAAGAGCAACTAGCCGCGGCGCAACGCAGGGTCTTGCACCGTCGTGTCCTGGCCGCGCACGGGATCGGCAATCGCTGCTTCGAGGCTCCTGGCGCCCTTCCACTCCTCGGGCGGGCGGACGTACCCGTCGCTGCCGACCTGGTCGAGGCCCCAATAGATCTCGAGGCGATGGCCGTCGGGGTCACGAAACTCGATGGCGATCTGGCACCCGGCGCGGCGCCGCCCTTCGAAATCGATAGCGACGCCGTGGCGCCGGAGATGGTCGCGAGCGCGCAGCACTTCGTCGAGCGTCGCCACCTCGAAAGCGACGTGATTGAGCTCGGTGCTCGCCGAGGGTGCGTCCAGCGACCCCACCAGCGCCACGCCGTGGTGGTCGGGGTTGCAGCGCATGAACACCATCCCGCCCGGCATCATCGTCGACGGATAGACGTCGGAGATCGCGAAGCCCAGCACCTCAGTGTAGAACCGCACCGAGCGCTCGAGGTCGCGCACGTTCAGCACGACATGGCCGATCTTGCCGATGCGGAACGGCAATCCCGCCGGTCGCGCCAGACGCTTCAGAGTCTCGCCGTCGAATGCCATGCGTCCTCCATAGCAGGGCGACGTCTTACTCGCCAGGGGCAGGCGCCGCCACCCCTTTCACCTCGGCCGAACGACGCCCGAAAAGGCCGCGAATGACGACGTAAAAGACCGGGGTGAAGACGAGGCCGAAGAAAGTGACCCCGAGCATGCCGAAGAACACGGCGGTGCCCAGCGACTGCCGCATCTCGGCGCCCGCGCCGGTGGCAATCGCGAGCGGCAACACGCCTAGGATGAAGGCAAACGAAGTCATGAGGATCGGCCGGAGCCGCGTCCGCGCCGCGCCCACGGCGGCGGCGAAGCGGTCCTGGCCTTGCTCCTCGCCCTGGCGCGCGAACTCGACGATGAGGATGGCGTTCTTGGCGGCAAGCCCGATCAGCACGACGAAGCCCACCTGCGCCAGGATGTTGACATCGATGCCGCGCGCCAGGAGCCCGCTCACCGCGGCCAGGAGGCACATCGGCACGATCAGCACGATCGAGAGCGGCAGCGCCCAGCTCTCATATTGCGCCGCCAGCACCAGGAAGACGAAGACGACCGAGGCGCCGAAGACCAGAAGACCGGTGTTGCCGGCGAGTTTCTGCTGGAAGGCGAGCTCGGTCCATTCATAACCGAAGCCGTCGGGGAGACGTTCCTGCGCCAAGCGGTCCATCGTCGCCAGCGCCGTGCCGGTCGAGACGCCAGGCGCCGGGTTCCCGAGGATCTCCGCGGCGTAATAGAGGTTGTAGCGCGGCACGCGATAAGGGCCGGTGATGTTGCGGAAGCTCGTCACCGAGCCGATCGGCACCATCTGTCCCGCCGCGTTCCGCGTCTTGTAATTGGCGATCTCGTGCAGATCCTGACGAAACGGCGCGTCGGCCTGGGCGACGACGCGATAGGTCCGTCCGAGATAGTTGAATTCGTTGACGAAGGTCGAGCCGAGATATGTGGTGAAGGTCTCGAACACCTTGCCGACATCGACGCCCAGCATCTCGGCGCGCGCGCGATCGATATCGGCATAGAGCTTGGGCGTCCTGGTGTTGAAGAGCGAGAAGACGCCGGCGAGGCCCGGCGTCCGGTTGGCGGCGGCGACCAGGTCTTGCGTCGCCCTGTCGAGCGCCTGGAGGCCGCGGCCGCGCTTGTCCTCGACGATCATCTTGAAGCCACCGGCATTGCCGATGCCGCGCACCGGCGGCGGCGGAATGATGATGATGAAGGCGTCCTCGATGGCAGCGAGCCGCTGGCGCAGCGATGCCAGAATGCGATCGGCGGAGAGGCCCTTGGGGACGCGCTCGGCGAAGGGCGCCATGGTGACGAAGATGGTGCCGGCGTCGGGTGCGTTGGTGAATGTCGGACCATCGAGCCCGGCGAAAGGCACGGCATGGATGACCCCCGGCGTGCCGAGGATGATTTTGGTAGCGGCGCGCACCACCGCGTCGGTGCGCTGCAAGGACGAGCCCGGCGGCATCGAGATCACGGTGATAAGATAGCCCTGGTCGGCGGTGGGAATGAATCCGGTAGGGGAGCGCGCGAACTGGAACCCGGTGAGGCCGATGAGCCCGACATAGAGGATCATCATGACGAGGCCGATCCGCACCAGCCGCGCCGTGAGCCCGCCATAACCCGCGGCGAGCTTGTCGAAGAGGAAGTTGAAGCCGCCGAAGAACCCGCCCGTGACGCGCGACAGCAGCGAGCGCGAGCGGGGCTCGGCGTCATGCGGCAGGAACAGCAGGGCGCAGAGCGCCGGACTCAAGGTCAACGAGACGAAGGCCGAGATCACCGTCGCGGTGGCGATGGTGACGGCGAATTGCCGGAAGAATTGGCCGGAGATGCCGCTGATGAAGGCGGATGGGATGAACACCGCGGACAGCACCAGCGCGATGGCGACGAGCGCGGTGCCGACCTCGTCCATGGTGCGATGCGCCGCCTCGCGCGGCGCCATGCCCTGGCGGATATTGCGCTCGACATTCTCGACGACGACGATGGCGTCGTCGACGACGATGCCGATGGCGAGAACCAAGCCGAACAGAGTGAGATTGTTGACCGAGTAGCCGATCGCGGCGAGCAGGATGAACGTGCCGACGAGCGACACCGGAATGGCGACGATGGGGATGATGGACGCGCGCCAGGTCTGCAGGAAGAGGATCACGACAATGACCACCAGCAGAATGGCGATGAAGATCGTCTTGATCAGCTCGCGCACGGATTCGGCGATGAACTCGGTCGGGTTGTAGACGATGCTGTATTGGAGGCCCGGCGGAAAATCCTTGGCGAGCCTCTGCATGGTATCGATAATACGCTTGGCTGTGGCGAGCGCATTGGAACCGGGCCGCTGGAACAAGAGAAGCGGCACCGCCGGGCGCTCGTCGAGATAGCCATTGGCGCCATAATCGACCGCGCCGAGCTCGACCCGGGCAATGTCGCGGATACGGGTGAGGCGGCCATCGGGATCGGCCTTGACGACGATATTGGCGAACTGCTGAGGGTCGACCAGGCGGCCCAGCGTCTCGACATTGAGCTCAAAGGCGCCGGGGTGCGGCACCGGCGGCTGGTTGATGATGCCCGAAGCGACCTGGACATTCTGTGACTGGAGCGCCGATACCACCTCGCCGACGGTGAGATTGCGGCTGGCGACCTTGTCGGGGTCGAGCCAGACGCGCATGGCATAATCGCGCGCGCCGAAGATGCGGACGTCGCCGACGCCATCGAGCCGCGCCAGCACGTCCTTGATCTGCAAGGTGGCGTAATTCGACATATAGAGCTGGTCGCGCGAATTGTCGGGCGAGCTCAGATGGATCACCATGAGGAGATCAGGCGAGTTCTTCTGCACGGTGATGCCGATCTGCCGCACCTCGTCGGGGAGCTTCGGCTCGGCGATCGACACGCGATTCTGCACCAGGACCTGCGAGATATCGAGATCGGTGCCGAGGGCGAAGCTCACCGTAATCTGCAGATTGCCGTCGGACGTGGATTGCGACGACATATAGAGCATGTTGTCGACGCCGTTCAGCTCCTGCTCGATGGGCGTCGCCACGGTGGCGCTCACCACTTCGGCCGAGGCGCCGGGATAGCTGGTGCTCACCACCACGGTGGGCGGCGCGATCTCGGGATACTGCGCGACCGGCAGCGTGAAATAGGCAAAGCCGCCGATCAGCACGAGGAAAATCGAGAGCACCGCGGCAAAGATCGGCCGGTCGATGAAGAAATGCGTGAAGCCCATGAGCACTATTCCGCGACGCTGCTCATCTCGATCTTGCCGTCCTGCGGCGCCACCTTGCCGCCGGGATGCGCGCGCAGCAGCCCGTTGATGATCACCCGATCGTTGGGCGTGATGCCGGAGGTGATGACGCGGAGCGTATCGAAGAGCGCACCCAGCGTCACTCGATGCGGCTCGACGGTGCCGTCGTCGCGCACCACCATCAACAGCTTCTGCGACTGGTCGGAAAGAATGGCGGCGTCGGGCACCAGCAGCGCCTGATGCGGCGCCGAGGCAGGAACGCGCAGGCGCCCGAACTGCCCGGCGAGAATGCGCGAATCGGGATTGGGGAAGACGGCGCGCGCGCGCAGGGTGCCCGAGCCGCGATCGACCTCATTCTCGACGAAGTTGAGCCGGCCCTTCAAGGTCCAGGTCTTCTCGTCGATGAGCCGCCCCTCGATGGCGAGGCCGCCGGCGCCCTCCTTGAGCTCGCCCGAGGCGGCGGCGTGCTGATAGGCCAGGAGATCGGCCTCGCTGATGTCGAAGGTGCAGTAGATCGGGTCGGTGGCGACGATCGTCGTCAGCAGCGTGGTGGTGCCGCTGGTGCCACCGAAGACGAGATTGCCGAGACTGACCTCGTGGCGGCTGACATGGCCCGACATCGGCGCAGTGATATGGCTGAATTCGAGATCGAGCTCGGCAGAGGCGACAGCGGCATGCGCCGCGTCGAGTTCCGCCTTCCCTTCCTGCACGTCTTGCACGCGCTCGTCGTAGGTCGATGCGGGAATGTTGTCGCGTTGGCGCAGCTCGGCGGCGCGGGCGAGCTGGCGGTTGGCGAGATCGAGCTTCGCCGTCGCCTGCTCCACTTGCGCTTTCGCCGAATCCAGCGCGATCTGGAACGGACGCGGATCGATGACGAAGAGGAGATCGCCTTTCTTGACGAATTGGCCGTCCTCGAAATGGATCTCGGTGAGATAGCCGCTGACGCGCGCCCGGATCTCGACCGATTCCGTAGCGGTGAACTGGCCGGTATATTCGTTCCAGTCGGTGATCTCCCGCTGCAGCGGCTTGGCGACGGTGACGGGCGGCGGCGAGGGCGTTTGTGCCGCGGCACTGCCGGCGGCGAGCACCGCCACCATCATTGTGGCGAAGGCTATAGCGCTCCAATACCTGGTCGGTGCGGTCGTTGCGGGGACTCGATTTGGTCTCGACATGGCGCCGCTCGCAGTAGTTGTCGCCGTTGTTCCCGCCCAGAGCGGCAGCGTTCCGTCGCTTGCCCTGGGTCCCCGCTTTCGCGGGGACGACGAGTGGTTGATCCACCTCGCGCTCGCGGGCGAGACTGCCACAGAATGCGCGGGCGCGCGAGACGCTCCAAAGGACCAACCGTCATAGCGCCCGAAGGCAGATCACGTTTTCTCGAAGTCGATCCGCTCAGCGATCGGCAGCCCCTCGAGATGGCGGCGGAGCGCGTCGAGCGCCAGCTCGGCTGCGCCCAAGCGCACCCAGTCGCGGCCGCCCAGCATGCGGGCGCGCCGGCTGACGGCGCCGCGCTCCGTGGCGATTGCGACATGGATGGTGCCGCCGAACTCGATCCGGTCCGCGCCCTCGTCGAGCTCGATCAGCACCGCGAGCCCATGGCTCGCGCCCGCAGCGCGGCGCGCCGCCTCGGCGACGGCCTCGGCGGTTGACGGGCTCGGTTGGTCGAGCGCGGGGAGCTTGAGCGCCGCGGCAATCTCGGCGAGATCGCGCGAGACGATGCCGCGACGGAAGATCGCCTCGGCGCCGGGGAGCGGCGCAAGCCGTGCCGCGATCTGCCCGCCGGTGAACGTCTCGACGACGGCGAGAGAGCCCTGGCAGCGACGCAGCGCGTCGAGCACAACACCCTCCAGCGTCTCGTCGTCCTCGGCGATGATGAAATTGCCGAGCCGCCGGCGCAGCTCCGCTTCGACCGGCGCGAGCTTCCGCTCGATATCGGCGGCATCGGCGCCGCGCACCGCGAGCTTCGTCTCGAGCTGCGGGTAGTGGGCGCGGAATCCGAGCTTGACGCCGCCCTCGGACGCCAGCATCTCGATGCCTGCAAGCAGCGCATCGACATGCGATTCGCCGAGTCCGTAGGAATGAAAGCGCTTCAAGCGGATCACCGCTTGCAGGCCGCTCCGCGCCAGGAGGCGGGGAATCACTTGCTCCTCCACCATGCGCCGCATCTCGCGCGGGACGCCGGGGGTGAAGAAGAAGCGCGCCTTGCCGATGTCGAGGGCGAAGCCGCAGGCCGTGCCGACGGGATTATCGAGGCGCTCGGCAATCGATGGCAGCATCGCCTGCTTGCGATTGTTGGGCGGCATGACCCGCCCGCGGCGTTGAAAGAAGTCCTCCATCCGCTCGAGCCAGCCGGCGTCGAGGACGAGATCGACGCCGGCGGCGCGCGCGGCGATCTCCTGCGAGAGGTCGTCGACGGTGGGGCCGAGGCCGCCATTGACGATGACGGCATCGGCCCGCGCACTGGCGAGGCGGAAAGCCTCGAGCAGCGTCTCGCGATCGTCGCCGACGATGGTGCCCCAGCGCACGGCGAGGCCGACATCCTCGAGCTTCTGGCTCATATGGCTGAAATTGGTGTTGACGGTCTTGCCGGTCAGCACCTCGTCGCCGGTGCAGATGATCTCGATCCGCATGCGTCAGCCGCGCGCCGGCGCATATTTGCCGGCGAGCTGCGGCGTCGCCGCGCCCTCGAGCTTCTTTTCCTTGTGCTCCAGCCGCGTGTCGCGCGACCAACGGCGCTTCAGGTCGTCGCGCACGTTGACGTGGAGGCGCCCGAGACCCTCAACCTCGAGCTCGATCCGGTCGCCGTCCTGAAACGCGCTCAAGCCGCGGTGGTTGGTGCCGGTGGCGACGATATCGCCCGGCTCCAGCGCATGGATGCTGCTCAGCCATTCGATGCAGCGCGGTATGTTGTGCGCCATGTCGCTGGTGTTGAAATTCTGTTTCAGCGTACCGTTGACCCAGAGCTTCACCTGGAGCCGCTGCGGATCGGCGATCTCGTCGGCGGTGACGAGATAGGGACCGATCGGCGCGAAGGTGTCGCGCGACTTCATCTGAAAGAAGGTGTTGCCGCTGGGCGGCAGCCCGCGGGCCGAGCCGTCGATGAAATTGACGTAGCCGAAGACGTGGCCCATCGCCGCGTCGGCGCTGACATGGCTCGCGCGCTTGCCGATGACGAGGCCGAGCTCGGCCTCGCCCTCGAAGATCGTCGCCGGCACGTCGGGGAGCACCATGGTGTCGCCGTCGCCGATCACCGCGCTCGCCGCCTTGTGGAAGGCGTTCTTCGGCGGCGGCTCCTTCAGCGTGCCGTCCTCGAGGTAGTTGACCGCCATGCAGACGATGTTGCCGGGCCGCGGCAGCGGCGCGCGGATGCGGACGCCGGCCAGCGGAACGGCGCGACCGCGCGCCGCGTCCTCGAGGCGCTTGCGGTATTTGTCGAAGTGCTGGATGAGCCCGGTAACGAGGTCATGCGGGCCGGTATGCGGGATGTCCTGCACCGCCGCCGTGACATCGACCACGCCATCGCCCGTCAGCACGCCCAAGCGGAAATCGTCGAAATAGACGAGTTTCATGTGTCCCTCCCATGGTTCAGGGGCCAAGATAGAGGAAGCGCCGCTCGAAGGGGATTCGCGCCCACCAACGGCCGCGGGTGCCAAAGGCAACGCCCTCGGCGACGTTCTTTCAGAAAGAAAGGGTGAGTATGGGCTGCACGATGACGTGGGAGCTCGTATGCGCGAGAGCCGCCACCGTGAAACCGTGGCGCCAATAAAGATAGCCCCACAAAATCCCCGGCAGCTCGATCCGGACGAGCGAGAACAGCACCTCCATCGGCGTCGCGGGCAGCGTGCCGTGCGAGAGGATGTTGATGAGCTGGGCCAAGACGATGGCGGCCCAATAGATGCCGTCCCTTGATGGAAATAGCCGCGTCGCAAGCCAAACGAGGAGCGTCATCACTCCCAGCCGGAAGGTGATCTCGTCGAAAAGCGATACGCCGCCCACAAAGAAGATTCGCTCGGCCGTCGGCATGTCGTGCACGAGCTGCCGGTAGCCCGGCGGGAACACCGAGCTGAAGACAAAGATGTCGGCGAGGCAGGTGAGGATGCCGACAAGCGCGCCGATCGCCAACGTCGTCGCCAGGGGAAAACGCAGATCATGCGCAAAGAGGCGGAGGCCCAGGGGAGGGCGGCTCAGCCTCGACCAAGCGAATGCCATCGATGCCTCTGGGTGCTCCCTGGCGGCCGAAAAACTGCGACTCTATTCCGCTCTCGTTAACGACGTATGAGCCGGCGGCCCTTTTAGCCTTTCTTAAGCCGATGCCCCTATCGGTTTGGCATGGCGTTTCTCACCAACGCTTTCGCCGTCCTTCCCGCAACGTCCTTCCTGGTGCTGCTGACCGTTTTTGCGGTCGGCGCACTCATCGAGCGGGTTGCGCCTGTCCGGGCGCCGCAGCTCATTGCCGATGCGCGGGTCAATGTCGGCTACGCTTTTTTCGCCGAATTCATGCAGCATCTGCTGGATCCGATGATCGGCGCCGTCGCCCTCGTGGTCGTTGGCTCCTTCGGCGGCGGATGGATCGCGCTTCCGAACGACGGATGGGCCATCGCGGTATCCGCGGCGGTTTTTTTCTTGGCGACCGACTTTCTCGACTATCTCTGGCATCGCGCGCAACACGCCGTGCCGTTGCTCTGGGCGATGCATTCGCTGCATCACAGCGACACGGCGATGAATGTCACGACCAGCACCCGTCACTTCTGGATCGAGGCTCCCATCCGGATGATGTTCATCTATCCGCTGGTCGGCATCGTGTTCCAGGTGCCGCCGGTCGTCCTCATTTTCTATGGCGTCTTCAAGCTCCAGGACTTCGTCCAGCATCTCAATCTCAAGCTCGGCTTCGGTCCGCTTTGGCCGGCGCTGAGCAGCCCGCAATATCATCGTATTCACCACTCGACGCGGCCGGAGCATTGCAATCGGAATTTTGCGCATTTCCTGCCGCTCTTCGACATCCTTTTCGGCACGCACTACCGACCCCGGCCCGGCGAGTACCCGCCGACGGGACTTGGCACGGGGGAAGTACCGAACCTTCTCGGTGCCATTCTCTGGCCGCTTCGGCATGTGCTGCGCTTTGCCCCCGAGACGCGCAGCTGAGGGGCGTCCGGCAGATCCTCAGTCGAGGTCGGATTCTTCGAGATCGAGCAGGCGCCCGCGCCGCGGCGGGAGAATGAGGCCGTGGTGGTTCTCCGGTGCTGGGCGGGAGACAGAAGGTTCGTCGAGCGGCTCTATATCGTCCTCGAGATCGAGCAAGCGGCGGCCGGCGTGCGGCGGCAGAACGAGGCCCTTGCGATCCTGCGGCTCGCGCTGCGTTGCCGGCGCCGCGTCGTCATTCTCGCCATCGTCCTCGAGATCGAGCAAGCGGCGGCCGCGTCGCGGCGGCAGAATAAGGCCCACCTGCTCTTCCGGCGAGAGACCCGAGGGATGCGGCTCGTCGCCATTCTCACGATCCTCGTTGAGATCGAGCGGGCGGCGCCGGTCGGTCACGTCGACCCAGCCTCGGCGCCGATAGCTGGCAGCCAAGATTTGCGGCGCCAAGACACCCGTGCCCAGCCACACGAGCGCGCCGATGGCGTCAAGCAGATAGCCATCGCTGTTGATCAGCCAGAAGGGCAAGGTCGCCATGCCGGCGATCACCCCCGCAGTCAGCGCTCCCTTTCTCCAGAAAAAGATGGGGCCGCTCACCAGCGCCTTCAGCGCGGCATCACCGCCGACTTGTGCGGTCTTATTGAGACGGGGTAGCGCGAACTTGCGCGGCTGCGCATAGATGGAGAAATCCATGAGGCAAAGCGTAGGACCAAAACAATTGACGACCGCTTACCAGAAATCCTCGGCCCGGCGCCGCAGTAGCTCTCGGTCCTACGGAAGTGATGGAAACCGATGGCTTCCTTGTCTTCAATATTGCTAAAGGACTTCGAGCCCATGCGATAGTCGGCGCCGGATCTGCTTGGCGCGGGTTGGCGCCGATCCCTTGGCGCGTCGGGTTGACCATTCGCCGAATGGGGCGAAAAAAAGGCAAAGTCACTTTATTGTCACGAATGACGCCCCCCGCCCAAGCTATTAATGGCCCTGGAGGGGTATGGTTAATTCGGGTCGCGGCTCGGAGAAAATCAAAAAAAGCTGCGCCAAAGAGGGGAACCGACATGGCCGTTGATCACGATTCGCTTGCGTTGCCGAGGGGACGGATCGATTTCACGAGACTGGCGGTTTGGACGGCGACGATCGTGGTGCCTTGGGCGGCGATCGCTGGAATCATCTTTTTGGCCGTGGGGTGAGTGACACTTACCGACGCCTAGTAC
>DATJAV010000246.1:0-3938 GCA_035515835.1 Allostellaceae bacterium
GCGCCACGTCCTTGGCGAGCTTCTCCTTCACCTCGTCGAAGGGCCTCACCGTCTCAGGCTTCATCTCGACGGCATGGAGGATGTGCCAGCCGAAGGTGGTCTGGATCGGCTGCGTCGTCTCGCCCGCCTTCAAGGCGAAGGCAGGGTCGTTGAGCTGCGGCAGAAGCTCGCCCTTCTTGAAGGTGCCGATGTCGATCTTGTCCTTGGCCTGATGGGCGACATCGGCGGCGACTTCCGCGAAATCCTTGCCCTGGGCGAGTTCCGCCTCCGCCTCCTTGGCCTTGGCCTCGTCGGGGAGCACGATCTGCTCGAAATGGCCTTCGGCCTTGGTGCGGAACTCGTCCTGGCGCTGATCGTATTGGCTGCGCAGCTTCTCCTCGGGCACCTTGATCTGCGCCGCCACGTCCTCCACCAGCAGCAGCCCCACGCTGAAGCTGCGCAGCTCCGGCACGTTGAGCGCCGCCGCCTCGCGGTCTTGCTCCTGCTGGTCCTCGTCCTTCGCCTGTTTCGTGTGCTTTTCGTAATAGGCTTCGATGTCCGCATCTGAGGGCGTGGCGGGAGCCGGGACGGCGCTCTCCGGGATCGTCATCATGTCGGCGGTGCGGCGCTCGGCGGAGCTGCGATAGAGCGTGTCGACGAGCTCGGGCGGCGGCGATACGCCGGCGATGAGCGCCTGATCGAGTTGGCTCTCGACGACCTCGTTCCGCAGCTCGCTCTCGTATTGCTGCGGGCTCATATGCTTCTCGCTGACGAGGGCGTGGTAGATCGCCGGGTCGAACACGCCGCGCTTGTCGCGGAAGGCCGGCACGCTGCGGATGATCTGGCTCAGCTGGCTGTCGCCGACCGCAAGCTGCAGGCGCTCGATCTCGAGCTCGAGCAGGTCCTGATTGACGAGGCGCTGCAGCGCCGCGTCGACGACGCCCAGCGTCTTCAGTTGCTCGGGGGTGAGAGTTCCCTTGAAGCGCTGGTTGAGCTCGTTGCTCATGTCCCGCACTTCTTTTTGCAGCTCGTTCGGCTCGATCATGCGGCTGCCGACATGGGCGACCGAGGTGTCGCCGAGGCGGCTTCTGAACATGTAGCCGGCGTTGCTCCAGATGCCGGCGCCGAAGGCAATGATGAGGATGCCGAAGAGCACCTTGGCGGCAAATGAGGTGGCTTTGGAGCGGATGATTTGCAGCATGACGCATCGGCCATGGTGAGGGAGCGGCAATGATAGAAGCGCCGGAGCGTCTGTGCTAGGGCTCACGCCCCGCCCTTCGCAAGGATGAACCCCATGCGGAAGCTCATTGCCGGCAACTGGAAGATGAACGGCCTCGCCGCCGATGGCCTCGCTTTGGCGCGGGCGCTGGGGGAGCGTGCCGCTGCCGCGCCGCCGGCCGCCGATCTGCTGCTCTGCCCGCCGGCGACCCTGCTGATGGCGGTCCGCGACGCCATCGCCGGCACGCCGCTCGCGCTGGGCGGCCAGGATTGCCACACCCGCCAGCACGGCGCGCATACCGGCGACGTCGGCGCCGCCATGCTGCGCGATGCCGGCTGCAGCTACGTCATCCTCGGCCACTCCGAGCGCCGCACCGACCATCACGAGACGGATGCGCTCGTCCGCGCTAAGCTCAAGGCGGCGCGAGATGCCGGGCTCATTGCCATCCTCTGCGTCGGCGAGACGGCGCAGCAGCGCGACGCCGGGGCTGCGCACGAGGTCGTCGCGCGTCAGCTGTCGGGCTCGCTTCCCGAAGGAATGGGTGCCGCGCCGCTGGTGATTGCCTATGAGCCGGTCTGGGCCATCGGCACGGGCCGCACGCCGACGCCGGCCGACGTCGCCGCCGTCCACGCCCATATCCGCGCCGAGCTCAAAGGCAAGGTCGCCGCGCCCGGCGAGATCCGCATCCTCTACGGCGGCTCGGTCAAGCCCACGAACGCCCGCGAGCTCCTCCACCTCGCCAATGTCGACGGCGCCCTCGTCGGCGGCGCGAGCCTCAACGCCGACGACTTCTGGGCCATCGCCCAGGCCGCGGTGGCGTAGCTTCAAGATGGCAGTGAGGCGGTGAGGCGGTCAGAGAGTGTTTCTGCTCGCATCCCGGCGCGTTGCGTTTTGTGAATGGAGATGAGGGAGATAAGGGGGAGCTCGGTCTCCATTCGACGATGATTGCCTTATTTCCCTTGTCGACACCGAGACCGTCTTTCGATTACGTGGAATCGGCGTCCCTTGATCACCCGGCTCACGCACTGTCCAACGGCAAGTCTCGCCCCTCCCCCTTGAGGGGGAGGGTTGGGAGGGGGCAGCGCGCGAAAAGAATCTCTCTCCGAAGCACCTCGCTTGCGTCCGCCCCCTCCCGGCAGCGCGCTCTGCGCGCGCTGCCGACCTCCCCTCACGGGGGGGAGGGGGAAATGTGACCACCGCACATTCTCGGCTGACATGGCGGCGACGCGAGTTGCCAGCGGTTCCACCTAAGCGGTGGATACTCTAATGACCATGTGATTCGACTCTTTTTCGAGAAGCTTCCCCCCATCCCCCTCATCTCCTCTTCGCCGGTAGCGACGCGCCACTATGTAGCAAGAACAGGCTTGCTCACCGCCTCACTGCCTCACGGTTCATCTTTCTTCTTCCCCCGCACCCGCTATGGTCTCGCCATGACGAAGCCGCTCACCATCGCCGTCATCGGCGCCGGCATCGGCGGCAGCGCCGCGGCGCTGTCGCTGCTGCGCGCCGGCTTTGCCGTCGAGCTCTTCGAGCAGGCGGAGCGCTTCGGCGAGATCGGCGCCGGCATCCAGATCAGCCCCAATGCGTCGCGCATCCTTCATCGCCTGGTGCCGGAGAGCGCGCTCACGGCGCGCGCGGTGCGGCCCATTGCCGTCCATCAGCGGCGCTGGGAGGACGGCCGCACCCTGCAGCGGGCGCCGCTCGGCGAGGCCATCGCCGCCGCTTACGGCGCGCCCTATTACCATTTCCATCGCGCCGATCTGCTGACGGCCCTGGCCGAGGCGCTGCCGAAGGAACGCGTCCATTTCGGCCATCGCCTCGCCGGCTTCGCGGAGCGGGGCGACGGCGTCGTCGCCCGCTTCGCCAATGGCACCGAGATCGCCGCCGATCTTCTGATCGGCGCGGACGGCATCCGCTCGGCGGTGCGCCAGCAGCTCTTCGGTGCCGACGCGCCGCGCTTTACCGGCTGCATCGCCTATCGCGGCCTGGTGCCGTTCGAGCGCGTGGCACCGCTCGGCGTCGAGGTCGTCTCCGGCAATTGGATGGGCCCGCGCCGCCATTTTGTGCACTACGTGGTCGGCGGCGGGCGCTTCCTCAATTTCGTCGCCGTCATCGAGCGCGACGCCTGGACCAAGGAATCCTGGACCGAGCCCGGCGCGATTGCCGATTGCCTCGGGGCGTATGAGGGCTGGCACCCGCAAGTCCGCAGCATCATGGCCGCCGCGCCCGAGACCTTCATCTGGGGCCTCTTCGACCGCTTGCCGCTGCCGCGCTGGTCGGAGGGCCGCGTCAGCCTCTTGGGCGATGCCTGCCACCCGATGCTGCCTTTCATGGCGCAGGGCGCGGCGATGGCGATCGAGGACGGCGCCGCGCTCGCCGCGTGCCTTGCCGCCGGCGCCGACGACGTGCCGGCGGCGCTCCGCCGCTACGAGGCCATCCGCCTGCCGCGCGCGAGCCGCCTCCAGGAGCTCTCGCGCGCCAACAAGACCCGCTTCCACCTCCCCGACGGCCCGGAGCAACTGGCCCGCGACGTCGCGCTCGCCGCTCACGGCGACCGCTCCATCGCCGCCACCCAATGGCTCTACGGCCACGACGCGGAAAAGATCGAGTGACATGGAAGCGGAAAGAAGATGAACCACAGAGGCACAGAGGCACCGAGAAAAACTAGTTACTTCTCGGCGCAAAATTGCGCGGGGGTAGATCGCAGGTTTGAATGACGCGTTGGCGAGAAAACTGCAAG
>DATJAV010000247.1:0-17209 GCA_035515835.1 Allostellaceae bacterium
GGCCCGATTTCGTCCACACCGTCGTCGAATGCCTGAAGCTCGCCTTTGCCGATCGCGAGGCGTGGTATGGGGATCCCGATTTCGTCGATGTTCCCGTCGCCGATCTCTTGAGTGCCGACTATGCGAAGGCCCGCCGCGCGCTGATCGGCCAGCGCGCCTCGCTCGAGCTCCGCCCGGGCGCGCCGGGTGGGCGCACGCCCCGGCTCTATGACGGGCCGACCGGCACCGGCGCGGCGCCGGGCGCGGGCGAGCCCGCGACGACGCATCTCGGCACCGGCGAGCCCACGGTCGGCGGCTTCGCCGTCGACGCCAAGGGGATGACCGTCGGCGACACCTGCCACGTCGACGTGATCGATCGCTGGGACAACATGATCTCGGCGACGCCGTCGGGCGGTTGGCTACACAGCTCGCCGGCGATCCCGGAGCTCGGCTTCGCGCTCGGCACGCGCATGCAGATCTTCTGGCTCAAGGAAGGGTTGCCGCTCAGCCTCGCGCCGCGCCGCCGCCCGCGCAGCACGCTCACGCCGTCGATGGCGTGGAAGGATGGCGAGCCCTACATGGTCTTCGGCACCCCCGGCGGCGATCAGCAGGAGCAATGGTCGCTGCTGCTCTTCCTGCACCATGTCCATCACGGCATGAACCTGCAGCAGGCGATCGACTGCCCCGCCTTCCACACCGAGCACGCGCCCAGCTCCTTCTGGCCGCGCCTGGCGAAGCCGGGGCGCGTCGCGGTGGAAGGGCGCTTCCCGCCGGCGACGGTCGCGGCGCTGCGCCAGCGCGGCCATGACGTTGCGGTCGGCGAAGACTGGTCGGAGGGCCGTCTCTCCGCCTGCGCCGCCGAGCGCACCGCCGAAGGCGTCGTGCTGAAAGCCGGTGCCAATCCGCGCGGCATGCAGGGCTATGCGGTCGGGCGGTAATCGCGGTCAAACGCGTTTGACGTTCGTCGCACTACGCCCCTAGTGAGTAGTCGGCAATGCGCAGGCCTGCTCAAACGGCGCTTGTAGTCGCGCAGCGGTGATTGACGCGCTCAGTTTTGCGACCATTGAGACTTCGAAATGCAATCGATTCACCTATAGGATGGTAAAGCGCAAAACGCACGCGGGATACGCGCCCGCATGAATTGGGAGAAGCGCCACGCCACCAGCACCGGCGAGACTGCGCGACCTCGCGCGCCAGTATGTGCAAGCGGCCGTGCAGGAAACCGCGACGGAAATCAAGCGCCGGCTGGCGAGTCACGGCTTTGCCTTGGCGCAGCTCGCCGAGCAGATCGAGCGCGGCACGCAGATGGCGGCCGTCGTTTCCGCCGCCAATGTCGAGCGTTATGGCCGCATGCTTCTCCTCGGTCTCGACGATCGCCACCGGCGCATGATCGAGACGCTGCTGCTCGAGGAGCAAACCCGGACGCAAAGCCGCGGCTTGTAGATCCCCCGTCGACAGCGACGCGGCTTTCTCCCGGGATGGAGCCGAAGCCTTGCCCATCGGGGCGGAGGGTTGCTCTTCGGGGTGGAATCGTCATCCTCTTTCCCTGTCGAAAACAAGGGAGGGCGCGCTTGCTCAGCAGAGCTGTGAATGGGGGATGCCCGGCGTGACGTGGTCGATCGTCGCGCGCGATGCCGCGACCGGCGCGTTCGGGGTCGCCGTCACCACCAAGTTCTTCGCCGTGGGCGCGCTCTGTCCCCACGCGCAAAGCGGCGTTGGCGCGCTCTCGACGCAGGCGCTGGTCAATCCGACCTACGGCCCGCGGGGATTGCGTCTCCTCGCCGAAGGGAAATCGGCGGCGGAGGTGGTGGCGGCGCTGGTCGCCGGGGATGACGGGCGTGCCATGCGGCAGCTCCATGTCATGGACGCGAGCGGCGGCATCGCCGCGCATACCGGCGCCCAATGCGTCGATTGGTGCGGGCACACCATCGCCGATGGGTTCTCCGTCGCCGGCAATATGCTGGCGGGGCCGCAAGTGATCGCGGCGACGGTCGCCGCCTATGAGGCCGCCGCCGAGAAGGCGTTCGGCGATCGGCTCATCCATGCGCTGGAGGCGGGGCAGGCGGCGGGCGGCGACAAGCGCGGCAAGCAAGCGGCGGCGCTGCTGATCTATGCCGGCGAGGAATATCCCTGGCTCGATCTCCGCGTCGATGATCACGCCGAGCCGCTGCTCGAGCTGCGCCGGCTCTATGATGAAGCGCACGCCTATTTCCTTCCCTTCCTGCATTTTCTGCCGCGCCGCGACGATCCCGCCGGCATTTTCGACCGCGCCGTCATCGAGCGGGAGCTGCCGCGCGTAAGGGATGCGCTGAAGCGGTGAGTCCGCCGCTGTTGGAGCTGCGCGACTTGCGCACCTATTTCGCGGGCGAGGCAGGCGAGTTGCGCGCCGTCGACGGCGTGAGCTTCGCGCTTCGCGCCGGGCGGGCGCTGGGCGTCGTCGGCGAGAGCGGCAGCGGATCATGCCGGCTTTCGTCCTCGGCAATGCCATCGCCGCGGTGATGATGCGGCATACGCGAAGCGCGATGGTGCAGGTGCTGGGCATGGACTATGTCCGCACCGCCCGAGCCAAGGGGCTCGCCGAGCGGGTGGTCGTGCTGAAGCATGCGCTCCGCAACGCGCTCGTGCCGTTGGTGACGCTGGGCGCGCTCGAATTCGGCGGGCTGCTCTCGGGCGCGATGCTGACCGAGCAGGTCTTCCAAATCCCCGGCTTCGGCCAGCTCACCGTCAACGCCGTCTTCACCCGCGACTACGCGGTGGTGCAGGGGGTCGTGCTCTGCACCGCGACCGCTTATATCCTGCTCAATCTGCTCGCCGACATCGCCTATTTCCTCGTCAATCCGAGGCTCCGCGCATGAGCGCCATCGGCGTCGGCGCCGCGTCTCGGCCGCGCGAGGATCGGCCCTGGCGCCGGGCGCTCAGCCGCCTCGTGCGCCGGCGCGGCGCCATAATCGGCGCCGTCCTGGCCCTCTCTTTCATCCTCATGGCGGTGCTGGCGCCGCTCATCGCCCCTTACGATCCGCTGGCGACCGATTGGTCGGCGGTGCGCCAAGCGCCGGGCCTCCTCCATCTCATGGGGACCGACGATCTCGGACGCGACGTGTTGTCGCGCGTCATCTTTGCCGCGCGCGCCTCGATGGGGGCGGGTGTCGTCGCGGTATCGATCGCGCTGACGCTGGGGGTGCCGATCGGGCTCGTCTCGGGCTATGTCGGCGGCCTCGTCGATGGCGTGTTGATGCGCATGACCGACGCGATGCTCGCCTGTCCCTTCCTCATCCTCGCCATCGCGCTGGCGTCCTTTCTCGGCGGCAACCTCGGCAACGCCATGATCGCCATCGGCATCTCGGCGATACCCGCCTTCATCCGCCTCACCCGCGCGCAGACGCTCTCGACCAAAGTCGAGGACTACGTCGAGGCGGCGAAGGCCGTCGGCAACCCGCATTGGCGGATCGTGCTGCGGCACATTCTTCCCAATGTCGTCTCGGCCATCATGGTGCAGGTGACGCTGGCGATGGCGGCGGCGATCATCGCCGAAGCGAGCCTCTCCTTTCTGGGCCTCGGCCAGCAGCCGCCGGACGCGAGCTGGGGCAGCATGCTCAACACGGCCCGGAACTTCTTGGCCCAGGCACCCTGGATGGCGTGGTGGCCCGGCCTTGCCATCTTCACCGCGGCGCTCTCGTTCAATTTGCTGGGCGACGGCCTGCGCGACGCGCTCGATCCGCGCCACCGCTAGCAGCCCGTGGGCGATCTCGGCGGCATCGAATCAACAATCTCTCGCCCGCCGCCCTTCCGCGAAAGCGAGAACCGAGAGGCCAGCGCCGCCTGCCTCCCCGTGGTTCGCCGCTGTTCCCCGTTCTTCCCCGCTGTCGCGGGGGAGGCCTGTTCGAGCGTTTCAGAGTAGGAAAATCGCCAGCAGCACCAGGGTGATGACGATGAGCGCGATGCTCCATTTGAGGAGGCGCGTGAAGCCCAGCCACGTGTCCATGTGGCGCTCTACCTCACGGTCCATCGTCATGCCCGATCCCCTCCGAAATGCAATCGGGCGATTGGTATACTGCGAGCGCGGCGCTTGGCAAGGGCGGCTTAGGCCGCCTTGACGCCGGCGATGAAGCTGTCGACCTCCTGGCTGAGCGCTGACGATTGGCGCGCCACCTCGCCGGCCGAGCCCAGCACCTGCGCGGCGGCGGCGCCGGTATCGGTCGCTGCCTGCTTCACGCCCTCGATATTGCCGGAAACGTCCTTGGTACCCTTGGCGGCCTGTTCGATGTTGTGGGCGATATCCTGCGTGGCGCCGGTCTGCTCCTCGACCGCGGCGGCGATGCTGGCGGCGATCTGGTTCACCTGGGCGATGGTCCGGCCGATGATCTGGATGGCGGTGACCGCGTCGTTGGTGGCCGCCCGGATCTGGGCGATCTGCCCGGCGATCTCGTCGGTCGCCTTGGCCGTCTGATTGGCCAGCGTCTTCACCTCCGAGGCGACCACGGCAAAGCCTTTGCCGGCCTCGCCGGCGCGCGCGGCCTCGATCGTCGCATTCAAGGCGAGAAGGTTGGTCTGGCTCGCGATGTCGTTGATGAGGCCGACCACCTCGCCGATGCGCTGAGCGCCCGCCGCCAAGGCCTGAACCGTAGCATCGGTGCGCTGCGCCTCTTCGACGGCCTTGCCGGCGACGGTCGAGGATTGCGCCGCCTGGCGGCCGATGTTCTGGATCGAGGCAGCGAGCTCCTTGGTGGCGCCGGCGACCGTCTCTACGTTGTTGAACGCGAGATTGGAAGCCGCGGCCACGACCAGCGACTTCCGGTTGGTCTCCTCCGCCGTTCCCGACATCGATCGCGCCGTCGCTTCCATCTCGGTTGCGGCCGACGAAAGCGATTGAACCAGGCGCGCGGCGTTGCCCTCGAAGCGCCGCGCCAGCTCCTCGAGGCGCTGCGCCCGGCTGGTTCGCGCCGCCTGCTCCTCGACTTGCTGGCGCGCCAGGCGCTCGGCCTCGATGGCCGTGTCCTTGAAGACTTGCATCGCCTCGGCCATGGCGCCGATCTCGTCCTTGCGGCCGACGCCGGCGATGGCGATGGCGCGATCGCCCGCCGCGAGCCGCTTCATCGCCTCGGTCATCTGGTGTACCGGGCGCGCGATGCCGCGTGAGAGCAGAAAGCCCATGCCGATCGCGACGAGCAGCGCTGCGAAGCTGCCGCCGATGCTCAAAATATAGGCACGCGAGAAGGTTGCGGCCTGAAGACCGGCGCGTTCCTGCAAAAGGTCCCGCTCGACGGCTTCGATGTCCGCGGCTTGCTTGCGCATTCCCTGCAATGTCCGATCGTCCTCTCCGTCGGCGTGCTCCAAGCGCGCTTGCTGCATCGTTTGGGGTTTCTCCATCTCGGCGATCTCACGGTCCATCTTGGCGCCCCATGCCTCGACGACCCGGTCGAGATCGGCGACGCGCTGCTGCTGGTCGCCCTCGGCCGCGGTCAGCTCCCGGAGCTTGGCGACGGACCGGCCGTAAGCCTTCTGCCCTTCCTTGTAGGTGGCGAGAAACTCGGCATTTTTTTCGACGAGATAGCCGTCGACCGCCTCATCCTGATCGACGATGCTGACAACGACGTCATGCGTCGCCTCGATCACGCGATGCGCATGGTCGGTGAGAGCGCTGCTGGCTTCGACGGTGCCGAGCAGCCCGGTCACGGTGAGGGCGACGCTGAGGGCGACCACGATCAAGCCGGCAAAAGCGAGCGTGATCTTGAGCGAGATCCTGAGATCGGCGAAGAGGGACATCGGGAGGCGCGTCCTGTTCCGGCGGACCGAAGCTCCAACCATCGCAGATGCGCGTTAAGGACTGGCTTACGGATGATGTTGCATGGCGACAATGCGCTCGCGCGCCCCAGATAATAGAGCGACAAAGGCGCACCCGAAGTTGCCGCGCCGCGCGACGAGCGATCGCTATCTCATTGCCGCACGGTCTTCGCATCGCCGGCATCCCTCCCGCGCTCAAGGGCGACGCCGAGGAGCGCCGCGAAGAAGGGGAGCCACCAGAGCTGATAGTTGTGATGCGCGGTGGGGCCCGTCAGCAGCGCCAGCAGCATGAGCATCGTCGCCAACGCCGTCCGCTGCAGCAGCGACGGCGGACGGCGCCAGACATAGGCGGCGACGGTGCCGTACGCGGCAATGGCGACGAGATGGGCGAGCGTGGCCGCGAAGGGGGGCATCGCGAAGAGCCAGCTGGTGCT
The DNA here is from genome assembly GCA_035515835.1 of Allostellaceae bacterium. Classification (GTDB taxonomy): domain Bacteria; phylum Pseudomonadota; class Alphaproteobacteria; order ATCC43930; family CGMCC-115725; genus DAHUYF01. Next base: position 6,195 of record DATJAV010000247.1, read on the forward strand.
GTCGGCGGGTCGCTCCAGGTTGAAGAGGACGATGTTGTCGATGAAGGCGCCGGGCGACCACAGCAGGAAGGGCAGTGCGGGTAAGAGACCGAGGGCCACGCCGCCGCCGAAGTGAAGACGCGCGCGATTCGTGGCCGGCAGGCAACAAGGGAGCAGCAAGGCGCCGGGCAGCAGCTTCGCCGCGATCGAGAGGCCGACGCAGAGCCCGGCTGATATCGGGCTGCGCTCAAGAACGAGGAGGGCCAGCAGCAGCGGCGCCACCGCCGCGAGATCGGTGACGCCCTTGGCGAAGAGCTGAAACGGCACCAGCGGCAGGCTGAGATAGAGGAGCGTCGCGAGCCATGCGGCGCGACTGCCGGCGAGCCGCGCGGCGAGGCCAAAGACAAGAGCGGTGGTGGCGAGCCCCAGCAGCAGATTGGTGAGAACGACGCCGCGCTCGGCCAAGGGCGCGCCCAGCGGCAGGTAAGCGGCGATCATCACCGGAAGGTATTTGTAGCCGCCGAAACGCGCGGCGCCGGCGCCCGCCGACGCATCGAAGGATGCCGCATAGGGGTTGCCGCCGGCGCGGAGCTTATCGCCGGCGGCGAGGGTCGTCGTGGCGATGTCGGTGAGCCCGGGATGGCGCAATTGCCAGAGCGCATAGGCGACCTGCAAGGCCAACAGCGTGAGGCTCGCCAGCACGAGGCTGCGGGGCGCCGCTCCTCGGTCGCCGCCGCGTCGCTCGGCGGCGGCCGCGACGACGGGCAGGGCAACGAAGAGCGCCAGCAGCACCAGCGCTTTGGCAGCGCCGAAGCCCCAATTGAGTTTCTGGATCAATCCGACCGCGATCCAGAAAAGGAGCGCGCCCGCGACCGCCGCCCTCGTCTTGCGTGCCACCTCAGCGGGCCATCGCTCTCAACCCGGCCACTGCCGCTCCAAATGCAGAAGCTGCGTCTCCGGCGCCGGGGCGGCGTTGCCGACGATGCGGCCGATGCGGAAAACGCGCTCGCCGGCGGTGGTAAGCGCGGTGCTGACGCGCGCCTCAGCGGCCGGGTCGATGATCGCGACCATGCCGATGCCGCAGTTGAAGGTTCGCGCCAGCTCCGTGCGCGGCACGCGCCCCGCCTCCGCCAGCCAGCGGAACACCGGGGGCAGTTCCCAGGCGCGGGCGTCGAGCTCGGCGGCGAGGCCATCCGGCAGCACGCGCGGTATGTTCTCGATCAGCCCGCCACCGGTGATGTGGGCGAAGGCCTTGACCCCGCCGGCCGCGAGCGCAGCGCGGCAACCCCGCACATAGAGCCGCGTCGGCACCAGCAGCGCGTCGGCGAGCGTCGCCTCGGGCGCAAACGGCGCTGGCGCGTCATAGGCAAGGTCCAACGTTTCCACGACGCGGCGGACCAGCGAGAAGCCGTTCGAATGAAGCCCGCTCGAGGCAAGGCCGAGCACGACGTCGCCGGCCGCCACAGTGCTGCCGTCGAGCGCGTGGCCGCGCTCGACCGCGCCGACCGCGAAGCCCGCGAGATCGTAGTCGCCCTTGCGATACACTCCCGGCATCTCCGCGGTCTCGCCGCCGACGAGCGCGCAGCCGACCTCGCGGCAGGCGCGCGCGATGCCGGCGATGATGCTCTTGGCCTGTGCCTCGTTCAGCTTGCCGGTCGCGAAATAGTCGAGAAAAAAGAGTGGCTCGGCGCCCTGCACGACAAGGTCGTTGACGCACATCGCTACGAGATCGATGCCGATGGTGTCGTGTCGGTTGGATGCTATGGCGATCATCAGCTTGGTGCCGACGCCGTCGGTGGTGGCGACGAGGATCGGGTCCTTGAAACCGGCGGCTTTCAGGTCGAAAAGCGCGCCGAAACCGCCGAGTCCGGCGTCGCTGCCGGGACGCTGGGTTGCCTTGGCCAGAGGCTTGATCGCCTCGACCAGCGCATCGCCGGCATCGATGTCCACGCCGGCCGCGCGGTAGGTTTGGCTGTTGATGGCGCCCTCGCCCATTGTAAGCTATGACCCGCCCATCGGCGCGGTGGGCGGCACAATACCGACGACATGGAAGGGTTGGCAATGCTGCTGAAATGCTCGCGGGCGCTGGCGGCGGGGTTGTTTTTGCTGGCCGGAGCGGCGCTCGATCCCGCGTCGGCGCAACGCGGCAATAACATGTTCACCGTCTCGCCGGTGCCGGTCGACGTCACCGCCGAGAACGCCATCGCCGCCCGCGACCACGCCATCGCCGAGGGCGAGCAGCGCGCCTTCGACATGCTGATCGAGCGACTGGTTCAGCCCGGTGACCAGAAGAAAGTGCCGAAGGTGACGACGGCGCAGATGAACGACCTCGTGCAGGGCTTCGAGGTCGCCCATGAGCGTCGCTCGGGCGTGCGCTACATTGCCGACTTCACTGTGCATTTCCGCGCCGACGCGGTGCGCCAGATGCTGAACAACGCCGGCGTCAGCTTCGCCGAGGTGTCGAGCAAGCCCCTGCTCGTGCTGCCGGTCTACAATCTCAACGGCAACAGCCTGCTCTGGGAGGATCCCAATCCCTGGCGCAACGCCTGGCAGAACGGCAACCCGGGAACCGGATTGGTGCCGGTGGTGCGGCCGCTGGGTCAGATCGAGGATCTGCAGGCGATCGACGCGAGCGGCGCCACCGCAGGCGACGATGGCAAACTCCGTGCCATTGCGCAGCGCTACGGCAATGTCGACGTGCTGGTGAGCGTGGCGACGCCGCGAATGGGGGGCGGCACGCTCAGCGGCCTCGACGTCACCAGCGTCCGCTACACGCCGGGATCGCCCGGCGGCGAGCAGCACTTTGTCGTCAGCGACGCCGCCAATCCTGGTGAGAGCGCGGACGCGCTCATGGCGCGCGCCATCAACGACACCATGCAGCAGGTTGAGCAGGCCTGGAAGAGTGCGAGCACGCCCGATGCCAAGGCCGGCGGCGTCTTGCTGGCACGCGTCCCGGCGTCCTCACTGCAGGATTGGATCGCGGTGCGCGATCGGCTCTCGGGCGTGCCGGTGGTGAGCGGCAGCCGGTTGGTCTCGCTCGACCGCCAGGGAGCGCGGGTCGAGCTGCATTACATCGGCGATCCCCAGCAGCTGCGTCTGGCGCTGGCGCAGCGCGACCTCGAGCTCAGCGGCACCGATCCCGATTGGGTCCTGCAGCGGCGCACGGCCGAGGCGGCCCCGTCCGCCCCGCCTGCTCCGCAGGCCCCGGCCGCTTCGCCCGCTTCGGCTGTGCCGCCCCCTCCGGCCGCGTCCGTCGCGCCTGCCGTGGCTGCCCCGCCCGCCGAGGCTGCTCCGCACTGAGACCCCCTTGGTAAGCCTGCCCAATCTCATCACGCTCGGCCGGCTCTTCTGCGTCCCCGTGGCGATCTGGCTGGTGCTCACCGGCGAGATCGCCGGCGCCTTCTGGATCTTCCTCCTTGCCGGGCTCTCCGACGCCGTCGATGGCTTCATCGCCAAGCGCTTCAATCTGCGCTCGCGATTGGGGGCGTTTCTCGATCCGGCCGCCGACAAGGCGCTGCTGGTCAGCATGTATGTGACGCTGGGCGTGTCGCAGCTGCTGCCGGTCTGGCTCGTGATCCTCGTCGTCTTTCGCGACGTGGTGATCATCGGCGCCTTCCTGCTGGTGACCGCCCTTTCGCAGCCGATGCGCTGGGAGCCGCTGCTGGTGAGCAAGCTCAACACCGCGCTGCAGATCGCCCTCGTCGGCTTGATCCTGTTTCGCCTCGGATTCGGCATCCGTTTCTTCGATCTGCACAAGCCGATGATCTATGCCGTCGCGGCGACGACCTTTATCTCGGGCGCGGCATATCTGGTGCGCTGGATGCGGGCGCTGGCCGGATCGGAAACCGCGTCTTGATCGCCAGCCAGCGCCAGCAGCTGGGCTTCTGGCTGGGCGCGCTGGTCGCTTTCTTCCTGCTGCTCTATCTGCTCAGTCCGATCCTGATGCCCTTCGCGGCGGGCTCTGCGATCGCTTACTTCATGGCCCCGCTGGTGCGCCAGCTCGAGCGCTGGCACGTGCGGCGCTCGCTCGGAACCGTGGTGGCGCTCGCGCTCTTCCTCTTGGTCATGGTCTTCGTGCTGGCGCTGCTCGTGCCACTGGTGCAGTTGCAAGTCTCGGAGATGGTGATCCGGCTGCCGGGTCTGATCGACGGCGCGCGACAGCGCTTGGAGCAGTGGGTGCAGCTGGCGCAGCAGCAGCTTGCGCCGGAGGACGTGGCCAAGCTGCGCGACATCGCCGGCAGCGCCGTCGCCGAGCTCGCCGGTCTTCTCAAGGGACTGCTGCAGACGCTTCTCACCAGCGGGCTCGCGATCGCCAACCTGCTGTCGCTGGTGTTCGTGACGCCGATCGTCGCTTTCTTCATGCTGCGCGATTGGGATCGCATGCTCCGACGCATCGACAGCTGGCTGCCGCGCCAGTATGTCGCGACCATCCGCGAGCAAGCGCACCTCATCGACGAGACGCTCGCCGGCTTCGTTCGCGGACAGCTTCTCGTCTGCCTCGGCGTCGGCATCTGGTACGCGCTGGCGCTGACCGTCATCGGCCTCGAGTTCGGCCTCATCGTCGGCATTCTCGCCGGCATTCTGACCTTCATCCCTTATGTCGGCTTCGCTACCGGCTTCGTGCTGGCTCTGAGCTTGGGTCTGTTGCAGTTCGGCAGCGTCTACGGGATCGTCAAGGTCGTCATCGTCTTCGCCTTCGGCCAAGTGCTCGAGGCCAATGTGCTATCGCCCAAGCTGGTCGGCGATCGCGTTCATCTCCATCCGGTCTGGGTGATCTTCGCCCTCTTCGCCTTCGGCAGCGTCTTCGGTTTCCTTGGCGTATTGCTGGCGATCCCATTGGCGGCGGTGATCGGCGTGCTCGTTCGCTTCGCGAATAGCCGCTATCTCGCGAGCCCGCTCTACGATCCCGCTAACCGGGAGACGCGCATCGAGCACGAGGGGAGGTCTGAATGACCCAGCTCCCGCTCGATCTCGGCCATCGCCCGGCCCTCGGCCGCGCGGATTTCCTGGTCGCCCCGTCAAATGCCGCGGCGGTCGCCTGGCTCGATCGCTGGCCCCGATGGCCGGCGCCCGCGCTCGCGCTCGGGGGGCCGCCGGGGAGCGGCAAGAGCCATCTCGCCCATGTCTTCGCGGCGCGCGCCGAGGCGCCCATCATCGATCCCGCTACGCTCGCGACCGAGCGCGTGCCGGCGCTCCTCGCCGGCGCCTCGGCCGCCGTGGTCGACGAGGCCGAGCGCGCCGCCGAGGCGCCCCTTCTCCATCTCTACAATCTCTTGGCCGAGCGGCGCGGCCACCTGCTGATCGTGTCACGCGCGCCGCCGGCGCGCTGGACGATCGCTCTCGCCGACCTCCGCTCGCGTCTCGTGGCCGCGCCCAGCGTCGCCGTCGCCGCCCCCGACGAGGCGCTGATCGGCGCGCTCTTGGTGAAGCTCTTCGCCGATCGCCAGCTCGCGGTGGGTGAGGAGGTGCTGGCGTATCTGGCCCTCCATCTCGAGCGCAGCTTCGCCGCGGCCCAGCGCGCCGTCGCCACTCTCGACGCCGCCGCGCTCGCTGAGCGCCGACGCATTACGGTGCCGCTCGCGCGTCGCGTGCTCCAGTTGGCGTGAGCGGGAGACCGCGCACAGTTAGAATATAGCGGATCGCGACGAGGTGAGATCATCCAACACCGCCGTCTCCGCGAAAGCGGGGGCCCACGGCAAGCGACGGAACACTGCAGCTCTGGGTTCCCGCTTTCGCGGGAACGGCGGCGGTTAGGCGGTGCCGATTCCGTCGCGCCGAGCCCTGCTCTAGCGAAGCAAGCGCCGTCGGAGCAGGCTTTCCATGTCTCTTCGCCCATCCACCACACAATAGACGACCACCCGCCGGCCGAAGGTGCGATAGATAGCGCGGTAAGGGCCGGAATGAAGTTCGCGAAATTCGCTGATGCCGATGGCGCGCAGTTCCTTTGGCACATTGCCTCGCTCCGGCGACATCGATAGCCCCCGGCACGCAGTGTCGATCGCGTCCAGCACTCGGCGCGCATTCGCGGTGGAATCGCGCCGGCTAATATGGTCGTAGATGTCGATGGTATCGCGCTCGGCGTCCTCGCTGATGAAGACGGCGAAGCGCAAACGGTTCTAAGCCCTCGCTCGCCGCCGCAAGCGCGCAAAAACCCTTCGGGCAGGCGTCACTCGGCCTTCCTCGACCTGCTTTCCCGTCAGCGCGAGGATTTTCATCAGAGCTAGCGTATCCTGTATCTCTTCATAGGTGGCTACGTCCTGGAGCACGGCTTTGGCCTCGCCATTGACGGTGACGACGACGGGCTCGCGGGATTCGGCAAGCTCGCGGATCACGTCGGGCGCGCGCGCCTTCAGCTGGCTGATGGGTCTGACGCGAGAGGGTTTCATTTCTTCTCTTCCTCCCATGAGGGTGACCAGACCAAATTTAGCCCACATTTGGTCTCAGAGAAAGGCGCTCTCTTCTACTCAATCCCGCGCATCAGCTCCTTCGGCAGCACCACGGCGGTGAGGCGGGCGTGGTGGCGGGCGAGAGCTGGCCAGCCGGTCTCAATCGTGAAGCGAGCCAAAGCACCCGTCGGGAAGCCGGCGAGTCGCGCGACCAGCGGGCCGGTTGCCACGTCAGATAGATTTATCGCAAGTTCATGAAATCCAGGATTGTGGCCAACGAGCATCAGCCGAGCCACCGTCTCCGGCACCTGATGCAGCCGGCTGAGGAGTTCGCGGGCACCGGCCAGGTAAATCGCGTTCTCGATGCGAATCTCGGGCGGCCGCGCGAAGGCCGGCGCCACCAGGTCGAGGGTCTGGCGCGTGCGCAGCGAAGGCGAGCACAGCACCAGATCGGGCGAAAGCCGCTGCTCCTCAATCCAGCGCGCGACCGCCTGGGCGGCATGGCGCCCGCGTTGCTCGAGCGGCCGGTCGCGGTCGGAACCCCCTGCCTCTTGCGGTACTGCCTTGGCATGCCGCAACAGATAGAGCTCGCTCATCCCCGCTCCGGCGGCTGCAATGACATCGCCATCAAGCCGTTATAAACTGGCCACCCACGACAGGGAATGGGGAGCACACGTGGCTCAAGCACTCCGCGCCGCGGTATCGTCGGTGGATATCCATTCGCCGGCGCGCTTCATCAATCGCGAGCTCTCCTGGCTCGCCTTCAACGAGCGTGTGCTCGCCGAGGCCGACAGCCCGCGCCACCCGCTGCTGGAGCGGCTCCGGTTCCTGTCGATTTCCGACAACAATCTCGACGAGTTCTACATGGTGCGCGTCGCCGGTCTCAAAGGCCATGTGCTGGCGGGCATTGTGACGCCGAGCCAGGACGGCCTGACGCCAGCGCAGCAGCTCGAGGCGATCAACCATCGCGCGCGCAAGCTGATGCGCGACCAGCAGGTGACGTGGCGCGTGCTGCGCCAGCAGATGGCCGAGGCGGGCATCGCCGTGATCGGCCCCGAGGACCTCGCCGCCGAGGACCGCAATTGGCTCGAAGAGCGCTTCATGGCCGAGATCTTCCCGGTGCTGACGCCGCTCGCCATCGATCCGGCGCATCCCTTCCCCTTCATCGCCAATCTCGGCCTCGGCATGGCGCTGCAGCTGCAGCGCTTGAGCGATGGCGACCGCATGGAGGCGCTGCTGCTCATTCCCGGGACGCTCAACCGCTTCGTGCGGCTTCCCGGCAAGGCGGTGCGCTTCCTGCCGCTGGAGCAGGTGATCGGACTCTACCTCGATCATCTCTTCCCCGGCTTTGCCGTGATCGGCCAGGGCATGTTCCGCATTCTGCGCGACAGCGACATCGAGATCGAAGAAGAAGCCGAAGACCTCGTCCGCCTGTTCGAGACCGCGCTGAAGCGGCGGCGCCGCGGCCATGTCATCCGGCTTGCCGTCGAAGCCGGCATGGCCGAGGATCTCCGCGCGTTCCTCGTCGAGCAGCTCGACGCCTCGCTCGACGATGTCTTCGAGCTCGAAGGGCTGCTGGGCTTGGCCGACACACGACAGCTCATCATCGACGAGCGCCCCGATCTCATTCATACGCCCTATAATCCGCGCTTTCCCGAGCGCATCCGCGACTATGGCGGCGACTGCTTCGCCGCCATCCGCCAGAAGGACATCATCGTCCATCATCCCTATGAGAGCTTCGACGTGGTGGTCCAGTTCGTGCGCCAGGCGGCGCGCGATCCGGCTGTGGTGGCGGTGAAGCAGACGCTCTACCGCACCAGCGACGACAGTCCGATCGTGCGTGCGCTCATCGAAGCGGCCGAGGCCGGAAAATCGGTAACGGCGCTGGTCGAGCTCAAGGCGCGCTTCGACGAGGAGCAGAACATCCGCTGGGCGCGCGACCTGGAGCGCGCCGGCGTGCAGGTCGTCTACGGCTTCCTCGAGCTCAAGACCCATGCCAAGGTGTCGCTGGTGGTGCGGCGCGAGGCCGGCGCCTTGCGTTCGTATGTGCATTTCGGCACCGGCAACTATCACCCCTATACCGCGCGGGTCTATACCGATCTCTCGTTCTTCACCGGCGATCCCTCGCTCTGCCGCGACGCGCAGCGGCTCTTCAACTACATGACGGGCTATGCGACGCCGGCGAAGCTCGAGAAGATCGCCGTGGCGCCGATCAGCCTGCGCCAACGCCTGGTCGAGGGGATCGAGGCCGAGATCGAGCATGCCCGCGCCGGCCGCCCGGCGCAGATTTGGGCCAAGCTCAATGCGCTGGTCGATCCCGCCATCATCGATCTCCTCTACAAGGCCTCGCAGGAGGGCGTGCAGATCGATCTCGTTGTGCGCGGCATCTGCTGCTTGCGGCCCGGCGTTGCCGGCCTCTCCGACAACATCCGCGTCAAGAGCATCATCGGCCGGTTCCTGGAGCATGGCCGCATCGTCTGCTTTGGCAACGGCCACAAGCTCCCTTCCGATCAGGCCAAGGTCTACATTTCCTCGGCCGATTGGATGCCGCGCAATCTCGACTGGCGCGTCGAGGCGCTGGTGCCGATCGAGAACGAGACCGTGCATCGCCAAGTGCTCGACGAGATCATGGGCGCCAATCTGCGCGATCAGGCGCTCTCGTGGAGTCTCTTGCCCGACGGCGAATACGTGCGCGAGAGCCTCGCGCCCGACGCCTTCAGCGCGCACACCTATTTCATGACCAATCCCAGCCTCTCCGGCCGAGGCAGCGCGCTGCAGCGCGCCCGCGCTACGCCCCGCCTCGTGACGGAGAAGGCCGAGTCCTGAGCAAAGCGATGGCGCAGAGGCGCCCGCGACGATCAGCCCGGCCCGCGCGCGGCGGTTGCGTCGCCGTCGTCGATATCGGTTCCAACTCGCTGCGTCTCGTTATTTATGACGGCATTCGCCGCGCGCCGCGCACGCTCTTCAACGAGAAGGTCATGTGCGGCCTCGGGCGCAGCCTCGAACAGACCGGGCGGCTCGATCCCGATGGCCTCGCCATGGCCTTTCCCAACCTGCAGCGCTTCATTGCGCTGGCGCGCAGCACCGGCGTCCGTCGCCTCGACGTCCTCGCCACCGCCGCGGTGCGCGACGCCAGCGACGGCCGCGCCTTCGTGCAGGAGATCGAGAAACGCCATCGCTTGAAGGTGAAGGTGCTGGCCGGCGCCGAGGAGGGCCGCCTTTCGGCTTATGGCGTGCTGGCCGGCATTCCCGAGGCCAACGGCGTCGTCGGCGATCTGGGCGGCGGCAGCGTCGAGCTGGTGCCGGTGGCGGGAAGCCAGGTCGGCGCCGCGGCGACCCTGCCGATCGGCCCGCTGCGCCTCGCCGGCTATGCCGCCGACGACCGCAAGCTGCGCGATACCATCGACAAGCAGCTCGCCGCCGTCGCTTGGCTCGGCGCCAAGCTCGACGGTGGCGCTTTCTACGCCGTGGGCGGCGCCTGGCGGGCGCTGGCGCGCATCCACATGGAGCAGACGCGCTACCCCCTCCATATCATCCAGCAATACACGGTGCCGCGCGGCGAGGCCGAGGACTTCCTCGACGTCATCGCCCGCCAATCACGGAAATCGCTGGAGAAGATCGCGACCGTATCGCGCAAGCGCCTCGACGTCGTGCCGATCGCCGCCCGCGTGCTGCAGCGCCTGCTGCGGCGCGTCGCGCCGAAGCTCCTGGTCTTCTCCGCCTTCGGCTTGCGCGAGGGGCACCTCTTCAGCCTGCTGCGCGGCGACGTGCAGCGCCAGGATCCGCTCATCGCCGCCTGCGCCGATCTGGCGCTCGCCAACCGGCGCTTCGGTCCGGACGGCGAGGAGCTCTTCGAGTGGACGGGCCCGCTCTTCCCCGGCGAGAGCGAGCCGCGGCGCCGGCTCCGCCTCGCGGCGGCGCTCATCAGCGACGTCGCCTGGCGGGAGCACCCCGATTACCGCGCCGAGCAGGCGCTTCGCAACGTGCTCTACGCGCCCGTCGCCGGATTGGATCATCGTGAGCGCGCGTGGCTCGCCGCCACCGTCCATGCCCGTTACGGCGGCAACGAGAACGGTAACGCCGTCCTGCACGCGCTCCTCGATGACGATGCCGAGGCCGATGCGCGGACTACGGGCTTGGCGCTGCGCTTGGGCCATACGCTCTCGGGCGGCGTACCGGGGCTCTTGGCGCGCAGCAAGATCGCTGTCGAGGGCGGCAACCTCGTTCTGTCGCTCGGGCCCGAGGCGGGTAAACGCTACGGCGAGAGCGTCCAACGCCGCGTCGACGCCTTGGGCCGGGCGCTCGGGAAGCGGACGGAAGTGCGCGGCGTCAAGAGCGTCCAAGGCTAGCCCGGGCCAGCCCCGCGGGGGTGAGTATCGGCTAGCACCGGAGCGATACCCGTTTCTGTCTGCACCGCTGCGGACAAGACTGCGCGATCGGCATCGCTTGTGAAACCGGCGGCCGCAGATGATGGCAGGCCAGCATCCGCCGCCCCAGCCGATCGCCAACCGTCCAGTGGTCTTCGAGTAAGCTCCCTTAGAGCATGGCGCGCGATCCACGCCAGGCGCCCAAGTTCCTCGCTCATCTCGTTGCCGACATACATCAACCGCCCCAGTGCGCCGACAAGGGCGACTGCGGCGGCAACAACAG
>DATJAV010000248.1:0-3060 GCA_035515835.1 Allostellaceae bacterium
CGCTGGTACGGGGATTGTCCCAGCTGCCATAGAGCGCGCGGCCGGCGGCACGCTCGGCGAGAAACTTGCGGGTGCGGACCCAGCGGTTGCGGTAGGCAATGCGGCCGCGGGCAAAGCGAAAGGCGTGAATCATGCCGTCGCCGACGTACCAATGGTAGCCGTCGTCGCGCGGCGGGTATTGCGGATTGGCGCCGATGCGATAGAGCGTGCCGTCGAGCTCATGGGGCATTCCGCCCAACACCGGCAAGTCGGGCGCGTCGGCTTCCATCAACAGCGGTGCGAAATTGCCGCTCAAATGCCGGTGCGACGGAAAAGGCTCGCTCATGAGCGTGAGCCCAGCACGTGACGGGCGTAAAGGGTTCTCGACATGCCCGCTCCGGTGGTAGCGGCCGCATCTTAAATTTGCGCCGTCGCCGCCGTCAAGCGCGGATGGCCCTTTGCCCGAGGTGTCGACAGACCGGAGGAGGCGGCGATGGCCGAGGTCGAGGCGCTTTCTACCCGCTGTTGCATTGCCGGCGGCGGGCCGGCGGGAATGATGCTGGGCTATCTCTTGGCCCGCGCCGGCGTCGATGTCGTCGTGCTCGAGAAGCACGCCGATTTCCTGCGCGACTTTCGCGGCGACACCATCCACCCCTCGACCCTCGAGGTGATGGGGGAGCTGGATCTACTCGATGCCTTCCTGGCGCGGCCGCACGACGAGCTGCGCGAGATCGAGGGTCAGATCGGCGCAGAAACGCTGACGGTGGCGGAGTTCTCACATCTGCCGACCCGCTGCAAATTCGTGGCATTGATGCCGCAATGGGATTTCCTCGATTTTCTCGCCGGAGAGGCGCGGCGCCATCCCTCCTTCCGCCTGATGATGGAGAGCGAGGCGACCGCGCTCCTCCGCGCCGGGGAGCGGGTGGTCGGGGTGAGGGTGCGAACCCCGCACGGCGATGGCAAGCTCGATGCCGATCTCGTCGTCGCCTGCGACGGCCGGCATTCGACGCTCAGAAGCGACGCCGGACTCGAGCTTATCGATCTCGGCGCACCGATCGACGTGCTGTGGTTTCGGCTGAGCAAGCGTGCGGACGACCGGGCGCAGACGCTTGGCCGCTTCGATGGCGGCCGGATCCTGGTGATGATCGATCGCGGCCAATACTGGCAATGCGCCTTCGTCATTGCGAAGGGCGGCTACGCTGCCGTCCGCGCCAAGGGCCTCGCCGCCTTCCAACACGAACTCGCCGCTCTGATGCCGCACCTTGCCGATCGCATAGGCGCGCTGGCGAGTTGGGACGACGTGAAGCTGCTGACCGTCTCGGTCAATCGCCTGCGCCGCTGGCACCTTCCGGGGCTCCTCTGCATCGGCGATGCGGCGCATGCCATGTCGCCGGTCGGCGGCATCGGCATCAACCTCGCGATCCAGGACGCCGTCGCCGCCGCCAATATCCTTGCGCCGGCTCTCCAGCGCGGGGATGCCATCCCCGAGGCGCTGCTGGCGCGCGTCCAGCGCCGCCGCGCGTTGCCGACGCGCCTCACGCAAGGCCTCCAGGTCCTGATCCAGAACCGGGTGCTGAGCCGCGTCCTCGCGGAAAGGGCTCGCCCGCTGGCGCTGCCCTGGCCGCTCCGACTCTTCCGCCGCTTCCCGGCGCTGCGGCGCATCCCGGCGCGGGTCATCGGCATGGGCTTCCGCCCCGAGCATGTGCATCTCCCGCCGCGACGGGCGGTTGACAGGACTGCCGCCGCCGGTGCCTCTTAGGGCGCAAGGGAGGATGCGCCATGACCGAGACCGTTCCCGGCGCCGAGCCGTTGCGTGCTCTGGCGCAGGAGCTCACCGAGCTGTTGCGCCTCAGGACCTTGCCCATCGGGATGAAGCTCTTCGCGGACGCGGCGGCGCTCGACGGCATTCCCGGGTTGCGCCGGCCGAAGCCGGGCGCGAGCTTCAGCACCTGTCAGCTGGTGACCCAGGCACGCGTCGCCGGCCTCACCCTGGGCATCGTCCACGACAATCTGCGCCGCTTCAGCAATTGCGGCGGCATCATCGGCCTCAACCAACCCGGCGAGGACTTCCTTTCGGGGAAACGCATGACCGGCGTTTGGTTCGAGAACCAGGGAGCCGCCCGCGCTCATCAGGAACAGATGCCGCGCGTCCCGGCGGGACAATACAATGCGCTTGTCGTAGCGCCGCTCCGCGCCGCCCGGCTCGACCCGCCCGACATCGTGCTCTTCTACGGCACGCCCGGGCAGATGATCCTCTGCATCAATGGGCTGCAATGGAAGACGTATAAGCGCTACGACTTCTCCATCACCGGCGAGAGCGCCTGCGCCGACAGCTGGGGCCACGCGCTGAAGACGCGCGAGGTCAGCCTCTCGATCCCTTGCTATGCCGAGCGCCGCTATGGCGGCGTCGCCGATGACGAGATGCTGATGGCGCTGCCGCCGCAGGATCTGGCACGCGCCGTCGAGGGGCTGAAAGGTCTCGCCAAGGCCGGGCTGCGCTATCCCATTCCGCCTTACGGCGCCTTTGCCGATCCGAGCGAGGGCATGGCGAAGAGCTATGGGTGAGGAGCTGCAGGAACGCAGTTCCAAGACTTACCGGGAGGATCGCATAACCATGAAGACAAGCATCTTGGCGATCGCGTTGTACGCGATCGCGACCACGGCAGCGGCGCAGACCAGGGCCGAATCCAGCAGCATGGCGCTGGTCGGCTACAACGACCTGCAAGGGCGCAGCGCCTATCAGCCGACCATTCATCAGCAGGACGGACGTTGGATCGCCTATATCGGGCACCATGGCGGCAGCGACAGCGATCCCAAGCCGCTGAACCCGCTGACCGGGCAGCACGAGGATAACGGCACCTCGATCGTCGACGTGACCGACCCGAAGCATCCCAGGTACCTCGCGCACATTCCCGGTGAAGGCAAGATTCCCGGCGCGGGCGGCGAGACCGGCGGCGCGTCAATGGTGCGCGCGTGCAGCGGCAGCGACTTACCGCATGCGGATAAGAACAAGTTCTACCTATTGCGGAGCTTCGGCAACACCGCGCACGAGATGTGGGACGTGACCGATCCCGCCCGGCC
>DATJAV010000249.1:0-13106 GCA_035515835.1 Allostellaceae bacterium
TGAAGTCGTCGGCGGCCGCGGCCTTGGCGGCGGCGATGATCTCGTCCTCGCCGGCGCCGAAGCGGCCATAGGCGATGTTGGCGCGCACGGTGTCGTCAAAGAGGCTGACCTCCTGGCTCACCAGGGCGATGGCGCTCCGGAGGCTGGCGAGGCTCGCCTCGCGCACGTCCATGCCGTCGATGGTGACCGAGCCCGTGGTCACGTCGTAGAAGCGGGGGATGAGGTTGAAGATGGTGGACTTGCCGGCGCCCGACGGGCCGACCAGCGCCACCGTCTTGCCCGCCGGCACGACGAAACTGGTGCCGTCGAGCGCGAGCTTGCCGTTGGTGTAGCGGAAATGCACGTCGGCGAAGCGGATCTCGCCGCCCTTGACGGCAAGCGTCCGGGCATGCGCCGGCTCGCGAATCTCCGGCTCGACGTCGAGCACCGCGAAGATGCGCTGCGCCGCCGCCAGGCCTTCCTGGAGGTTGGTGTTGAGGCCGGCCAGCGCCTTCATCGGTTGATAGGCCAGGAGGAGCGCGGTGATGAAGGAGAAGAAGCCGCCGGCGCTGCGCTGGCCGACGATCACCTGGTAGCCGCCATACCAGATGACGCCGGCGACGGCGATGCCGCCCAATGTCTCCATCAGCGGCGAGGCCACCGAGCGGATGCGTTGCGCCCGCTCGACCAGGCGATAGAGGCTCTCGATGATCCGCCCGGCGCGATTGGTCTCGTACTCCTCCATGCCATAGGCCTTGACATGCCGCGCGCCCTGGAAGGTCTGATCGAGGAGTGTGGTGAACTGACCGACCTCGTTTTGGGTATTGGCGGAGACGCGGCGCATTTGCCGACCGAGACGGCGAATCGGCTGGAAGGCGATGGGGAAGACGATGAAGGCGATGATGGCGAGGCGCCAGTCCTGGTAGAACATCAGCGCCACCAGGAACGCGGCCGTAACCGCCTCCTTGCCGATGCCGGCGAGCACCGTAGTGGTGGCGCCCCGCAGCATGCTGGCGTCATTGGTGAAGCGCGAGATCAGTGTTCCCGTGGGGTTGGCGTGGAAAAAGGCGATGTCGGCGCGCATCAAGCGCGCGAAGAGTGAGAGCTGGATATCGGCGACCACGCGCTGGCCGACCGTGGTCATCAATACCGACTGCCAGTAATTGGCGACGCCCTTGGCCAGTGCCAGCACGATCACCGCGACGGGAATGATCCACAACAAGACATGGTCATGCTCGACGAAGACGCGGTCGAGCATCGGCTCCATCAACCAGGCGTTCGCCGCCGTCGCGCCGGCCATGACGCCCATGGCGGTAAGCGCCAGCAGCATGCGAAAGGCATGCGGGCGCAGGAAATCTCTCGCCAAGCGGCGCACCAGAGCGAAGGTGCGATGGCTGAAACCGGGGGTCGGCGTGCGAACGACGCGGCTTCTATCGACGTCAGCGCTCAAAGCGGACTGCTTCCTTCATGGCCCGGCGATCATAGCACGCGCTATGCCGGCCCGGCCAAGCCGGTGCCGCTGTTTCGTCGAGGCTTAGTTAAGGCCCGCCCCGCCGTCAAGCGTCAGTATTGGCGCGAGAAAACTCATGACGCGGGACCGGGCTTCGGCTAAGGAGGGCGCCCGGGAGGGGGGATGGTCGAGACCGATCTGCGCGCACGCCGCCTCCTGGTCATCTATAACCCGACCTCCGGGCGCCGCAAGCGCAGCCGCCTCCGGCGCTGGCTCGCTCATCTCGCGACGCTCGGCGCCAGCGTCAGCCTGGCGGAGACCAAGGGGCCTCGGCATGCGGAAGCGCTGGCGCAACAGGCCGATCCCCAGCGCTTCGATGCGGTCGCGGTGGCGGGGGGCGACGGCACCATAAACGAAGCGGTGAACGGGCTCCGCGACTCGCCGCTGCCGCTGGCGATCCTACCACTCGGTACCGCCAATGTGCTGGCCGCCGAGCTGGGACTGCCGCGGGCACTTGCCGCGCTGGCGCAGATCGCCGCCTTCTCTTCCGTGCGCCGCGTCTGGCCGGGCGAAGCGGCGCCGCTGGCCGGCGGCGGGCCGCCGCGGCGCTTTCTCGTCATGGCCGGGATCGGTTTCGACGCCGAGGTGGTCGAGCATGTCGACCTCCCCTTGAAGCGCCGCTTCGGCAAGCTCGCCTATGTTTCGAGCATCCTCGGGCGACTGCGCCAATACCGCCCCTCCTGCTACCGCGCCGAGGTCGGCGGGAGCGCGGTCGAGGGCTCGTCTCTGGTGGTGGCGAAATCGCATTTCTATGGCGGCCGCTTCGTCCTGGCGCCGGCGGCGCGGCTCGATGAGCCCTCCTTCGAGGTCGTCGTGTTCGGCCAAGGGGGGCGCGGTGCCGCCTTGCGCTACATGGCGGCGGTGGGGATGGGCCTCCTCGGGCGCTGCCGCAGCGTCCGCATCATGACCAGCCAGAGCGTCAATCTCCTCGAGCCGGTCGGCGCCCCGATCCAGCTCGACGGCGACGTCGAGCTGCGGCTCCCGGCGCGGCTCGCCATTGCCGCGACGCCGCTCTCGGTGGTGGCGCCCATGCCGCTCGGCTGAGAATCCACCGCGGCGTCGAACAAAAGCCGCCGTTCCGCCCAACTTCGGATTGAGCCTCGGAGCCGCGGCCGAAGCCGCTCGGAGGTGCTTTGTGCCGGCGATATCCTGGCCCAAGGACGGACGCTATTACCAGATCGCCGCGCTCGGCCTGCTGCTCGGCCTCAACATGACGCTCATCGACCTCGGCGCAAAGCCGCTGCCGAGCCTCTTCGCGGTCGCCGGCGCGCTTGGAACGCAAGCGGTTTGCTCACGTCTCTGGCGCCTGCCGACGATCGATCTGCGCTCGCCGCTCATCACGGGATTGTCGCTGAGCCTGCTGCTCCGCGCCGACGAGCCCTGGCTCCACGCCGCCGCCGGCTGCATCGCGATCGCTTCAAAATTCGTGCTCCGCATCGACGGCAAGCATGTCTGGAACCCCGCGGGCTTCGCCCTCGTGGCGCTGATCTTCGGTACCGATGATGTATGGATCTCGCCGGGGCAATGGGGCGCGAGCCTCTGGTTCGCGGCGCTCCTGGGCTTCCTCGCGCTTCTCGTGCTGCAGCGGGCGCGGCGCGCCGACATTGCGCTCTTCTTTCTCGCCAGTTATGCGGCGCTGCTCTTTGCCCGCGCCTTCTGGCTCGGCGATCCCTTGGCGATTCCGCTGCATCAGCTCGAGAGCGGCTCGCTCCTCCTCTTCGCCTTCTTCATGATCTCCGATCCCAAAACCACGCCCGAAGCGCGATTCCCGCGCTTTCTCTTCGCCTTCGCCGTAGCGCTGCTGGCGCACTACCTCGCCTTCTTCATGCAAATGCGCCCGGCGCTTTACGTGGCGCTGATCGCCCTCTCTCCGGTCAACCCGATTCTCGACCGCGTCTTTCCGTCGCAGCGCTTCCAGTGGAGCGCAACCCCTCGCCAAGGAGCATCCCCATGAGCAAGGCCTTCTCGCGCGGCATCAAGGCGGCCGTCGCCGCCGTCGCCATCACGACGCAGCTGACGCCGCCGGCGGCGGCCTTTTGCGGCTTCTATGTCGCCAAAGCCGATGCGAGCCTCTTCAACAAGGCGTCGAAGGTCGTGCTCGCTTGGGAAGACGGCAAGACCGCCGTCACCATGGCAAGCGACTATGAGGGCGATCCCAAGGAGTTCGCCGTCGTCATCCCGGTGCCGAGCTTCCTCGAGCGCAAGGACATCAGCGTCGTCGCGATGAAGACGGTCGACCATCTCGACGCCTATACCGCGCCGCGCCTTGTCGAGTATTTCGATCCCGATCCGTGCGCGGAGATTCGCGATGGGTTCTTAGCGCGGCTTAAGGCGGCGCCGCCGTCAGCCCCGGCGGCGGGCGCCGTGCAAGCCACCCGCGGCGTGGTCGTCGAAGCGACCTACGCGGTCGGCGAATACGACATCCAGATCCTCTCCGCGAGCCAGAGCGATGGGCTCGTCGCCTATCTCACGGAGAACGGCTATCGCATTCCCGCCGGCGCCGAGGATGTGCTAGAGAGCTACATCAAGCAGAAGACGCACTTCTTCATCGCCAAGGTGAATCTGGGCCGCATGGAAGAAGCGGGCCATCGCTTTCTGCGGCCGCTGCAGGTGCGCTACGAGAGCCGGAAGTTCATGCTGCCGCTGCGGCTCGGCACGGTGAACGCGCAAGGCCCGCAGGACCTCATCGTGCTGGGGCTGACGCATCAAGGGCGCGTCGAGACGACGAATTACCGCACGGTGAAACTGCCGACCGGCATGGACGTGCCCCTCTATGTGAAGGACGAGTTCGGCAGGTTCTATACCGCGATGTTCGACCGGGCGGCGGAGCGACAGGACCGACGCGCGGTGTTTCTGGAATACGCCTGGGACATCGGCTGGTGCGACCCTTGTGCCGCCGAACCGCTCAGCAACGACGAGCTTTCGGCGCTGGGCGCGCCTTGGATCGGCGGCGGCGCGAAGAACCGCAACGGCGGCGGATCCGATGCCTTCGTCACGCGCCTCCATGTGCGCTACGACGCGCAGCACTTCCCGGAAGACTTGGCCTTCATGGAGACGCGCGACCGCGAGAATTTCCAGGGCCGCTACGTGCTCCGCCATCCATACGCCGGCAAGACCGCGTGCCGGGCCGCGGACGACTACTACGACGCGCTTCCCGACCGCTTCGCGCAGGAGGCCGAGACGCTCGCCGACCTCACGGGTTGGGACGAGAAGGCGATCAAGGCGCGGATGGAGGCGAGCGGGCAGTCCTTCACGTCGAGCGCGCCCGAGCATTCCTGGATCCGCCGCTGGTTCTTCAACCAGGACCGCTGAGCGTGTCGCTTCCTGGGGGAGGGCGAAAAAGACCCCTACCGTCCAGCCACCGTCATGCCGTCGATGCGGACCGTAGGCGCGTCGATGCCGGTCTTGAATTCGAGATCGCTGGCGGCGCTCAGGCGCTGGAACATGTCCTTGAGGTTGCCGGCGACGGTGACCTCGCTCACGGGATGGGTGAGCGCGCCGTTCTCGATCCAGAAGCCGGCGGCGCCGCGGCTGTAGTCGCCCGTGACGCCGTTGACGCCCATGCCCATGAGCTCGGTGATGTAGAGGCCCGAGGCGATGTCGCCGATGAGCTCCTGTGCGGTCACCGGCCCCGGCTCGAGCCAGAGATTGGTCGGGGACGGCGAGGGCGGCGATGAGGTGCCGCGCGATGCGTGGCCGGTCGTCGTGAGATGCAGCTGGCGCGCCGAGGCGAGGTCCAAGAGCCAAGTGGTCAGCACGCCATCCTCGATGATGGCGCGCCGGCGATTGGCGATGCCTTCGCCGTCGAACGGCTTCGAGCGCAAGCCGCGCTGTTTGTGCGGGTCGTCGATAACGAAGATGCCGCGTGGAAAGAGGCGCTCGCCGAGCTTGTCCTTGAGGAAACTGGTGCCGCGCGCGACCGAGGGACCGCTGATAGCGCCGACGAGATGCCGCAGCAGCCCGGAGGAGACGCGGGGATCGTAGACCACCGGCACGGTAGCGGTCTCGGCCTTCCGTGCGCCCAGCCGTCGCACGGCGCGCTCACCGGCTTCCTTCCCCACCGCCACAGGGTCGCGTAAATCGCCGGCGTGGATCGTGCTGCTGTAGGCGTAGTCGCGCTCCATCCCGGTGCCTTCGCCGGCGAGCACGGCGACGCTCACCGAATGACCGGTGCTGGCATAGCTGCCGGCAAAGCCGTTCGATGCCGCCATCGCCACGCGGGACCTTCCCCAGCCCGCCTCTGCGCCCTCGGAGTTGGTCACGCCCGGGACGGCACGCGCCGCCTCTTCGGCGGCGGCGGCGCGGGCGATGAGGATCTCGGGCGACGGCTCCGTCGCGTCGACGAGGTCGAGGTCGGTCCAGTTCCGCGCGATCTCCGCGGCATCGGCAAGGCCGCAATATGGGTCTTCCGGCACCGCTTTCGCCATGGCAAGCGCGCGCTCGACGAGATCGCCGAGACGCTCGGCGGCGCGGTCGTTGGAGGAGACGATCGCCTGCTTCTTGCCGATCAGGACGCGGAGGCCGAGATCGTAGCTCTCCGAGCGCTCGAGCTTCTCGGTGCGCCCCAATCGCTGCGCGTGGCTGAGCGAAGCGCCCTCGAAGAGGATCGCATCGGCCTCGTCCGCGCCGGCGCGCCGGGCGCGGGCAATGAGATCGCCCAGCAGATCGAGAGCATCCTTTCCGTCAGCCATTGCCTTCGTCATTGGATCTATATGGTCCGTCGCCCTCGAGCTTGAAGATGCGTGCCGCGTTCTCGCTGTGCACCGCGGATCGGCCGACCGTGTGCCGCAGGTGCGTGTCGACCTCGATGACGGGCATCAATCCATCCTCTCGAGGGACGCAAGGCAAACGCTAGCAAGCGTGCCGCGACGCGACAAGCCGAGGACGCCGGCCCCCTCGATTGCCGCGACTTCGTCGCAAATTCGAGCGAACGCGGGTCACCCGTATCACTACGCTTAACCGCGATTTAAGCCCCTTCTGCCACTATCCCCAGCGATGCGAGCTGTGTCGATCGTCAAAGAGGCGCCGGTGAGCGGCGACGAGGCCACGGGCCTGCAGCAAGTCTTGCGCGAGGTGGTACGCGGCGAGATCGGCGAGATGTTCGACGACCTGCGTCGCTTCGTCGATCGCCGCATCGCCGAACTCAGCACGGAGATTCATGCTGCGCTCGAGATGGTCGATGTGAGCGAGCATCATCTTTCTGACCAGCTGCAAGAGATGCAAGGCGCCCTCTCGCGCGTCGCGATCACGCCGACATCGGCGACCCGGAATTCCCGATTGAAACTCGAGGATCTCGTCCAGGCGACCGAGGACGCGGCGAATAACATTATGACCGCCGCGGAGATGATCCGCTCGGCGGTCGGCGAGCCCGACGCCAAGGACGTCATCATCGAGCAGGTCGACGCGATCCTCGACGCGTGCAAATTTCGTGACCTCACCTGGCAGCGCGTCAGGCGCGCGCTCGAGCAGCTGCGTCTCGAGAGCGCGCCGGCGCAAGCGGCCGATGAGTCGAGCGTCGGCGAGCGGCAGCAGCTCGATCCGGCGGCCGTCCGCGATGTCGCCACCGATGGCCCCGCGCTGTCGCAGGACGAGATCAACCGCCTCTTCAGCTAGGCGGACCCACTTACCTCGCCTTCCCCGCGAAAGCGGGAACCGGTGCAAGCGACAGGCGCTGAAGCACTGGCGCCCGCTTTTCGCGGAAGCAACATCTGATCGCGGTCGTGACGACGCCGTCGCTCTGGCGCCGCGAATTCCGTCCCGCCTTCCGACAAGCACGTCGTCCGCCGCTAACTCGCGTCGGAAAGCGGCGAAACTACGGCCGGAATTGCCATCGTTTTGCTCAACTCCTTCAGATATCATTAATCTGGGCGCAGAAGAATGCCCCCAGCCTTGGGCACCCCCGGCAATCCCCCATGACCGTTCCGTCGCATATTCTCCGCATGCTCGAGAGGCTTCGCGCGACGGTGACCGAGCGCGAGGCGAGGGAGCGGTTGATGCCGCGGCCAGGGCGGCCGACGCCGCCGTTGCGGCCGGTTCGCCACGCCAAGCCGAGACGGTTGACGGCCTGTGGCGGAAGCTCGACACGAGTGGCGAGCGTGACGCCGACCGCGCGACCCTCGCCGATGCCGAGACGGTCGAGCGGGCGGCGACTTATTGGGGGAACATCGAGAATTTCATCCGCACCGTGAAAGTGCCCGTGGGCGTAATCGGCCCCGTGCGGGTCAACGGCATTCACGCCAATGGTGACTTCTTCATTCCGCTCGCCACCACCGAAGCGGCGCTCGTCGCCTCTTACGGGCGAGGTGCGGAGGTCGTCTCTTGCGCCGGCGGCGCCAGCGTCGCCTTGCTCTCGGAAGGCGTCTTGCGAAGCCCCGGCTTTCTTTTCGACGACCTCGTGCAGTCCGGTCTCTTCGTCGAGTGGGTGGCGCAGGCGATCGACGATCTGACGCGCGCGGCCGAGGCGACGACCCGCTAAGGCAAGCTCGTCAGTCTCGAACCGGTGATCGACAGCGACATCGTCTTTCTGCTGTGCCGCCACACGACCGGCGACGCATCCGGCCAGAACATGGTGACGATCGCGACCCACGCGCTCTGTCGCTTCGTCGAGGAGAATTCGCCGGTGAAGCCGCGCCGCTGGTTCGTCGAGGCGAATTTCTCGGGCGACAAGAAAGCCTCGCATCTCGGCATGCTGAGCGGCCGCGGGCGCAAGGTGTCGGCGAGCGTCGTCATCCCCGACGAGTTCGCGCGCTCGCATCTCCGCGTCGAGGTCGACGCCATGCTGGAGTACGGCCGCGTCGCCAATCTGGGCGCGTTGCTCAGCGGTCAGCTGGGCGCGCAGGCGCACTACGCCAACGGGCTTGCGGCGTCTTACATCGCGACCGGCCAGGATGCCGCCTGCGTCTTGGAATCCGCCGTGGGGTTCAGGCGCATGGAACGGCGCCCGGGCGGGCTCTTCGCGTCAGTGACGCTGCCCAACGTCCTGGTCGGCTCGGTCGGCGGCGGCACCGGCTTGCCGAGCCAAGCGGCGGCGCTCCGCCTCACCGGACTTTCCGGTCCCGGCAAGGCGGCGGCCCTTGCCGAGCTCGTCGGTGTCCTCTGCCTTTGCGGCGAGCTCTCGATCGTTGCCGCCATGGCGGCGGGCCATTTCGCGCGGGCGCATGTGAAGCTGGCCCGGCTGCGCAAGGCGCGATGAGCACCCGCGTACTCGCCCCGCCGGCTCTCATCGAGCGGCTCTGGATCTATCAGCGCGAGCGCTTTCCGCTGGGGAAGACGGGCGTGCTGCTGGCGGTCTTCTCCGCCGCCAGCGTCAGCGTCTCGGCGCATCTCTCCGGCCGCGCGCTTCCAGGCCTTGCGACTTTCGCCGGCGCATGGGCGGTGGCGGTCATCTTTTTCTTTCAGCTCCGCGCCTGCGACGAGATCAAGGACCGCGAGGACGATCGCCGCTTCCGGCCGGAGCGGCCCATCCCGCGCGGACTGGTGAGCCTGCGGCTGATCGTCGGGCTCGGGTTTGCCGGCGTGCCGATCGCCGCGGCCATTGCCGCGGCTCTGGCGCCGGCGCTTCTTGCACCATTGGCGCTGGTGTGGCTCTGGCTGGCGCTGATGACGGCCGAGTTCTTCGTGCCGGATTGGCTGAAGCGCCGGCCCTTTCTCTATCTCGTCTCGCACATGGCGATCATGCCGTTGATCGATCTCTTCGAGACAGCCTGCGAATGGCTGCGCCGGGGTGGCGCAGTGGCGGCGGGGCTCCTTTGGTTCTTGGGCTTGAGCTTCGCCAATGGCTGCGTCATCGAGCTCGGCCGCAAGGTCTGGGCGCCGGAGAATGAGCGGCCGGGCGTCGAAACATATTCGGGCCTGCTCGGCCCGCGGCGCGCCGCGTGGCTCTGGGCGGCAGCCGCCAGCATTGCCTTTCTCCTGCTTGTCGGGACCGGCTTCGTGACGGGCGCCGCCACCGTCGACGGCGTTCTCGGAGGAATCTTGCTGGCCGTCGTCTGGATCGTCGCGCTCCGCTTCGTGCGTCGTCCCGAGCCAGGGCGACAGAAGCTGATCGACGCCGTCGCGGGGCTTTGGGTGCTCGTCTGCTATGCGAGCGCCGGCTTTGCGCCTTTCCTCGGTCTCGTCTTTCGATGACGGCGCCGCTCGTCTGTGGCGCGGAGTGCAGCACCGTGGCGCTGGTCGGCGGCAAGGCCGCCGCGCTGGCGCGGCTCGTCGCCGGCGGCTTCGACGTGCCGCCCTTCGTCACCCTGTCCGCCAACGCGTTTGCGGGAGACGGCATGACCGCGGCCGGTCGCGCCGCGCTTTTCGGCGCGATCGCCGCGCTGGGCCCCGGGCCTTTCGCGGTCCGCTCCTCGGGTCGCGAGGAGGACGGCGCGAGGCACTCGCATGCCGGTCAATTCTTGTCGCTGCTCGCCGTTGCCGGCGTCGACCTGGTGGACGCCTGCGCGCGGGTGTGGCGTTCCGGGCTCATCGAGAGTCTCCGCGCCTATCGCGCCGCGCGGGGGCTCGATCCCGGGGGCGGCGGTCCGGCGGTGATCGTGCAGCAGATGGTGGCGGCGCGCGCCGCCGGAGTCGCCTTCTCGGCCGATCCGGTGAGCGGGCGGCGCGATCGCATCGTCGTTTCCGCGGTGGCGGGCTGGGGCGACCGGCTCGTCGCCGGCGAGATCGATGGCGACGACTATGTCCTCGAGAAAGCGAGCGGCGTTGTCGCGGCATCCCCGGCTGCGGGCGCGATCAGCGCCGGCGACCTCGCCAAGCTGCGTGAGGCATTGCTTCGCGTCGAGAGCGCCTTCGGCCAGCCGCAAGACGTCGAATGGGCGTTCGAGGGCGGGCGCCTCTTTCTGCTGCAGGCGCGGCCGATCACCAGCGCGCTCCGGGCCGCCCCCGTCGGAAGATCCCGTGCCGCTCGTCTTCGACAACTCGAACATCGTCGAGAGCTATCCCGGGCTGGTGACGCCACTCACCTACAGCTTCGCCAGCTATGCCCATGCGCGGGTCTATCGCGCCTTCGTGCGCATCGTCGGCGTCGACGCGATGACGATCCGCGCCCATGCAGCGACCTTCGACAACATGCTCGCGCGCATCGACGGGCGGGTCTACTACAACCTCATCAGCTGGTATCGCGCGCTGGCGCTGCTGCCAGGCTTCTCGCTCAATCGCGGCTTCATGGAAGAGATGATGGGTGTCGCCGCGCCGCTCCCCGCCACCGTGTCGGCCGTCCTGGCGCCGCCGCCCGCCGCCGGCATCGCGCGGCTGCGCGAATGGCTGCGGGTGGCGCGCGTCGCGCTGCGCTTGGTTGCCGCGCCGTCGCCGCTTTCTATGCGCGCGTCAGAGGCGCGCTGGCGCGGCCCGCGACCGAGCTCGGCGCGATGCCGCTCTCGGCGCTCGCCGCCGAGTATCGCCGCATCGAGACCGAGCTGCTCGATCGCTGGGACGCCCCGCTCATTAACGACTTTCTCTGCATGATGGCGTTCGGCGCCTCGTGCAAGCTGGTCGAGCGCTGGGCCGGCGCCGAGGGCCTCTCGCTCCACAACGACATCATGATCGGCCAGGGCGACATCGTCTCGGCCGAGCCGGCGCGGCGCATCGCCCGCATGGGCGCGCTCGCGGCCCGGGATGCCGCGGTCGTCGATCGACTGGCCGCCGGCGATCGCAGCCTGATGGAAGATCCGTCCGAGTTGGGGCGCGAGATCGGCGACCATGTCGCCACATTCGGCGACCGCTGCCTCGAGGAGCTGAAACTCGAGAGCCGGACGCTGGCCGAGAATCCGGCGCCGCTCCTTGCCGCAGTCGCGGCCGCCGCGCGCGCTCCGGCACGCCAAACGCGGGCGCGGAGCGACGGATTGGCGCGCTTGGCGCTGCGCTTCGCCGGCCGACCGGTTCGCCGGACGGTGGCACTCTGGCTTGTCAGCTGGGCCAAGGCGCGCGTGCGCGACCGCGAGAATCTGCGCTTCGAGCGCACCCGCATCTTCGGTCGGGCGCGCCGCCTCTTTCTCGCGATCGGGCGCCAGCTCGCCGCGGCCGCGCTCATCGAGAGCGAGCGCGACGTTTTCTTCCTCACCGTCCAGGAGGTGCTGGGCGCGATCGAGGGCGCGGGGTTGGCGGGCGATCTCGCCGGTCTGGTGCGGCTGCGCAAGGCGGAGCAGGAGGCGTCGGCATTGCGACCTGATCCGCCGGAGCGGATCGAGATGCACGGTGCCGCCATCCTCGGCGCCGCGCCGAGGATGTCGGCGACACCGTTCTCCGGCGGCAGCGAGCGCGCCCGCCACGGCACCGGCTGCAGCGCGGGCTCGGTGACGGCCGTCGCGCGCGTTGTGCGCGATCCCTCGCGGGAGTGGCTGGCGCCGGGAGAGATCCTCGTGGCGCGCCACACGGATCCCGGCTGGATCGCCCGTGTTCAGCAACGCCGCCGCCATCGTCGTCGAGCGCGGCAGCCTGCTCTCGCATTCGGCGATCGTCGCCCGCGAGCTCGGCATTCCTTGCGTCGTGGGCCTCAAGGGCGCGACGGCGTGGATCGTCAGCGGCGAGCGCCTCGCGGTCGATGGCGCGACGGGAAGCGTCGAGAAGCGCGATGGCTGAATCGCCGATCGCCGACAAGGCGCGCTTCGACGGCATCCGCTATGCTCAGCTCTGGGAGGATGCGGACGCTCTCCTCCTCGGGCTCGCGAGCCCGCCGGGCGCGACCCTGGTCTCGATCTGCTCGGCCGGCGACAACGCGCTGGCGCTGCTCACGCTCGATCCCGCGCGCGTCGTCGTGGTGGACTTGTCGCCGGCCCAGATCGCCTGCCTTCAACTCCGCATTGCCGCGATGCGCTCGCTCGATCACGACGCTTTCCTCGAACTCATGGGCTCGCGTCCCTCGGCGCGCCGCGGCCCGTTGCTCGATCGCGTTTCGAAGGCGATCGCCGTCACGCAGGCGAGTGGCGCCGCCAGGCGGAGCGCGCGGGCGGCGTGCAGGTCGGCGAGATGGCCGTTCCGCTGGATCGCCGGCACCGCTCCAAGGTCGACTACGTCGCGCTCAAGCGGCAATGTGCAGGGCTCGCTGCCGACGCATGGAGCGTCTCTATTTGGGATCGAACATTGCCAATGGGCGCCGCGGGAAGGCTCTGTCCCGTGTTGCTTCCAGCGGTGCGCCAGATCGCGCTACTTCCAGATCGGCTTGCCGCTGCCGGGAAGACCGAGGCTCGGCCATTTCGCCGTGACTGCGGCGATGATGTCGTCGCTCATGCGGATTTTGCGGCCCCATTCGCGCTTGGTCTCGGGCGGCCATTTGTTGGTGGCGTCGAGGCCGATCTTGCCGCCGAGCCCCGATTCCGGTGAGGCGAAGTCGAGATAGTCGATGGGCGTGTTCTCCACTACCGTGATGTCGCGGGCCGGATCCATGCGCGTCGCGATCGCCCACATCACGTCCTGCCATCGCCGCGCGTCGATGTCGTCGTCGACGACGATGACGAATTTCGTGTAGACGAATTGGCGCAGGAAGGACCAGACGCCCATCATCACCCGCTTGGCATGGCCGGGATAGGCCTTCTTCATCGCCACCACGGCGATGCGGTAGGAGCAGCCCTCGGGCGGCAGCCAGAAATCGACGATCTCCGGGAATTGCTGCTGCAGCAGCGGAATG
>DATJAV010000250.1:0-11733 GCA_035515835.1 Allostellaceae bacterium
GAGACCGTGGCCGGCGCGGCGCGCCTCGCCTTTGCCAGCTATCGCGCCGTCGCCGTGCTGCTGGCGCAGCAGCTCATCGGCGCCAAGAGCTTCGCCCACTGAGATGAGCGGCGCCAATGCACTCGATCGCCGCGCCGTCGCTGCAGTGCTGCTCGAGGGACGCGGCGAGCTCCTGGTCGTGACGGGGCTGGGCGCGCCCTCCTGGGATGCAACCGCCGCCGGCGACCATCCCCTGACCTTCCCGCTCTGGGGCGCGATGGGAATGGCGGCGATGGTGGGGCTGGGACTGGCGCTGGCGCAGCCCCGGCGGAGCGTGCTGGTGCTGACGGGCGACGGCGAGATGTTGATGGGCTTGGGGAGCCTCGCCACCGTCGGCGTGCAACGGCCCAAGAACCTCGCCATCGTCGTGCTCGACAACGAGCATTACGGCGAGACCGGGATGCAGAAGACGGCAACCGCGCATGGCGTCGACCTCGCCGCCATCGCCGCCGGCAGCGGCTTTGCCGCGAGCGAGACCATCCGCGAGATGGCCGGCGTCGGAGCCCTGCGCGAGCGGCTCATGGCGGGGCAAGGGCCGCTCTTCGCGCAAGTGAAGATCGCCGCCGATGCCAAACCGCTGGTGCTGCCGCCGCGTGACGGCGGTCACTTGAAAAACCGTTTCCGTCAGGCATTGCTAGGCGACCGGGCAACACTGGAGTAGCCCCTCCGGGTCATGGTTGACGATGCCCGGGAGCGTCCCCATTTACGGCGTGGTCCATCCGATGAACGAGTCCCAGCCCCTCTTCACCGTGCTTCGCCAGTCGGCGGACAAGGACGCGGTCGCCGCCATCGAGCGGCTGGTCGAGAGCGGCGACGACCGCGAGCTCGGCCGCCTCAACGCCGTCGACTTCGCCCGGCGGAACGGCCTCGACGAGGAACGCGTCATCGCCGCGCTGCTGCACGCCTCCCGTCTCGGGCTCTTCGAGCTCTCCTGGAACGTGTTGTGCCCGGGTTGCGGCGGCGTCCTCGACGCCGGCACGACCCTCAAAACCATCCACCGCGACGAATATGAGTGCGCGCTCTGCGCCGCCGGCTATGAGCCGACGCTCGACGAGATCGTCGAGGTGACCTTCACTGTCAGTCAGCGCGTGCGCAAGATCGCCGCACACACGCCGGAGGAGCTGCCTTTCATCGAGTATTTCCGCCAGATCTTCTGGGGCTCGGGAATCGACCTGCCGGGTAATATCGACAGCTTGATCGAGGAGATCACGCTCGAAGCCGTGGAACTGCCGCCCGGCGAGAAGGCGCTAGTCTCGCTGACGCTGCCGGCGGCCTTCATCATCATCCTCGACCCCGTCACGCATGCGACGCAATTCATCGACGTGAAAGGCGAGCCAACCCGCGAGCGGCAGAACCTCGCTCTCGTCTTCAACAAGCTGCGCACGCCAACGGGAACGATCGAGATGCGCCCCGGCCCCTTGCGCCTCTCTCTCGACAACCAGAGCGGGCGGCGCGTGCTGCCCGGCGTCTGGATCGCCGGCGACGCGCTCCATGCATTGCTCGGACGGCGGCGACCTTTCCTCACGGCGAAGCGGCTGCTCACCAACCAGGTCTTCCGCGACCTCTACGGCACCGACACGATCGACGTGCATCAGCGCCTCAAGATCACCAGCCTCACCTTCCTCTTTACCGACCTCAAGGGCTCGACGCAGCTCTATGAGCGCGTCGGCGACCTCGCCGCCTTCGATCTGGTGCGGGCGCATTTCGGCGTGCTCAACGACATCGTCGCCGGCGAAGCGGGGGCCGTGGTGAAGACGATCGGCGATGCGGTGATGGCGACCTTCCCGACGCCCGACCGCGCGCTTGCCGCCGCGCTCCGCATGCGGGAGGCGATGCGCAAGCTCAACGACGACCGCGGCAATGAAGACCTGAGCCTCAAGATCGGCCTCCATGAAGGACCTTGCCTCGCCGTCGTCCTCAACGACCGCCAGGATTATTTCGGCCAGACGGTGAACATCGCGTCCCGGGTGCAGAACCTCGCCGTCTCGCGCTCCATCTTCGCCACCGGATCGGTGCTGGGCGACGCGCGCTCGGCCGCCCTTCTCGAGCGCAACGGCCTCACGCCGATGCCGCGCAACGAAGCGCTCCGCGGCATCACCGAGCAGATGGCGGTCTACGAGATTCCCTGAGCAAAATCTTCTCAGCTCACGCCCTGAGCGGCGCTGTCGCCGAGACAGCGCAACAGCAGATCCAATCCCGCGGCGGTGAACGCCCGCATGTTGGCGACGCGGTCGGCGCCGCCGGTCTCGAGCGTGATGCTGCGCTCGAGCGGACCCGCCACGGCGAGGCAGGTATGGCCGGGCGCGTCGCCGTAGCGGTTGCCGGTGGGGCCAGTGGCGCCGGTCTCGGCGATGCTCCAGGTGACGGCGAAGCGTTCGCGCGCGGTGCGCGCCAGCAGTAAGGCGTAGGCCTCGGTCGAGGCGCGCAGGCCCTTCATCGCCTCCTCGGGAATGCCGAGCAGGAGGCGACGCGCGTCCCGCGTATAGACGACGGCGCCGCCCAGGAAATAGGCCGACGCGCCGGGCACGGCGAGGAGCGCCGCCGCGAGGAGGCCGCCCGTCGAGGATTCGGCAACCGCGAGCGTCTGCCGGCGCTGCTTCAGCAACGAGGCGATGGTCTCGGCCTGGGGAAGGAATGCCTCCATCGCCCGCGACGCTAGGGAAGCGCCGCGCGCGAGGCAAGACCCGCTCAGCTGCGCTCGACCTCGCTCGCGGCGCGGTCGAGCACCTCGGTGATCTGGCGGAGCTGCTCGGGTGCGAGCGCGCCGCGGCCGAGGCGAATGCGGAGCGCCAGGCGGAGATTCTGCATGGCGCGCAGAATCTCCGGCGCCGGGCCACCGCCGAAAGAGGCGGCCACCCTCTGCATGCGGCCCAGCACCTCCTCCACCGTCGCGCGGTTGGCGGCGAGGAAGGTGGTGCCGTCGTCGGTCACGGCATAGGCCTTCTTGTTGCCGTCACCGGCTTCCGGGCGGATGTGGCCGAGTTCCTCGAGCAGGCTCAAGGTCGGATAGATGATGCCGGGGCTCGGGCTGTACATGCCGCCGAAGACCTCCTCGATCGCCTTGATGAGCTCGTAGCCATGGCGCGGCTTCTCGGCAATGAGGTGCAGCAGGACATAGCGCAGGTCGCCCTGGTCGAGCATGCGGCGACGCATGCCGTGTCGGCCATGACGATGCCGGCCGAAATCCTCGCCCAGACCGCGCGCATGGCGCCGGCCGCCATTGTCTCTGTCGTGATCGTAATGATAATGCATGGGTCCCTCGATCGTGTTTCGATATATCTTTTCGAGAAAGATATATCTAAATACTATCTGAATGCAAGAGGTAGTTTTTCGTTGACGCGGCGGACCGCTTCGGACCGTATTCGCCCCCATGGAACTGCAGTTAGAGGGGCGGACGGCGCTCGTCACCGGCGCCAGCACCGGCATCGGCCGCAGCATCGCCAAAGGCCTCGCCGCCGAGGGGGTGGGGCTCGCCGTGGTGGCGCGCCGGCGGCCGCTTCTCAAGACTTTGGCGGCAGAGATCGAAGCCGCCGGGCAGCGCCCACCTCACATCATCGTCCAAGACATCATGGCGGCCGATGCGGCGGCGCTCATCCGCGACGCGGCGCTGGCGGCGCTGGGCGACGTGGCGATCCTCGTCAATTGCGCCGGCGGCAGCCGGCCCTTGCCGCTCGATGCGGATGAGGCGGCGTGGGAGGAGGCGATCACCCTCAACTTCACTCGCCAGCGCCAGATCACCCACGCCCTTCTGCCGCAGATGATGGCGCGCGGCTGGGGCCGCATCATCAACATCACCGGGAAGTCCGAGCCCGAGAAAGTGAATGCCGCCTTTGCCGCCAAGGCGGCGATGCACTCTTGGGCCAAGGGTCTCTCGCGCGACGTGGGGCGCCACGGCATCACCGTCAACTCGATCGCCCCCGGCCGCATCATCAGCGAACAGATCCTGCGCAACTATCCGCCCGAGGAGCGCAAGCGCCACGCCGAGGCCGACATACCCGTCGGCGAGTACGGCCAGCCCGAGGATCTGGCTGTGCTCGCCGTCTTTCTCGCCTCGCCGCTGGCGCGCTACATCACCGGCACGGTGATCCCGGTCGATGGCGGCTTGCGGCGCTATCAGTTCTGAGCACGGCAATGGCGCCTAGGACCGGCTAGGCTGCGGCCATGTCGGCATCGCGTCTCATCCTGCAGACGAGCATCTTCATCATCGTGCTGGCGGCGGTGCTGTTCGGCGCCGCCGGCACGATTCGCTGGCCCGCCGGCTGGGTGTTCGTTGCCGAGATGGAGATCAGCTCCCTTCCCATCGGCTTCTGGCTTTTGCGCCACGATCCGGCGCTCTTGAAGGAGCGCTTCGCCTCGCCCATTCAGCGCGCGCAAGAACGCTGGGACCGATACTTCATGGCCGCGACCCTGGTGATCTGGCCCGCCTGGCTCGCCTTGATGGCGCTCGACTGCCAGCGCTTTCACTGGTCGCATGTGCCGTTGGCGCTCCGGATCGTCGGCGCGGTGGCGATTCCGGTCGGCATGGGCGGCGCCTTTCTCGCGGTGCGCGAGAACCCCTACCTGGCGCCGGTGGTGAAGATCCAGTCGGAACGTGGGCACAAGGTGATCGACACCGGCCCTTACCGCTATGTGCGGCACCCCATGTATACGGGAGCGCTCATCTATCACCTCGGCATGCCGCTGCTGCTGGGCTCCTGGTGGGGACTTGCGCTCCTGCCGCTGATCATCGCCAGCGTCGGCTGGCGCGCGGTCAGGGAAGAGCAGACACTGGCGCGGAAGCTACCGGGCTACGCGGACTATGCCCGCCGCACCCGCTGGCGCCTCATCCCGCTGATCTGGTAGCTCAGGCTGCCGCTTCTTGCGCCACTATCGGCGCGTCGCCGGCGACCGTGGTGCGCCGCATGTCGCGCACCTCGCGCTCGTTGAAGCGGCGGACGCGGTGCATGGTCTGGCGATTGTCCCAGATGACGAGGTCGAAGACGCGCCAGCGATGGACATAGACGAAGCGCGGCTCGGTCGCGTGCTCGGTCAGATCGCGCAGATAGGCGCGCGCCTCCGACACCGGCCAGCCGACGATGCCGCCGGCATGCGAGGAAAGATAGAGCGACTTCCGACCCGTGATCGGATGTGTGCGCACGAGGCGCTGGCGCACCGGCTTGAAGAGCGCGCGCTCTTCCTCGGTGAGCTCGGTGAAGCCCAGCGCGCCCCGGGAATAGATGAGGGAGTGCTCGCAGACGAGGTCCTCGATCTCCGTCTTTGTCGCCGCGTCGAGCGCGTCATAGGCGGCGCGCATATCGGCAAATTCCGTGTTGCCGCCGGCGGTGGCGATGACGCGCGCCGAGAGCAGCGAGTATTTCGCCGGGATCGCGCGAAACGAGCTGTCCGAATGCCAGAGCCGATTGGCGAGATTGAACATCCGGTTGCGGTCCTCGCGCGCCAGCGTCTGCCCCGCCGCATCGAGATTGGAGACGTCGATCATACCCGCGCCCAAGCGACGCTCATGCGGCTTGGCGATATGGCCGCCCTCGGCATGCTCGATCGCGCCGAAATTACCGGTGAACGCCAGCTGCTGCTCGTCCGAGAGTCGCTGATCGCGGAGCACCAGCACGGCAAAGCGATCCATCCCCGCTTCGATCGCCGCGACATCCTCGGGCGCAACTGGCTGCGCCACATCGATGCCGGATACTTCGCCGGCGAAGCTCGGTCGGATGGGGCGAATGGAAAGGGCCATGGGGCCTCTCTGGGGCTGGAATAGCGGGCTGCATCGATGGAGTGCGTCCGTCAATGGTACCGCGCGACGACGGTTGCGTCACGCCCGTGCGCGTCTGGTCAGGACCGGCTACTCTCATTCGTCGAGCCCGATGGAGAGCGATCATGACCAACCGCAATCGCCAAGTCCTGCTGGTCGAGACTCCGAAGGGGAAGCTCGCGCCCGAGCATTTCCGCCTCGCCGAAGGAGCGATGCCCAGTCTCGGCGAGGGCGACGTCTTGGTGCGCACGCGCTACATTTCGCTCGACGCGGCGAACCGCGCCTGGATGCAAGGGGCGACGTACCGCTCGGCGGTCGAGGCGGGGCAAGTGATGGCGGGGGGCGCGGTGGCGGTAGTCGTGGACTCGCGCAGCGCCGATTTCCGTCCGGGCGATCTCGTCTTCGCCGACACCGGCTGGCAGGATTACGCCGCGCTGCGCGGAAAGCAGCTTATCCCGCTGCCCAGGATCGAGCCGATGACGCATCTCTTGAGCGTCTACGGCATCGCCGGGCTCACCGCCTATTTCGGCCTGCTGCGCGTCGGGCGGCCGGCGCCTGGCGAGACGGTCGCGGTCTCCGCCGCGGCGGGCTCGGTCGGCTCGCTCGCCGGCCAGATCGCCAAGATCAAGGGCGCCCGCGTCGTCGGCATCGCCGGCGGCGCCGAGAAATGCGCTTGGCTCACGCGCGAGCTCGGCTTCGACGCCGCGGTCGACTACAAGGCGGGCGACCTCTTCAAGGCGCTGAAGGCGGCGGCGCCCAAGGGCATCGATGTCTATTTCGACAACACCGGCGGCGATATCCTCGAAGCCTGCCTCTTCCAGATGAACCCGAAGGGCCGCATCGCCTGCTGCGGCGCGGTCTCGCAATATGACGGCGCGCCGGCGCCGCACGGGCCGCGCGGCATCCCCGGGCTTCTCGTGGTGAAGCGCCTCGTCATGCAGGGCTTCATCGTCATGGATTATTACGCCGAGCGCGGCGTGGCACTCACCGACCTGCAATCCTGGGTCGCCGCCGGGAAGCTCAAAGTGCAGGAGGACATTATCGACGGCCTCGAGAACACGCCCCGCGCCCTCATCGGCCTCCTCGCCGGCGACAACCGCGGCAAGCGGATGGTGAAGGTCGCCTGACCGCCGGGCGCCGCGTGACGTCCAGGGAGAGGGAGGATCGTCGAAGACGGCCGCGCGCGGAGCTTGGACAACGCGTGTACCGGATGGCGCGCCGTCTATCGCGGATCGGCGCAGCGACGCACGCGCTCGGCGCAGGGCTGTCACATCATACTCGGGCATCGGCCTCCGATCGCTGGTACCGCTATAATGCTTGGCGAGGGAGGCCAGCCGTATGCATTGGACCGAGCGCCGCCAGAAATTCCGCGCCATTATCCGGGGGAAGCGCTGCTTTCATCCCGGCTCGGTTTTCGATCCCATCTCCGCCCGCATCGCCGAGGATGTGGGCTTCGAGATCGGCATGTTCGCGGGCTCGATGGCGTCGCTCGCCGTGCTCGGCGCCCCCGACATCATCCTCTTGACCCTCAGCGAATTCGCGGGCCAGGCCTATCGCATCAACCGCGCTGGAAACCTGCCGCTGCTGGTCGATGCCGATCACGGCTATGGCAATGCGATGAACGTCATGCGCACCGTCGACGAGCTCGAGACCGCCGGCGTCGCGGCGCTCACCATCGAGGACACCGAGCTTCCAGCCGCTTTCGCCAGCACGGCGCCGCGGCTCGTCTCGATCGAGGAAGGCGTCGGCAAGATGCGGGCGGCGCTGGCGGCGCGGCACGATCCCGAGCTCGTCATCGTCGGCCGCACCGCCGCGCCCTCGCTGACCTCGATCGAGGACGCCATCGCCCGCGCCAAGGCCTATGCCGCAACGGGCGTCGACGCGCTCTTTTTCGTCGGCGTGCGCAAACGCGCCGAGCTCGACGCCATCGCCGCCGCAGTCACCCTGCCGATCATCATCGGCGGCGGCGGCCCTGAGCTCGACGACAAGGACTATCTCGCCGCGCGCGGCGTGCGCGTGGCGCTCCAGGGCCATCAGCCGATCATGGCCGCGGTCGAGGCGGTGCACGCGACGCTGAAGGCGCTCCGCGACGGCGCCAAGCCCGCTTCGCTCCCCGGGGTTGCGTCGGCCGAGCGCATGCGGCAGGTAACGCGGGACGACACCTACAAACGCTGGGCCGACGAGTTCTTGCGGCCGAAATGAGCGGGAGGAGAGGCATGAGAAAGAAGATCGCGATCATCGGCGTCGGCGCCGTCGGAGGCTATTGCGGGGCGCATATGGCGCAAGCCGGCGAGGACGTGACCTTCATCGATCCCTGGCCGCAGCACGTCGAGGCGATGCGCGAGAAGGGCCTCCGCATCACCCACGCCATGGAGGTGCCGGAGTTCACGCAGCGGGTGCGGGCGCTGCATCTGACCGAGGTGCAGCAGCTCGGCAAGGAGGCGCCGGTCGACATCGCCTTCGTCTGCATGAAGTCCTACGACACCGCCTGGGCAACCATGCTGATCCGCCAATATCTCGCGCCCAACGGCTATGTCGTCTCGCTGCAGAACTGCATGAACGAGGAGACCGTCGCCGGCATCGTCGGCTGGGGCCGCACCATGGGCTGCATCGCCAGCCGCATCACGGTCGAGCTGCGCGCGCCCGGCCACGTCCATCGCGGCGCCGGCAAGGGCGGCGCGCGGCACACCGTCTTCCGCACCGGCGAGGTCCATGGCCGCATCACGCCGCGCGCCGAGGAAGTCTGCCGGCTCGTCGCTTATACCGACAGCGCCAAGACGACGGCTAATCTCTGGGGCGAGCGCTGGTCGAAGCTCGTCGCCAATGTCATGGGAAACGGCGTCTCCGCCTGCACCGGCCTCACCAGCAACGAGAGCATCGGCAACGACACGGTGCGGCGGTTCATGCTGCGGCTCGGCAGCGAGGCGATCCGCGTCGGCGAGGCGTTGGGCTATCAGCTCGAGGATATCCTGCATCTGCCGCCCGCCACGGTCGCGCGCGCCGGCGAAGGCGACCCGGCGGCCTTTGCCGCAGCCTCGGACAAGATGCTCGGCGGCAGCAAGCATCTCTCGGCCGAGCAACGTCCCTCGATGGGGCAAGACGTGATGAAGGGCCGGCGCACCGAGATCGATTTCCTGAACGGCTTCGTCGCATCCAAAGGCGCCGAGCTCGAGATCGCCACCCCCGCCAACATCGCGCTCACCGAGATCGTGCGCCGCGTCGAGCGCGGCGAGCTCAAGCCGGATCCGCGCCGTATCACCGATTTGAGGCTCAACTGAGCCTGCGATAAGCTGCAGCCAAACCCGGGAGGAGAACATATGCAATACCGCCGGATTTCCGCCGATTGCCATCTCGACCTGCCGTGGATGCCGCCCTCGCTCTTCGTCGAGGAAGCACCGAAGGACTTGAAGGAGCGCATGCCCTTCGTCGCCGAAGGGCCGGACGGCCCCTATTGGACGGCCAAGAACGGCGCGCGCTTCGGCCTCGTCAAC
The DNA here is from genome assembly GCA_035515835.1 of Allostellaceae bacterium. Taxonomy (GTDB): domain Bacteria; phylum Pseudomonadota; class Alphaproteobacteria; order ATCC43930; family CGMCC-115725; genus DAHUYF01. The sequence continues at coordinate 9,280 of DATJAV010000250.1, forward strand.
GGCGTCGGCCCTTCGGGCCAGAAATTCGTACCCGGCAGCCACGCGCGGGTCGACGTCATGGCGTCGACCGGGCTCTATGACGACGGCAAGAAAGGCATTCGCCGCGTCAGCGACCCGCATCTGCGCATCAAGGACATGGACCGCGACGGCGTCGATGCCGAGGTGATCTACGGCATCCTGGGTGCCGCAAGCCGCCTCAACGACCGCGAGGCGGCCAACGAGATGTTGCGCATTTACAACAACTGGCTCAAGGATTTCTGCCGGTACTATCCCGAGCGGCAGATCGGGCTTGCCTGCCTTCCTTATGGCGACATCCCCGCCGCGGTGAGCGAGATCCATCGTGTCGCCAAGATGGGTCTGCGCGGGCTCGAGCTCTCCTGCTCCTGGGACATGGAGCCGATGTGGCATCCCTGCTGGGAGCCGCTCTGGCAGGCGGTGAACGAAGTGCGTCTGCCGCTCCACTTCCACACTTTCCCGACCATGCCGGCGAAAGTCTTCGAGGAGCAGACCGGCCGGGCCCGCCGCGCCGTCTTCTTCGCCGTGGTGTCGAGCTTCCAGATGAACCTCATCAACATCCTGGCGGCGCTGATGGGCGCCGCGGTGTTCGAGCGCTATCCCAACATCCGCGTCGCCTTCGGCGAAAGCGGCATCGGCTGGATCCCCTATGCGCTCGACCGCATGGATTTCGAATGGGAGGACCGCTTCCAGGACCTCGGCCTCAAGATGAAGCCCAGCGACTATTGGCGGCGCCAATGCAAGGCGACCTTCCAGTTCGACCGCATCGGCGGCAAGCTCATCGACGACATGGGCGTCGAATCGCTGATGTGGGGCTGCGACTATCCGCATGGCGACGGCGTCTGGCCGGAATCGACGAAATACATCGCCGAGCAATTCGGCCATCTCTCGGCGGAGACGACGCACAAGATCACTTGCGAGAATGCCGGGAGGTTCTACGGGCTGATCAACTAGGCGACGCACCGCGCTTATGCAGCGTCCCTCAGCCGCGCTTCAGTCCGACCACATTGCTGACCGCGATCGGCCGGCTCAAGCCTTTAAGCGCGAGCTCGCCGACCTCCGCCAGCTCGGCGAAGCTCTCGACCGCGGCGGCGACGCGCGGCGAGACCAGGATCTGCCCGTCCTTGGCCTCGGCGCAAAGCCGCGCGGCGAGGTTGGTGACGGTGCCGACCGCCGTGTAGTCGCTGCGCCCCTCGAAGCCGATGCGGCCCAGCGTGGCATAGCCCTGAGCGACGCCGACGCCGAAGCCCAGAGAGTGGCCGCGCCTGCGCCAGGCCAGCGCAAGTTCGGCGACCGCGGCGCGCATGGCGACGGCAAGCCGCACCGCGCGAGCGGCCGGATCGGGACAGGGCATGGGGTCGTTGAAGAACACCATCATGCCGTCGCCGGTGAAACGATCGAGCGTGCCTTCGGCGGCGTGGATGAGCGGGCCCAGCGCCGCGTGATATTCGCGCAGCAGCGCGATCACCTCCTCGGGCTCGCCCGCCTCGGCAAAGGCGGTGTAGCCGCGAAGATCGCAGAACAGCACGGCGATGTCGCGGCGGTGGCTCTCGAGGATGCGATCGTCGCCGACGGCGACGATCATCTCCGCCAGCTGCGGCGCGAGGAAGCGCTTCAAGCGGCCGATGCGCTCGATCTCGACGAGCTGCGCCTGGACTCGCTCCTCAAGCGTCTTGTTCCAGCGCGCCAGCTCGGCGGCTTGCGCCTGCACCTCGTCCTGAAGCGCTTTGATCCGCAGCATGGCGCGCACGCGGGCGACCAGCGAGGCATGATCGACCGGCTTCGTCAGATAGTCGTTGGCGCCGGCATCGAGACCGGCGACCACATCCTTGGCATCGGCCTTGGCGGTCAGTAGGATGATCGGAATGAAGGGCAGCGCCGCATTGGCCCGCAAGCGCCGAGTCGCGGCGATGCCGTCGAGCTTCGGCATCATGATGTCGAGCAGGATGAGATCGGGGACGAGCTCTCGCGTCTTCTCGAGCGCATCCTCGCCGTCGACGGCGCTGGCCACGGCGTAGCCCTGCGCCTCGAGCCGCATCGAGACGATCTCGATATTCTCCGGCGTGTCGTCGACGACGAGGATCAGCGGCGTCTGGCGCATCGCGCTTACCCCAGCAGCTCCCGCACCTTCGCCAACAGCTGACGCGGGCTGAAGGGCTTGGCGATGTAGGCGTCGCAGCCGGCGGCGCGCGTCTTCTCTTCGTCGCCCGAGAGCGCGTAGGAGGTGACGGCGATGATCGGGATATGCCGAAGCGAGAGGTCGGCCTTGATGCGCCGCGTCGCCTCATAGCCGTCGATCTGCGGGAGCTGGATGTCCATCAAGATGAGATCGGGTTGCTCCGCGAGCGCCATGGCGATCCCCGCCTCGCCATCGACCGCCTCGAGCAGGTCATAACCGGCCGCCGTCAGGAGATCGCGCAGGATCTGCCGATTGTCCTC
>DATJAV010000251.1:0-2431 GCA_035515835.1 Allostellaceae bacterium
CTGGCCTTCGATTTCGCTCTTGCGCCGCGGCCGCGTCGTCACCGAGACGGAAATCTTGAGCCCGGGATCGCGGGCAACGAGCTCCCTGGTGATCGTCGTCTTGCCCGCCCCGGACGGCGAGGACAGCACCAGGAGAATGCCACGCCGCGCAATCTCAACCGCGGCTGGGGCGGCGCCGCTACTCAAGGTTCTGCACCTGCTCGCGCAGCTGCTCGATCGCCGCCTTGAGCGCAAGCCCGATGCGGGTTAGCGCGACATCGGCGGATTTCGAGCAGAGCGTGTTGGCCTCCCGATTGAATTCCTGGCATAGGAAATCGAAGCGCCGTCCGATCGGGCCGCCCTCGGCGAGAAGCTCCTGCGCGGCGACGATATGGGCGGCAAGACGGTCCAGCTCCTCGCGGATATCGGCCTTGGCGACGACGAGCGCCGCCTCCTGTGCCAGCCGCTCCGGCGTCAGCATCGGCGTCGCACCGAGAAGCTCCGCCACCATGGCGGCGAGCCGCGCCTTCAGCGCCTCGGGTTGGATCGAGGCATTGTCCTCGGCCGCGGCGAGGAGACGGGCGATCTCGGCCAGGCGCTCCTCGAGCACGGGAATGAGCCGCGCGCCTTCGGCCATGCGCATGGTGGCGAGCTGAGCGAGCGCGCTCTCGAAGCTGCGCAGCAACGCTTGCTGGCGCTGGGCGCGACGGCCTTCGTCCTCCATCTCCTCGCCGCTCTCGATCACGCCGCGCAACGCAAGGAGGCCATCGGCGCGGGGCGGCGCCGCCTTCCCTTGTGCCACGAGATCCTGCGCCAGCGCTGTCACTTGCGCCAGGGCCTCGCGGTTGACGCGCAGGCCGCCCGAGGATCCACCCTTTGTCAGGGTCAAGGTCACCGACACGGCGCCGCGCTTCAGCCTTTGTGCGAGGCCCGCGCGCAGCGGCAGCTCCAGCGATTCGGACCCGGGCGGCAGGCGGAAACGAAGGTCGAGCGCCTTGCCGTTCACGCTCTTCAATTCCCAGACCCAGGAAAATCCGTCCTCATGCCCGTCGGCACGAGCAAAGCCGGTCATGCTGGAGACGGTCAAACTTTCGCACCCCCATGGGCCCGGAAGCGATCGGGCCGGTTATAGCCCTGGCCGGACCGGGCAACAACCGAACCTCCGAAATCGGCGGGCGCCTCAGCGCTTCAACTCGATCTCGATGAAGGTGACCGACGCGGCGCCGGCGTTGATCACGTCATGCTCGACGCCTGCCTTGCGGAAATAGCACTGACCTGGCGCCATCTCGAAGGTGACCTCACCGTCGGGGCCGACGGCGCGGATCTTCGCCGCGGTGACATAGACGACGACATAGTCGAACTCGTGCCGGTGATATCCGGTGGCTGCCCCCGGCGCAAAGCGCCATTCGGTGATGCGCACCTCGGCGTTATCCTCGCGGCGGATGTTCTCTGCCTCCATCGTCCTCTCTCAGTCTCGCCCGCCGTCGCGCTTGAGGCGGAGCTGCGTCACGTTGCGGTTGTGCTCGGCCAGGGTGCGCGCAAAGGCGTGGCCGCCGGTGCCATCGGCGACGAAATAGAGATCGTCGCTCGCCGCCGGATGCAGCACCGCGCGCAGCGCCGCAAGACCGGGGTTGTCGATGGGCGTCGGCGGCAAGCCCGTATGCATGTAGGTGTTATAGGGCGAATCGACCGCGAGATCGTCATGTCCCAGCGGGTGATTGAGCGGCTTCGCGCCGCCCTCGGTGAGCGAATAGGCCACGGTCGGATCGGCTTGCAGCTTCATGCCGAGCTTCAACCGGTTGAGGAACACGGCAGCGACGTGCGGGCGCTCTTCTTCGCGGGCGGTTTCCTTCTCGACGATCGACGCGAGCGTGAGCGCTTCCTCGGGGCTGCCGAGCGGCAGCGAGCGGTCGCGCTCCGCCCAGAGCTGCGCCAGCGCATGTTCGGAGGCGCGGCGCATGCGCAGCAACAGCTCCTGGCGGTGGTCGCCCCGCACATAGAAGTAGGTGTCGGGCAGGAGGCTGCCCTCGGGGGGCGTCGCCGCGACCGCGCCATCGAGCGCGCTCTCGCGGTTGAGCAACGCGACGATCTCGGCGCTCGTCAGTCCCTCCGGCACGGTGACCTTGTGCTGCACGACGCGGCCGCTGGCGACGAGCGCCGCCGCGGCGCGCGGACTGATGGCCGCCGCAAAGTCGTATTCGCCCGCCTTCAGCGCGCGAGCATCAACCGTGGCGCCGGCAATGAAGACCCAACGATGGCGGATGACACCATTCTGGGCGAGCGTCTCGGCAACGGCGCCGACGCCCGACCCGCGCGGAATGACGACGATCTTGTTGGCGGCAAGCGGGCCGGGAGCGTTGTAGTCGAGCCAGACCCAACCCAGCGCTCCGGCGATTGCGAGCAGGAAGACGAAGGCTGCGCCAAGCCAGCGCAGCATCTACGGAAATCCGCG
>DATJAV010000252.1:0-6648 GCA_035515835.1 Allostellaceae bacterium
GTGGTGGGATTCATGTCATTGGAGAACGGGCTCATTCTCGCCGCCGTCGGCGTCAAGGGCATGCCGCTCGTGGTCGAGCTCTCGGTCGCCTTCGAGGTCATGGTGGCGTTCATCGTCTTCGGCATCTTCTTCTTTCATATCCGCGAGCGCTTCGACACGCTCGACGTGCAGGACATCGAGCGCTTCCGCGGTGAACGGCGATGAGCGTGGTCCAGGCGATCCTCGCCATTCCCGCCTTCTCCGCCCTCCTGCTGACGCTGTTGCCGGGCTATCGCCTGGCGGCGCGCGCCAATGTGCTGGCCTCAGCCATGACGCTCGCCGCCAGTCTCGTGCCGTTCTTCGCGCCGCCGGCGACGACACCCTTCCTGCTGATCGACGACTTCAACATCTATCTCGTGGCGCTCACCGCCTTCGTCGCCTTCACCACCAGCCTCTTCAGCGCCCGCTACGTGTTGCACGAGGTCGAGGTGGGGCGGCTCCGCGCGCATTACCTGCGCTTCTACCACGCCATGTATCAGGCGTTTTGCTTCACCATGCTGCTGGCGCTCACCTCGAACAATCTCGGCGTCCTCTGGGTGGCACTCGAGGGTGCGACGCTCACCACCGTGCTGATGGTCGGGCTCTACCGCACGCATGAGGCGCTCGAGGCGGCATGGAAGTATTTCATCCTCTGCGGCGTCGGCATCGCGCTCGCTCTCTTCGGTACCACGCTCATGTACCTCGCGGCGGAAGCCGTGATGGGCGAGGGGCTGCCGGCGATGACTTGGTCGGAGTTGCGGCCGAACGCCGCCCATTTCAGCCCGGCGCTCCTCAATCTCGCCTTCGTCTTCCTCCTCGTCGGCTACGGCACCAAGGTCGGGCTGGCGCCACTCCATGCCTGGCTGCCCGACGCCCATGCCGAAGGCCCGACGCCGATCTCGGCGGTGCTCTCGGGCCTTCTCCTCAACGTCGCCCTTTATGCCGTGCTGCGCTTCAAGATGCTGCTCGCCGCCAACCCGCTAGCGCTGGCGCCGGGGCCGCTGATGATCGTCATGGGCCTCGCCTCGGTGCTGCTCGCGAGCTTCATGCTCTACCGGCGGCGCGACATCAAACGGCTCTTCGCCTATTCCTCGATCGAGCATATGGGCATCGTCACTTTCGCCTTCGGCTTGGGCGGCGGGCTCGCCAATTTCGCGGGGCTGCTGCACATGACGATGCACAGCCTCACCAAGTCGGCGATCTTCTTCGCCGTGGGCCACGTCTCACAAGTCAAAGGCACGCAGAAGATCGCCGAGATCCGCGGCCTCACGGCGAGCCAGCCGCTCTTGGGCTGGGCGCTCGTCATCGGCGTCATTGCCATCGCTGGCCTGCCGCCCTTCGGCGTCTTCACCAGCGAGTTCCTGCTGGTCACCACGACCTTTGGCGGCGGCGGCAGCGTGGCGCGGCCGCTGCTGGGCGTGCTGCTGCTGGCGGGGCTGCTGGTGGGCTTCGGCGCGCTCATCGCCCGGCTCCAAGGTCTTGCCTTCGGCCCGAGCGAGGGCGGCGGCAAGGCAAGTTCTGTTGCGCTCTTGCCGCTCTTCGCGCATATCGCGCTCGTGCTGGCCGCGGGCATCTATCTGCCGCACGCGCTTGTCGGCTGGTTCCAGAAAGTGGCGGAGCTCCTGGGATGAGCAACGGCTCCGACCTTGCGAACTTCCTCGCGCGCGGCGAGCGCATGGCGCAGCGACCGGTTCCGCGCGCTCGTTTCGACCGCACGCAATGGCTCGATCTCGCCACCCATCTCGCCATCGCCGACTGGGTGCTGGTCGGACTCTGGGCCGAGCCCGCGGAAATCCACGCGGCGCTCATCGAGGAATCGACCGGCAGCCTCGGCGTCGCCTCGCTTGCCTGCCCCGACGGCCGCTTCCCCTCGCTCACCAGCGTTCGGCCCGGCGCGTTGCGGCTCGAGCGCGCCGCGCGCGACCTCTTCGGCCTCGTCGCCGAAGGTCTGGAGGACAGGCGGCCTTGGCTCGATCACGGCCAATGGCCGCGGCTCCATCCCCTGACCGCAGGCGCCGCACCGCCCTCGCCGCGCGCCGCGACGCAGTACGACTTCCTGCCAGTCGAGGGCGAAGGGCTGCACCAGATCCCGGTCGGTCCCGTCCATGCCGGGATCATCGAGCCCGGTCACTTCCGCTTCCATTGCAATGGCGAGGCGGTGGTGCGGCTCGAGCAGCGCCTGGGCTATGCGCATAAGGGCACCGAGGGTCTGATGGCGGGCAAGCCGGTCGCCGCGGCGGCAAAGCTCGCCGCGCGGGTCTCCGGCGACAGCACGGTGGCGGCAAGCCTAGCCTTTGCCCGCGCCGTCGAGGCGGCGCTCGGCAGCGAGGTGCCGGTGCGCGCCCATTGGTTGCGCGCGCTGATGGCCGAGATCGAGCGCGTCACCAATCACTTGGGCGATATCGGCGCCATCTGCAACGATGCCGCCTTCGCCTTCCTCCAGGCGCAGCTGACGGTGCTGCGCGAGGAGACGCTCGCCGCTTCGGACAAGGCCTTCGGCCATCGCCTGATAATGGACCGCGTCGTTCCCGGCGGCGTCGCGCAGGATCTCGATGCCGCCGGCGCGGCATTGCTTGGCGACCTCGTGCGCGGCCTGCGGCCGCGCTTTGCCGAAGTGATGGCGATCTATGACCGGAAGCCCTCGCTTCTCGACCGCACTGTCTCGACCGGCATCGTCAAGCCTGAGCTCGCCCGCCGCTTCGGCGCCGGCGGCTTCGTCGGCCGCGCCTCGGGACGCGGTTTCGACGCGCGACGCGACCTCGCCTATCCGCCCTACGACTCGCTCGATTTTACCGTTCCGGTGCTGAGCGACGGTGACGTGCACAGCCGACTCATGATCCGCGTGGAGGAGGTGAGCGCGAGCCTCGGCCTCATCGGGCAGATTCTGGCGCGACTCCCGCCCGGGCCCATGGCCGCGCCGGTGACGCCGCGCGGCGGCGAAGGCATTGCGCTGGTCGAGGGCTTCCGCGGCGACCTTCTCGCCTGGGTCGCGCTTGCGGCGGACGGCACCGTGCGCCGCGCCCATCTGCGCGACCCCTCCTGGTTCCAATGGCCGCTGCTGGAAGCGGCGATCGAGGGCAACATCGTCGCCGACTTCCCGCTCTGCAACAAGTCGTTCAACTGCTCCTATTCGGGACAGGATCTCTGATGTGGCGATTGCTCGCCAAGACCGCGCTCGCGAAGCCCCGTACCATCGCGGAGCCGCCCGTCGCCGAGGATGACCTCGCCGCGCTGGGACAGCGCCTCGCGGCGCTGGCGCGCGCCCGGCTCGGGCGCAGCCTCGCCATCCGCGAGATCGATGCCGGCTCCTGCAACGGCTGCGAGCTCGAGATTCACGCGCTCAGCAATCCCGTCTACGACCTCGAGCGCTTCGGCTTGCGCTTCGTGGCGTCGCCGCGCCACGCCGACGTGCTGCTGGTGACGGGACCGGTGACCGCGAACATGCGGGACGCCCTCGCACGCACTTACGCCGCCACGCCCGATCCCAAATGGGTGGTGGCGGTCGGCGCCTGCGCGCGGGATGGCGGCCTCTTCGCCGGGAGCTACGCCGTCATCGGCGGTGTCGAGAAGGTGGTGCCGGTCGATCTCCACATCCCCGGCTGCCCGCCCTCGCCGATGCGGCTGCTGGCCGGTCTTCTGGCGCTGCTCGAGACAGCGCGCGGGGGTCGACGCTGAGGGCGTCTCTGCGCATAATGGAACGATGGCACGGCTGGAACCTCGAGGCAGGATGGGACGGTTGCGCCTTTTCGCGGCGTACCTCGCGGCTGCCCTCGTCGTTTATGTCCTCTTGTTCGGCGCCCACTGGGGCGAATTCGCACCGTATGCATGGGGCGCCACCTGCGATGGCGCGAACTTCCCGGACAGCGTGAAGCTCGCCAACACCGATCTTGTGCTGAACGGGCTCGGCGTGCGCGAGGCCACCATCTTCAGCGTCAAAGTCTATGTGGCGGGGCTCTACCTGGCGCAGAAAGGGAGTAACCCCGGTCAGATCCTCGGCGCCAACCAACCGTGGCGGCTGGAGCTGCACTTCGTGCGCGACGTGGGCGCTTCCGACATCCGTGACGCCTGGCAGGAGGGATTCGAGAAATCGGCTCCCGACAAGATCGCCGCCCTGCAGGCGCGCATCGACGTCTTGAAAGCCGCGACGACCGACTTCAAGGTCGGCCAGTCTCTCGTCTTTTCCAACGATCCCGCGACCGGCGTCACTGTCGCGGTCAATGGCGCGGCGGGTCATTCGATCGCGGGCGCCGATTTCGCAACGGCCCTTCTCGGCATATGGCTCGGCGCCAAGCCGCCCAACGCCGACCTCAAATCGGGCCTGCTCGGCGGTCCATGCGAATGAGATCGTAGCCGCCTAGATCGGCGGCCCGCGGCGGCGCGCGGTCCCCATCACCAGCGTCACCAGGAAAATCACCAGGAAAATGAAGAACAGAATCTTGGCGATACCGGCCGCGGTCGACGCGATGCCGCCAAAGCCCAGAATCCCGGCCACGATGGCGATGACCAGGAAGACCACGGCCCAATAAAGCATCCCCTTGTCCTCCAGTTGCTTTATCGGCCAACACGGTCGCCGCGCGCGAGGTTCCTCCCGTCAAAGATCGGCGAGCCTGACCCAAGCGCCGACCGCGGTCGCTAGCACTAGCCCGACCGCGATCGTCCCTGGCGCAAGGCTCCCGGCGAGCAGCAACCACAAGACGAGCACGCCCCCCGCGACGGCGATGCCGCCGATCAGCGAAGCGATGTTGCGCTTGAGCCTCGTCGCCACGACTCAGGCTCGAACGCGCGCCGTCATCGGATCGTCGCTGCCGGCACGCAGGCTGCGCAAGCCGCGGCGCACGAAGTGCTGGTCATAGCCGTTGAACATGTGACCCCAGAATCCACGCGCCAGATCGCTGGTACCGAAGAGCCAATCGGCGATCGGGTAGGTCAGGTTCATATTGCGCTCCATCATGATGGCGGGGTTGTGATGGGCGATGTGATGGCGGCGGATGGTGTTGACGAAGGGAATGTGCCGCACGAGCCGGTCGTCTCGCACGTGGCAGCACCAGTGAAAGAGCTCGTAATTGAGATAGACGCCCGTGGTGGTGCAGATGAGGAGCCAAGCCGCATTCGCCGACCAGAGGAGATCGAGCACCGCCGCCCCCGCGGCCGACATGGCGATGAACGTGACCAGGGCGTAGGGCGGAAAGAAGGTGATGCGGAAATCGCGGCTGCTGTCGATGGCCGGCTCGCGGTCGGTGAAGAACTGGTGGTGCGCCAGTGTGTGCCGCTTGTAGATGCCCAAGAAACCCGGCACCGGGCGATGCATGATGAAGCGGTGGATCCACCATTCGAAGAGGTTGCACAAGAAAAGGGCGCCGGGCACGACCCCCCACTCGGTCCAACCCGGCCGCGCCACGTGGCGCGCCGCATACCAGAGGGTGGCCCCGCCAATGGCGTAGATCAGCGCCACATGCGCCCAGCCGCTGTACCAGGGCGAGATGCGCTCCCGATAATCGGCACGGAACGCCGCTTGCCGCCTGCCCATCATTGTCTCTCTCCTGCCGGTGAACGCGTTGCCATGCCCGAGCCGCTCATGCGCCCGCCTCCAAGGTGGCGCGCGCGAAGGCGTCGATGTAGTCGATGAGCCGGTCGGAGGCGCGCGCCGCCGTCTCCGCTTCACCCGCCGCGACGGCGCGCGCCACCTCGGCGTGGAGGTGCGCCGCCAGCGGCAGATCGGCCACCCAACGGTAGTGGATGTACCAGAAGCGCCGCGAGAGGCCATGCATCTGCGCCATAGCGCCCGCAGCGAACTCGTTGCGCGCCGCCTCGATCATCAGCAGGTTGAAGGCGCGGTCGAGCCGCATGAAGCCGATGTCGTCATCGCCGCGCGCCGCTTGCTCCATCTCGTGCGCGATCTCATTGAAGCGGCGGCGCTGCTCGGCGGTGGCGCGCCGCGCTCCGGCGCGGGCCAGGAGCCGCTCCACCTCACGGCGCAGCTCGATGAGGCGGAGCTGGGTCGTCAGATTCTCCTCGGCGACGATAATGCCGCGCCGCGGCCGGATGACGACGAGCTTGTCGCGCGCCAGCAGCTGTAGCGCCTCGCGGATCGGCGTGCGGCCGATGCCGAGCCTCTGGGCCAGCGCCGCCTCGCTCACCACCGCGCCCGGCGCCAGCTGCAGCGTGACGATCAGCTCCTCGAGCGCCCGGTAGGCGCGCTCGGTCAGGCTCTCCGCGCTTTCTTCCGTCGGCGGCGGATGACGGACGGCGGATCTAGCCATGAGCGAGCGCCCGGTCGATATCGACGGAGGTGAGACGCCAGGCATTGTCGAGTCGCGCCACCACCTCGCGCATGAAGCGCTGATGCTCGGCGAGCGCGGCCGCGTCATCGCCCAGATGGTCCGCGAGCAGGGCCAGCGCGAGCTGCGCGGGGCCCGCCCCCTCATACGTCCATTCGAAGCCGGCACGCGAGAAGACGCGCAAATCGTGGCGCGGCGGCAAAAGCTTGCCATCGACGGTGACAACCGCGCCGTCGAGGCCGCGGGCGCCCTCATAAATTTTCATGCCAGCTGATATATCAGCCATATACCAGCGCATGATAGGGAGCGGCGGGTAACCCGTCAAATTCCGCACTTGCCAGAACGGCTGGGC
>DATJAV010000253.1:0-2379 GCA_035515835.1 Allostellaceae bacterium
GGCGAAGAGATGGTCGAAGGAGAGATTCTCGCCGACGACGACGATGAGATGCTCGATCGGCGTCGTCGTCGCCGGCTGCGCCAAGGCGGGGCGCGCGATCGCTGCGAGTATCCCTGCAACCAAGGCGGCTTGGATGAGCGGCGTGCGTCCTTCGACAGGCGCTTTGCTGTCGCGAAGCGCCTGCTCGGGGTGAGGACGTTTTGTTTGCTCCATTGACGACGTTCCCTGGCTCTTGGTGCCATCACCAACGAGTCCTCATCCTGAGCTTGCGCCCAAGGGCGCATCTCGAAGGACGCTGGGTGACCATGCAACGCAGCCTAGAGCGGTTTTCACTGATATTGCACCACTTATCTCGCTTTCCCCGCGAAAGCGGCGAACCAGGGCAAGCGACGGAACGTGGGGCACTGGGTTCCCGCTTTCGCGGGAACGGCGGCAAGAAAAGAAGTGCCGAAGCCAATTGGCCGAAATCTGCTCTAGCCGATCCCGCATGCGTCACGCATCTCCCCTTCCTTTGCGCGGCCCGAGTTGCTAGAAAGTGGCGCCACACCCGCATTTCCGGCGACCGCCGCGCCAAACGAGAGAGAGCGCCATGAAGATCAACGCCATCGACATCAAGCCGGGCTACGTGCTGGAGCATTCCGGCAAGCTATGGCTGGTGCTGCGGCGCGAGTTGGTGCAACCCGGGAAGGGCGGCGCCTTCGCCCAGGTCGAGATGCGCGACCTGCGCGGCGGCTCGAAGCTCAATGAGCGGTTTCGCACTCAGGAGACGGTGGAGCGGGTTCGCCTCGACGAGAAGGAGATGCAGTTCCTCTATTTCGACGGCGACATGGCCACATTCATGGACAACGAGAATTACGAGCAGCTCACCGTCAACAAGGATCTCATCGGCGAGCCCGGCGACTTCCTGAGCGAGGGCATGGTCTGCACCATTCAGCTCTATGAAGGGACGCCGCTCGCCATCGAATTGCCGCAAAGCGTGATCATGACGGTGGTGGAGGCCGACCCCGTCGTGAAAGGACAGACCGCATCCTCGTCCTACAAATCCGGCAAGCTCGAGAACGGCCGGCGGGTGATGATCCCCCCGCATATCGCCGCCGGCACCAAGATCGTCGTCAACACCGCCGACGGGACTTATCTCGAGCGGGCCAAGGACTGAGCGAGGACGATGGCGCCGCGCTCGGCGACGATCAATGTGATGACGAGCGCCGCTTTGAAGGCGGCACGCGGCCTCATCCGCGATTTCGGCGAGGTCGAGCAGCTGCAAGTCTCGATCAAAGGGCCGGGCGACTTCGTCTCCACCGCCGACCTCAAGGCCGAGAAGGTGCTGCGCCAGGAGCTCGGCAAGGCGCGCCCCAATTACGGCTTCCTGATGGAGGAAGGGGGTGCCCACAAAGGCACCGACACGCATCACTGCTGGATCATCGATCCGCTCGACGGCACCACCAATTTCCTGCACGGCATTCCGCATTTCTCAATCGCGCTGGCGCTGGAACGCGACCGCGAGATCATCGCCGGCGTCATCTACGAGCCGCTGCGCGACGAGATGTTCTGGGCCGAGAAGGGCGCCGGCGCCTATGTCAACGACCGGCGTCTGCGCGTCTCGGCGCGCCGCCATCTCGCCGAGGCGTTGATCGGCACCGGCATTCCCTTCGTCGGGCGCGGCGATCATGCGCGCTACCTCGCGACGCTGGCGGCGGTCATGGCGGCCACCAGTGGCGTGCGCCGGCTGGGAGTGGCCTCCCTCGATCTCGCTTACGTAGCGGCGGGGCGGCTCGACGGCTTCTGGGAATATGCCCTCAAACCCTGGGACATCGCCGCCGGCCTCATCATCCTGCGCGAGGCCGGCGGCTATGCGAGCGACGGCGCGGGCGGCCAGAGCATGCTCGAGAGCGGCGACGTGGTGGCCGCCAACGACCATCTCCATCAACCCTTGGTGCAGTTGCTGAAGCAGGCGAGCAATGCTCCGGCGGCAACGTGACTGTGGCGGTGACCCAGGGGCTTGCGCTAGTTTACGGCACTGAGGCGGCAACGGCGCGACCGGCGCAGCTTTGATGGACCGTGGCGGCATGGCCAAATCTCTTCGCCTGATGGCGACCCGAACGATCGTCCCTGCTCTCATCCTGCCCTTCCTTGCTTTGGCCGCGCTTCCGGCGGCGGCGCAGACGGCGACCGCGGATAGTCGGCGGGAGCCTTCGGTCACGGTCGATCTCAGCGTGCTGGACCAGCTGGGGCCGCCACCCAACGTCGCCGACGTGCTGCGCGGCGCGGAGCCGAGGCCGCAGACGGCGTTCTTGCCGCGATCGGCGAGCAAGGCAAAGCGGCACGCAGCCCGGCATCATCGCGTGGCGAGAGCGACCGGCCACCACAAGCCGGCAATGC
>DATJAV010000254.1:0-2595 GCA_035515835.1 Allostellaceae bacterium
ACCGGTGCGGCGATCTCGGCATCCTCTGCCGCGCCGTAAGGCTTGAGGCCGATCGCCGCCGGATCCTCCGGCACCAGCAAGGCGACCAGCGGGATCATCGCCGCCGCGCCCAGCGCCGCGATCCATACCACCGGGCGCCAACCGTGGTTTTGCGCCACCGCCGCCAGCATCGGCAGGAAGACGAGCTGCCCCGTCGCGGTACTCGCGGTGATGATCCCCATCACCAGCCCCTGATGCTTCGCGAACCAGCGATTGACGATGGTGGCGCCCAGCACCAGCGCGGTGACGCCCGTGCCGAGGCCGACGGCGAGGCCCCAGCTCAGCACGAGCTGCCACGGCTCGGTCATGAACGTGCTCGCCGCCACGCTGCTGCTCAGCAGCGCCAGCGCCAGCAGCACCGTGCGACGGATGCCGAGCTGCTGCATCAGCGCGGCGGCGAACGGGCCCATAAGCCCGTAGAGGATGATGTTGATCGAGATGGCAAAGGAGATCGTGCCGCTGCTCCAGCCGAAGGCCTGCTCGAGCGGCACGATGAGCACGCTCGGCGTCGCGCGCACCCCGACCGCCGCCAGCAGCGTGACGAAGATGACGGCGGCGACCACCCACGCATAGTGCACGCGCCGCGGCAGCCATCGGGTCAGGGTCCGCATCGCGCGCTCCTCTTCAACAATGTACGAGACAGACCGGTCTACCTCTTTACAGGATACTGACCGGTCTCTATCGTGTAAAGGCACCCTAGCGGAGAAGGCCATGCGGCGGCGGAAGGTGCCGGCGGCGAAAATGCAGGCCGAGGCGGCGACGGGCGACGAGCCGAGCGCGCGCGACCGGCTGCTTGCCGCGGCGGGCGAGCTGTTCTACCGCCAGGGCATCCGCTCGGTCGGCGTCGACGAGATCGTCGCCAAGGCCGACGTCGCCAAGATGAGCCTCTATCGCAGCTTCCCGTCGAAGGACGTGCTCGCGGCCGCGTATCTCGAAGCGGTCGACCGGCGCTATTGGCGGTGGTGGGACGAGACGGTGGCGCGCCATCCGGGCGATCCTTGCGCGCAGCTTCGCGCGCTCTTCCGCAGCCTGGTTCGGCGGACGACGCGCGCCGATTGGCGCGGTTGTCCCTTCACCAACGCCGCCACCGAGTTTCCCGAACCCGATCACCCCGCGCGACTGGTGGCGGAGGCGAACAAGCGCGAGCTCCGCCGCCGCCTGCTTGGCGTCGTCCGCGCCGCCGGGGCGCGACGTCCCGCGCAGCTTGCCGATCAGCTGCTGCTGCTCGTCGAAGGCGCCTATGTCAGCGGCCAGACTTTCGGTCCCGACGGTCCCGCCGCCGCCGCCGCCGAAGCGGCCGACGCGCTCATCGCCGCGGCGACGCGGTAGAGCCGTTGATCTGCAGCTCTGTCCTGCAACGCACGAATCGATTGGCAGCGCTACAATCCGTGACGAGAGAAACAGGAGAGCGTATACATCGCGTCCGGAACGGAGGAGATCGCCGGCCAGGTCTTCAAGATCCAGAGCGAGACCGGATCCGCGGTGACCGGCATCGAAGGCATCGTCGCCACCATCGCCGATGTGAGCCGGCTTGCGGCCGAGGTCGCCGCCGGCATCGAGGAACAGAATTCGGCAACGGCCGAGATCGCGCGCAACGTTCAGCAGGCGGCGGAAGGCACGCGGCTGGTGACGACGCAGATTTCCGGCGTCAGCGCCGCGATGGGCAAGTCCGGCGAAGCGGCGCGTTCCATGGTGCAGGTCGTCGCCTCCCTCTCGAGCAAGGCCGAAGGTCTGACGACGCAAATCGCCGAGTTCCTCACGGACGTCAAAGCGGCGTGACGGGGGATCCACGCGCTCGCCGAGATGTCCCCATCGTCAACAGCATGCCATGATCTGCCCCTCTCCGCCCCTATGGGGCGGAGAGGCTGGGTGAGGTGGGGCTGCTGCAATGCGGGTGAAGGCGCGAACAGAGATTGCGCGGCGTCTGCGCCGGGATGCCACCGATGTCGAAAAGATACTCTGGCGCGCCTTGCGCGAGCGGATCGCACTCTGGAAGTTTCGCCGACAGCACCCGATCGGGGGGCGGATCACCGATTTCGCCTGTCCCGCGCGCAAACTGGTGATCGAACTCGATGGCAGTCAGCATGGCGAGCGGGGCGAGGCCGACGACCGTCGTTCCGCCGAGGTTGCGCGCTACGGCTATCGTGTCGTCAGGTTCTGGAACAACGACGTGCTCGAGAATCTGAACAGCGTGCTGGAGACGATTCGCGACGCCCTCGAAGCGCCCCCACCTCGCCCAACCTCTCCGCCCCAAGGGGCGGAGAGGGGCAGATTTTCGCTGGAGGATTGCTGATGAGATTTGCTGAGCGCAACTCGCGTCAAATCCCCGAGCTCTCGCCTCAAATCCCGCCGCTATTGCAGCCGCGGCGCCTTGAATAGCGCGGCGCGGTTGGCGGATTTGACCCGCACCCATACGGTGCGGCCATCGCGCACCACCTCGATCGGGATCTCGGTTCCGGCCGCGCCGCTCGCCCAGACCTTGCGGTAGAAATCGGCGAGGCTCGTGACGCTCTGATCGCGCACCGCCCAGATCGTGTCGCCTTGC
Source organism: Allostellaceae bacterium (assembly GCA_035515835.1). Taxonomy (GTDB): domain Bacteria; phylum Pseudomonadota; class Alphaproteobacteria; order ATCC43930; family CGMCC-115725; genus DAHUYF01. The sequence continues at coordinate 2,585 of DATJAV010000254.1, forward strand.
TTCACGCCGGC
>DATJAV010000255.1:0-22060 GCA_035515835.1 Allostellaceae bacterium
AAACTGGGCGGCCGCGCCGGCAGCTCGCCCACCGCTATGGCGGCGGCGCGCTTATGCGTGCGGAGGCGCTCCGCTTCGGCGGCGACGGCGTCGGCATCGACGCCCGCCGGCCGCGTCTCGGCGATGAAGGCCGCCAAGCCCCCGAGCAGCGCCTCGGCGTTGTACTCGCCGGCGGCGGGGAGCGCGCCCTTGCCGAAGACGCGGGTGTTGAGGTTGGCGCGGCGCAGGATGACGTTGACCTGCTGCTCGATATAGTCGGGAAAGCCTTCTTCGACGACGAGCACGGCGCGTTTCCCGGCGCAGAACTCCGTCACTTCCGCCGGAACCAGCGGGTAGACGGCGTTCAACACATAGATCGGCACGCGCGCGGTGCCGAAGACGTCGGCGAGGCCCAGTCGCATGAGGCCGCGCAGCAGCGTGTTGTAAAGACCGCCCTGGACGACGATGCCGAGTTCGGCGATGTCGCCGGCGAAGACCTCGTTCAGCCGCTCGGCACGGATGAAGGCCTGCGCCGCTGGCAGCCGCTGCTCGAGCTTCAGCTTCTCCTGGGCGAAGGTGGCGGGGGGATGCGAGAGGCGGCCGTAGTCGAACCGCGCCGGGGCCAGCGGCGTGAGCCTCGAATGCTGCGCCCGCACATTGTCCTTGGCGACGAACTCGCCACTCACATGGCAGGCGCGGATGCGGAGCTCCATCATCACCGGCGAATGACTGGCCTCGGAGAGCGCGAAGCCGTTCTCGACCAGGCGCACGATGGTCGGCAGATCCGGCCGCGGATCGAGCAGCCAGATCGAGGATTTCATGGCGAAGGCGTGGCTTCGCTCCTGGATGACGCTGGCGCCCTCGCCGTAATCCTCGCCGAGGATGATGAGGGCGCCGCCCTTGACGCCGGGCGACGCCAGGTTCGAGAGCGCGTCCGAGGCGACGTTGGTGCCGACGATCGACTTCCAGGTGACGGCGCCGCGCAGCGGGTAGTTGATGGAGGCGCCGAGCATGGCGGCGGCCGAGGCCTCGTTGGTGCAGGTCTCGAGATGGACGCCGAGCTCGCTCATCATGTCCTCGGCCTCGACCAGCACGTCGAGGAGATGCGAGACGGGCGCGCCCTGATATCCGCCGACATAGCTGACGCCCGATTGCAGCAGCGCCTTGGTGACGGCGAGGATGCCTTCGCCGCGGAAGACCTCGCCCTGGCCCAGCTTCAAGGCTTCGATCTCTTTCTTGAAGGATCGCTCCATGACGTCTCCTAAGGCATATGCTCCGGCAGATAGAGCGCGAGGATAGGGAAGGCGATGAGAATGACGAGGCGCAGGACGTCGGTCACGATGAAGGGCGCCACGCCCTTGAAGATGGTGAGGAAGCTTACCTCCGGCACCACCGTCTTGATGACGAAGACGTTCATCCCGACGGGCGGATGGATCAATCCCAGCTCCACCGTCATGACGATGATGACGCCGAACCAGATCGGATCAAAGCCCAGCGTGTTGACCACCACCGGGAAGATGATCGGCACCGTCAGGATGATCATCGCCAGCGCGTCCATGAGACAGCCCAGCACCAGATACATCAGCATGATGAGCGCCAAGACGCCATAGCGTCCGAGCCCGAGCGAGGTCAGGAGCTCGGTCACGCGCTGCGGCGTCTCGGTGACGGTGAGAAAATAGCCGAAGAGCAGCGCGCCGATCAGCACGGTGAAGACCGCGGCGGCGGTGCGGGTCGCGTGGAGCAGCGCTTGCAGGATCTGCCGCGGCGACAGCCGCCGGCGCAGCACGCCGATGAGGAAGGCGCCCCCCGCACCCATGCCGCCCGCCTCGGTCGGCGTAAAGAGGCCGCCATAAAGCCCGCCGATGACGAAGAGGAAGAGCAGCAGCGGCGCCCACACATCACGCAGCGCCGCGAGCCGCGCAGCCGCCGTACTGCGCGGCCCGACGGGGAGGTAGCCGGGGAGGAGAGAGCCGATGAGCGCGATCGTCGCCATGTACATGGCGACGGCGAGGCAGCCCGGAACGATGCCGGCGACGAAAAGCTTGCCGATGTCCTGCTCGGTGATGAGGCCATAGACCGCGAGCACGGTGGAGGGCGGGAACATGGCGCCCAGAGTGCCGCCCGCGGCGATGACGCCGGTGGCGAAGGCCGGCGGATAGCGGTATTGCCGCATCTCCGGATAGGCCACGGTGGCGAAGGTCGCTGCGGTCGCGACCGAGGAGCCGCTGATCGCGGCAAAGCCGGCGCAGGCGGCGATGGTGGCAACGCCGAGTCCGCCGCGGAGATGGCCCAGGAAGGTGTTGGCGGTGCGGAAGAGCTCGCGGCTGACGCCCGAGGCGGAAACGACGGCGCCCATCAGCAGAAACATCGGGATGATGCCGAAATTGTAATTGCTGACGGTGCGCGTCACCGTCGTGCCGACCAGCGCCAGCGCCTGCGGCTCGCCGACGACGCAGCCGAAGCCCGTAACGCCGACGAGGCCCATGGCCATGCCAACCGGGACGCGGAGCAGCATCAGCGCGAAGAGGGCGATGAAGCCGATGACGGCGACCGCGTCGGTGCCCATGCTCACTCGACCGCCTTGATCGGCTCGACCGTGCCCAGCGCGTCGGGCCGAAAGACGAGCCGCCAGGTGCGGATCGCGATGAGGAGCACCGCCGAGACGTCGCCCAGCCAGGCGACCGCGAGGAAAGGCCAGGTCGGCCAGTGCAGATCGTAGGTCAGCACATTCGCGGTGTAGGTATCGCGCACCTTGGCGAAGAGCGTCACGGTCTGCACCGCGACGACGAAGAGCAGCACAGAGGTGGCGAAGACGTCGATCCAGCGGCGCGCCTTCGGGCCGGCCACGGTCCAGACGAGGTCGACGGTGATATGCGTGCCGCGATAGCTGGTGGCGGCAATGCCCCAGAAGATGAGGATGCCCAGCAGCATCCGGCCGAAGTCGTAGCTGTCGGGAATGGTGTAGCTGAAGAAATAGCGCAGCAGCACCGAGAAGAAGATGTCGGCGGCGACGAGCCCGACGAAGAGCGCGGCGACGAGCTCGATGCCGTCGATGAAGCGATCCATGCGGTTGCGGGAGGCAACAGGGCTACGTGCTGGCATCTGGGCAATTGCCAGCTCCCTCTCCGCCCCTTTGGGGCGGAGAGGGTTGGGGTGAGGTGGGGCGGTCCAGCCCGACAGAGTCAGACGATACTCTCGATGTCGAAGGCGGCGCGATCGAAGCAGCGTGGAGCTCTGTCCCCGCGCCATGACGGTGCGATCGGTGCGTCCCCCACCTCACCCCAGCCCTCTCCGCCCCCAAGGGGCGGAGAGGGGGCAGGCTCGAGTCTGTCGAACCCGGCGCAATGCTCATGTCTGCCGTGGTCAACAGGTCAATACGCCGCCTTGCGCCGCGCCAGCTCCTCCTTGAGCTCGGCGAGCGCCTTGTCGGGGTCGATGCCGGCCTTGCGCGCCCCCTCGGCCCATTGCGCGGTCAAGGGCTCGACCGCCTTCCGCCATTGCGCGAGCTGGTCGGCCGAGATCTTGTAAACGTCATGGCCGGGCTCGCGGCGCAGCTTGTCGCGCCCTGACGCCTCGAACGCGGTCCAGGGCGAGGCGACCTTCACCGCCCATTCCGTCGTGCAATGCGCGTCGATCACCGCCTTCTGCGCCGGCGACATCGCCGCGTATTTCGCCTTGTTCATCACCCAGACGAAGGTGGTGACGTAGAGCGGCACGTCCATGTGCTCGTGCACCACCTTATCGAGGCCGAAGAGGATGACCGAACCCCAAGGGAAAGTGACCGCGTCGGCAACGTGGCGCTCCAGTACGTCGCGCACTTCGGGCGCCGAGGCCTGAACGTTGGTGCCGCCCAGCAAGGTCACGAGATTGCCGATGGTGGCGTTGGCCGGGCGGATCTTCATGCCGTTGATGTCGGCGGGCACCAGGATCTTCTTATGGCTGTGGAAGGTGCCGGGGTCGTGGACGAAGGCGAAGCAGAAATGCACGTCCTTCATTTCCTGGGCCGCGTATTTGCGATACCAGGCATCGAGCGCCGCGGTGCCGCCATCGGCATTCTCCATCAGGAAGGGCAACTCGCCGGCGGCGATGATGGGAAAGCGCCCGGGCTGGTAGCCGGGATTGACGTAGGCGAGATCGGCGATGCCGTCGCGGGCCATGTCGTAGTGGTCGACCGCCTTGCCGAGCTGCTCCGAAGTAAAGAGCGTCGCCGTGATCGAGCCGCCGGACGCTTGCTCGATATCCTTGGCCCAGGCCTCGAAGGCGGGGTTGAGCGGATGCTTGGGCGGAACCCAGGACGACATGCGGAGGTGCACCGGCTGGTCCGCCGCCCACGCGTTTGCCGTCATTGCCAGCACCGCTGCCGCCACGGCCAGACCGAGTGTCTTCATCGCTTCCCTCCCGTTGCGGTCCATTGCCGCGTTGATCGTTGGGTATCAAACAATTCTAGTCCTTGCCGTTACGTCCGGCAACGGCCGGCTAGACCAGCGCCATGGCGATGCGGCACAGCGTGCGGATGAACTCTGCCTTGCCGTCCATCCCGACGATGGCGTCGAGCTCTCGGTCATGGGCGCGCGCGTGCTGGAAGAGCTCGGCCAGCAGCTTCTCGCCCTTGGGGGTGAGGGAGAGCGCATAGCTGCGGCGATCTTCCGCCGGACGGCGGCGCTTCACCAGCGCGCGGCGCACGAGATCGTTGAGCGCCGGCGTCAGCGTCGACTTGTCGCGACCCGCGGCGCGACCGAGCGCCGTCTGCGAGATGCCGGGATTCTGCGCGATGAGGGCCAGCACGGCAAAGCGCCCGGGCCGAAGCTCGAAATCGCGCACGCGTCGGGCGAAGCCTTGGAACGACGCCTCCTGCGCCAAGCGCAAATGAAAGCCGATGAACCCCGCGAGCGGCCCGAGTTGCGGCGCCGCTTCCGTTGTCTCCACTTTGGTGCGCCTCGCCTTCAGGCCTTTTGGCATGCGAGCCTCGGCCGATCACCGCGAAGAAACCCCCTCCCCGCTTGCGGGGCAGGGTTGGGGAGGGGAGAACGCGCGGAGCGCGGAAAAAGACTCTTTCGGCACACGCCGCGACTGCGGCTACCCCCCGCCCGGCGGCGCTGCGCGCCGCCGACCTCCCCCCCATGGGGGGAGGGGATTCTTTTGCAATGCGCAGAGCCTATCGCCAACCCAGCCAATCGCAGATCGCGCGGCCCATGATCAGCTCCTTGTCACGCTCGGGCAGCCAGGGCATTTCCTCGGTGAAGGCAGTGACGCATTGGCGCCAGCTGCAGGGCATGCGCGTAATGTCGGTGCCCCAGAACATGCGGCTCGGTCCGAAGGCGTCGTAGATGCGGCGATAATAGGGATGGAGCCCGCGGAAGGGGTAGCCGTCGGCGGCGACGCCCGGACCGCCGGTCGCCTTCACCGCGACGTTCGGATATTTGGCGAGCGCCGTGAGCTCGTCGATCTTGGCGAAGGCGGCATCGCCCTTGGCGCCGCGCACGGCGGCCATGTGGTCGACGATGAGTTTGAGGCGCGGATGGCGCTCGGCGATACGGCCCAAGAGCGGCAGAAATTCGACCGCAAGCAGCGCCACCGGCACGCCCGCTTGCTCGGCCGCGGGCCAGAACCAATCCATCGTACCGTCATGGGGCCAGGTCTTCTGATGCGGCTGAAGGAAGGTAAAGCGCAGGCCCAGCATGCCAGGTTGCTTCTTCCAGCCGGCGATGAGGCCGCGGCTCTCCGGCCGATCGAGCGCGAGGCGGCCCAGGATGGCAAAGCGGTCGGGGTGCACGCGCACGGCGTCGATGGCGACCGCGTTCGAGTCCTCGTCCCAGCTCGGCGGGTGGATCACCGCGCGGTCGATGCCCGCCTCGTCCATGTCGGCGAGCGCCTGCGTCATGCCGTAAGGCTCGGCGCGATGCGGGGGCAGCGTCTTGCCCTTGGACCAGAGATGGATCTGCGCGTCGACGATCAACATAAATGTCGCCTCACTTGAAATGCGGCATCACCTCCTGGCAAAGCAAGCGAAGCGCGTTCATGACCCGCTCATGCGGAATGAGGCTGCCGCTGTTGAGCTCGGCCAGAATGCCGTCGAGACCGAGCTCCTCCTGCAAGCCCTTGAGCCGATCGGTCACCATCGCCGGGGTGCCGACGATGACCTTGTCGCGGAGCGCTTCCTCATAGGTCACGCTCTGAAGTCGCTCGCCGCGCGCCGCCCGCTCGTCGCGGTGATCGACGCCGGGCGAGGCCGAGGCGGCAAGCCGCTCGCCGACGTGGCGATAAAGCCGCATGATGCTCGCCTCGGGCTCGTCGCGCGCCCGCTCGGCGGTCTCGGCGATATAGACGGGGACGCGGAGATAGACCTCGCCGCGTCCAGGGTGGCCCGCTTCGGCATAGGCCTCGCGATAGGCGCCGATGTTGGGCCCGAGCTCCGAGAGCGTGCCGACGCGCGACGCGCAGAAGATCGGGTGGCCGAGCTTGCCGATCGCAGCGTAGGTATCGGCGCTGGTGGCGGCGATGCGGATCGGCGGATAGGGCTTCTGCCGCGGCTTCGGCACGATGTCGAGCTTGTCGTAGTGATAGAAATGCCCGTGATGCGAGAAACTCGGATCGGTCCAGGCGAGCTTCAGGATCGCCAGGATCTCGGCGAAGCGCTCGCGGCTTTCGAGGTAGTCGATGCCATAGGCGTCATAGGTGAATTTGAAGCCGCTGCGGCCGACGCCGAAGATGACACGCCCCTCGCTGATATGGTCGAGCGTCGCTACCTCCTCGGCCAACCGCAGGGGATGGCAGAGCGGCAGTACCTGGACGGCGGTGCCGATCTTCATGCGCCGGGTGCGGGCGGCGATCGCGGTGCCGATCATGAGCGGCGAGGACAGCACCGAGCGATAGGGCGAAAGATGCAGCTCGGCGAGCCACATGGCGTCCAAGCCCCAGTCCTCGGCGGCATCCACCTGGGCGAAGGATTGGGCGAAAGCGTCGATCTCGCTGGTGCCCGGTGACCACTGAAACTCGTGGAACATGCCGAATTCCATGGGCGTCGCTCTCCCTCAAGTGGTCTCGGTTGGCCCGAGGCCGCGCTGCTTCAGCAGCGCTTCGATTTTGGGCGCGCGGCCGCGAAAGGCGACATAAAGCGCCATCGGGTCGCGCGTGTCTCCAGCTGCATAGATGTCCTTGAGGCGCCGCGCAAGCGCCGGGTCGAAGACGTCGCCCGCCTCGCGAAATGCCTCGAAGCCGTCGGCGTCGAGCGTCTCCGCCCAGAGATAGGCGTAATAGCCGGCGGCATAGCCGCTGCCGGCGAAGAGATGCTGGAAATGCGTCGGCCGGTGGCGCAAGGCGATCTCGGCCGGCATGCCGATCCGCGCCAGGAACTCGTGCTCGAAGCGGCTGAGATCGAGCGGCTCCGTCCCGCGCCTGCGGTGGAACTCGAGATCGATGAGCGCCGCCGCCGTGTATTCCACCGTGGCGAAGCCCTGGTTGAAGTTGCGTGCCGCCAGCACGCGGCGGAGCAAATCTTCCGGCATCGGCTCGCCGCTGCGGTAGTGGATGGCGTAACGCCGGAGAACCTCCGGCGCCGACATCCAATGCTCGAAGAGCTGCGAGGGGAACTCGACGAAGTCGCGACGCACCGCCGTGCCGGATTGTCCGGGGTAACGCACGCGGCTCAGCAGGCCGTGGAGCCCGTGGCCGAATTCGTGGAAGAGCGTGCGCGCCTCGTCGAATCCCAGCAGCGTCGGCTCCGCCCTGGCGAAGTTGTTGTTGTTGACGACGATGGGCGCCACCTCGCCGTCGAGCGCCTCCTGGTCGCGATAGCTGCCCATCCAGGCGCCCGAATGCTTGCCGGTGCGGGCAAAATTGTCGTGGAGGAAAAGGCCGACGTTGCGGCCCTCGCCATCCCGCACCTCATAGGCGCGGACGTCGGGATGATAAAGCTTCAGATCCCGCCGCTCGACGAAGCTGACGCCGAAGAGGCGCCCGGCCGTGTCGAAGGCGGCTTGCACCATGTTGTCGAGGACGAGGTAGGACTTCACCTCGGACTCGTCGACGGCATATTGGGCGCGGCGCACCTTCTCCGCGTAATAGCGCCAATCCCAAGCCTCGATCGGCGCGTTCATGCCCTCGGCCCGCGCCAGCGCCTGCAGCGCCGCGCGCTCGGCGCCGGCCTTGCGTTTGGCCGGCTCCCAGATCTGCTGCAACAAGCGCTCGGCCGCAGCCGGCTCCTTCGCCATGCAGTCGTCGAGCCTGTAGGCGGCATAGCTCTCATAGCCCAAGAGCCGCGCCTGCTCGTCGCGAAGCGCCAGGATCTCGGGGATGAGCGGCCGATTGTCGTGGTCACCGGCATTCTCGCCGCGCCGCAGCCACGCCTCATAAGCGCGCTGGCGGAGGTCGCGGCGGGCGGAGAAGGTGAGGAACGGCTCGACCGAGGAGCGCGACAGCGTCACGACATAGCGGCCCTCAAGGCCGCGCTCGCGCGCCGCCTCGGCCGCGGCGCCGCGCGCGAAGTCGGGCAGGCCGTCGAGATCGGCCTCGACGAGAACGAGCTGCCAAGTCTTCTCGTCATGCAGCACGTTCTGCCCGAACTGGGTATGGAGCGCGGCAAGACGCTCGGAGATGGCCGACATGCGCGCCTTCTCGGCCGGCGCCAACCGGGCGCCGTCGCGGACGAAATCGAGGTGGTAGCGCTCGAGCAGGCGGCGCTGATCCTCGGCGAGGCCGAGGCTCGCGCGGCGGGAATGAAGGTCGTCGACGCGCGCGAAGAGCCGGGCGTCGAGCGCGATGCGCATGCGGTGCTGGGCGAGCTTCGGCGCGTAGTCGCGGGCGACGGCCTCGATCGCATCGTTGCTGGCGCTCCCCTCGAGATTGGAGAAGAGGCGGCTGACACGGTCGAGGAGGCGCCCGCTGCGCTCCAGCGCCTCGATGGTGTCGGCGAAGCTGGGCGGCGTGGCGCTGCGGGAAATCGCCGCGACCTCGGCGAGGTGCTCCGCCATGCCCTCATCGAAGGCAGCCGGAAAATGCTCGGGACGGATGCGCTCGAAGGGCGGCAGGCCGAAGGGCTCGGTCCAGGGGGCGAGGAGGGGGTTCTCGGTCATGAGAGGATACTAGCGCGCGCAATGCCGCGGCCTAGTCCTCGATGGCACCATGAATTGACCTGGATCAAATCCACCCTGTGACCGATCTGCGAAAATGCTCCTGCTGTCGCCATGAGACATGCGGGCACTTGGATACCGGCTTTGATCGTTGCCCTGCTTGGCGCGAGCGGCGCGATTGTCGGGTGCTATGGGCGGGATCTCGCTCGGGCGCGCGATGCCGCCGGCCGAAGCAGTGTGATCATCGACACCGGCGCTGGCCCGATCGAATACGCCGAGCGCGGCGAGGGAAGGCCGTTGTTGTCGATCCACGGCGCGGGTGGCGGATTCGATCAGGGCTTGGCCAATGCCGCCGAACTCGTGGGCGACGGCTTTCGCGTTATTGCCCCTTCGCGCTTCGGCTATCTGCGCACGCCCGTGCCAAGCGACGCGTCGCCGGCCGCACAGGCGGATGCGCACGCGGCCCTGCTGTCCTCGCGCGGCATCCACCGCGCCATCGTCCTCGGCGTCTCGGCCGGTGCGCGGTCTGCGGTCGAGCTCGCGCTCCGCCGTCCCGACCTCGTCGAGCGGCTCCTGCTCATCGTTCCCGCGCTCCACGACGCCGGCCACCCACCCGCCACGGACGCCAGCCGCGGCAGCCAATTCGCCTTCTCGCTGGTCAATGCCGGCGCGGACTTTGCCTGGTGGATCGCCGAGAAGCTGGCCCCGTCGATGCTCGTCCGCTTCATCGGCGTGCCGCCGGCACTTCTCGCCGGCGCACCCGCAGGCGAGCGCGACCGCGTCATGCGAATCGTCCGCAGCATCGCACCGCTGTCGCTGCGCTTTCCCGGCATCAACATCGATAGCGCGCCTTGCCCGACCGAGCTGCCGCTCGAGCGGATCGCCGCGCCCACGCTCATCATCTCGGCGCGCGACGACCTCTTCGCGACCGCGACCGCCGCCGAGTTTGCCGCGGGCAAGATCCGCGATGCCCGGCTCGTCCTCTATGACGCCGGCGGCCATCTCCTCGTCGGGCACAGCGCCGAAGCGCAAGCGGCGGTGCGCGCCTTCCTCGATAGCCCGGCGGCAACCCCGCGCAGGGTCCTCTCGGCCGCCGAGGGATGATCTTGGCGGAGTCGCGCAAGCGCGGCGCGAACCGATCTTCCGGCCGTCGTCGCGGCTCTGGCGGCTCGGCTCGGCGCATCGTCCGAGCGCGCCACGACGCGCGTTCGCCTCGGGGCACCATGCGGCTTGCGCCCAATGGCGCCGAGCACGCTTTCTCGGCGGCGCAGACGCTTGAGGTGCGGCAGATCGGATTCGCTTGGCGAGCGCGGATGCCGCTCGCCGGCCCGGTCGTCGCCTATGTTGCCGAAGGGCTCGATCGCGGCGAGGGATATTTGACGGTGAAGCTGTTCGGCCTGGTGCCGCTTGCCCGCGCGCGGGCCGGCGACGCCGCTTTTCGCGGCGAGGCGCTGCGCTATCTCGCCGAGCTCGCCTGGAATCCCGACGCGGTCCTCTTCAATCGCGAGCTCGACTGGCGCGTCGTGGATCAGGACACCTTGCTGGTCGGCGCCGGCGGGGATGCACCGCGCCGAGATCCGCCTCCACCTCGACGGCAACGGCGATCCCGCGGCGATAGAGGCGGATGGGCGTCCGCGAATGGTGGGGCGCCTGATGCAGCCAACGCCGTGGTTCGGCCGCTGCAGCGACTACGCGTGGCAGGGCGGTCGGCGCATCCCGACCCGCGCCGAAGCCGGATGGCGGCTCGAGGGCGGGCCTTTCGTCTACTGGCGCGGTCGGATCGAGAGCTGGTCGGTCGCGTAGCGCCCGGAAACAGCGCGGCGGGCATGGTCAGCGCCGACCTTGATCGGGTCATCAGCGTTTCGTGCCGACGGCGCAATGCATGGGGTGTGCGGCCAATAGCACACCTTGGGCACGTGCGGCATCGCGCGCCCCCTGCCACAGTGCGGCTTCTTCTGCCGTGAGAAGCGAGAGCACGTGGTCCTCGCGGTAGCGCCAGATCGGCCCCTCGGGCCGGTCGAGGGTTACGAGCATCGGGTAGCAGACCAGGTCGTCGAGGCCGCCGCTCCGCATGCGGCGATAGAGGCTTGCGTCGGCAACGCCCTTGGGGCTCACCGAGGGCGGCGGCGTTGCGATCCTCCGGTGCATCGCTTCCGGGACGGGAACATTCCACCACTGCGGCATGTCGATCGCGCGGACAATGATGCCGACCCGGCCACCTGGCTTGGCGACGCGCCTCATCTCGGCGATGGCGCGATCCGCGTCGCATTCCTCGAGCGCCGTTACCGAGAACACGCAATCGAAGGAATTGTCGGGAAAGTCCAACGCCTCGGCGTTGCCCCTGGAAAAGGCGATTGCCGAAGCCAACCCTTCGGCGGCGGCCAGAGCCGCCGCCTCGCCGAGCAGGAACGGATTGACGTCGACGGCGGTGATCGGGTTGGCGCCGCCGAGCCGCCGCGCCAGAAGCCGATCCAGCGAGCCGGCACCGCAGCCGACATCGAGGATCGCATCGCCGGGCCGCGGCGCCAAGAGATCGACGAGGGCTCCGAACATCGCGCGGTAGCTCGGTGCCCGAGCCCGGTCTTCCAGCACCGCGACGCCGCCGAGATGGGGGCCGCCCAGCGTGATGAGAGTGAAATGCTTTAAGAGCGCCGGGACCGCCGGCGCCCATTGCGAGGGTGCGAGAAACAGCGGGAGCAAAAAGAGGGCCGGCCCAGAGCCCTCGACGCGATAGCTGATCCCGGCGCACACCCCTTGCCCCAGCGCCGGTCTTGGGGTGTCCGCCGCTCGGCCGCGCAGAAATGCCGCCATCCGTCCGGCGATCTCGGCGCCGCGGTCGGCGACTACGTCGGACCAGCCCAGCGCGTTGTAATCGGCGAGGACGAAGCGCTCGGCGCCCGGAAGCCGCGCCGCGGCACGCGCTGCGGCCTCGGCGGTCAGGCCGCGGTCACCCGAGATGAGGAGCAGACGACTGGCGAGAGCCGCGAAGGGTTGCGGATCGAGGCGGTTGGGCGCGCAGAACACAGCGCCGGCGATACGCCCGGGATGAGAAGCGGCCAACTCCGTCAGCTCGCTTGGCATCTGCGTCGCGATAAAGGCGTCGCGCAGGCCGAAATGTTCCCAGACCGCGATCAGGCGATCGCTCAGCGAAGGATCGGCGCTCGATGGCATGGCCTTGCGCTCCGAAGGGGACAAGCGTCCGCGCGACGCTATCGTGCTGCGGGGAATTGCTCCTCGTGCCGTCGAGCCTGCTCGCGATAGTTCGCGCGGTATTGGTCGGTGGCCCGCTGGTGGGCGGCGAGCGCGGCGGCGTCGCGCTCGGCCGCTGGCGGATCGATCGGATCGAAGTGGCCGAAATTGTCCTTGCCCCTGACGAGCATTGCCGACATGCGGACCGACCCATTCACTCGTACACGGGTCGGGATGTAGTTCAAGCCGATGCCGACGCGCCGGTGCGGTGCCTGGTTGGGCTGAGAGCGGTGCACGGCAAATTCATGATGAAGCGAGAAGGACCCGGCGGGCAGCGCCATCGCCACGGGATTTGTTTGGTCGAAGGGCTCGACGATCGTCTGGCCCGCGCGGTTGATGCTGTTCGGCAGGCCCAACGCGGCGTGCCGCAACTGCCGCGCGGCGCCGCGGCCGGAGACGTGCTCCATGCAACCCGTTTCGCGACCGGCGTCCGTCACCGCGACCCAGGCGCAAACCTGCTCGTGCGGCTCCAGGCCGAAATAGGTGCTGTCCTGGTGCCAGGCGGCAAAGGTCGGCGAGTGCGGCTCCTTGATGAAGAAGGTGCTCGTCCACACCAGGATGTCGGGACCGATGAGGTCCTCGACGGCATCGAGGATGCGGGGGTGGCGGATGAGCGCGTTCGCCCAGGGCGAATGGACATGAGCATGGGAGCGCCACTTGACCTCGGCCTCGGCAACCGGCGAGCCTAGCTCGCGCTCGAGCCGAGCGAGCCCGGCAAGACAGGTCGCCACTTCCTCCGGCGTCAGGGCCGGAAAGGAAAAGAGAAACCCATCGTAGCGGAACGCGTCGACCTGCTGCTGCGTCAGGGCCTTCACGGACACCTCCAATGACCCTCGATTTATTCGCCGGCAGAAGCCTAATCCATCTCCGGCGTGATCACATTGCGCGGACGATTGGTCAAGAGCGCGGCGCGCATCGTCTCCGCCGCCTTGACGCGGGTGTCGCGCACGGCTTCCGGCGAGAAATAGGCGGCGTGGGGCGTCAGCACGAAGCGGCCCTCGAGCCAGGGCTCGCGGGCGCGGTAGGCGCGCAGCAGCACGGGGAGCGGTTCGACCGGCGGCTCGGTCGGGATCACGTCGAGCCCGGCGGCGGCGATGTGGCCGTCTTTCAGCAGCGCATAGAGCGCGTCGACGTCGATGATGGGGCCGCGCGCGGTGTTGACGACGACGGCGCCGCGCTTCAAGAGGGAGAGCTGCTCATGGCCCAGCAAGCCCTTGGTCTCGCGCGTCAGCGGCGTGTGGACGGTGAGGGTGTCGGTCTCGCGCAGCAGCGCTTCGAGGCTCTCATGGCGGGCGATGCCGAGCGCGAGCTCGGCGCCCCGTGCGAGATAGGGATCGTAGAAGCCGACGCGGAAGCCGAAGGCGCGGGCGCGGAGCGCCACGGCGGTGCCGATGCGGCCCAAACCGACGATGCCGAAGCTCTGTACCCCCGAGCGGCGCACGAGATCGCCGCTGGGGAGCGGCCGCCACGCCATCGGCGGATCGCGGCGCGCGCCGTCGTGATAGCGGATGACGCCGCGGCGCAGCGTCAACACCAGCGCCATGGCGTGGTCGGCGACTTCGGTCGTGCCGTAATCCGGTACGTTGCAGATGAGGATGTTGCGCGCCGCCGCCGCTTCGCGCGCGAGATTGTCGTAGCCGACGCCCATGCGGACGATGCAGCGGAGCCGCGGGAAGCGCGCGATATCCTCCGCCGAGACGACGAAGCGCGAGATCATGAGCCCGTCGACCTCGGCGCAATCCTCGGCCGCGAGCTCGGCGAGCCGGTTGGCGGCGCGGCGCAGGACGCGCACCTCCGGGCCGAACACCTCGCGCTCGAGGGCGTCCTCGGCGAATTGTCCCTCGGGATAGAGCACGGTCACGGTCATGGGGTCATGTCCTTTCCCCTCTCTGCGCTTGGGCGGAGAGGGAGGGGCCCGCCGCGCAGCGGCGGGAGGGTGAGGTGTGGTTCCGCTTGCGAAATCTCTCTTGTGTCAGGCGCCCCACTCCACCCCAGCCCTCTCCGCCCCAGAGGGGCGGAGAGGGAGCCTCCCTGTCCATCTTCATTTCTCTCACTCGAGCGGGCACGGCGCCCACGGCTCCGCTTGCTCGAAGGCGCGCGCCGCGCGCAGCACCAGCGCGTCCTCGTGGCGGCGGCCGATGATCTGCAGGCCGACCGGCAGGCCGGCCTTGGTGAGGCCGCAAGGCACGCTGGCGCCGGGCTGGCGCGTCAGGTTGAAGGGATAGCTGAAGGGCGCCCAATCGATCCATTCCTTCTGCGTCCGAGGGTCGCTCAAGAGCTCGCCCGCTTTAAGCGCCGGCACGGCGACGCTGGGCGTCAGCAGCAGGTCGAAGCGACGGTGGAATTCCACCATGCGCAGTGAGAGCGCGCTCCGCGCCACGTCGGCGCCGACGTAATCGACGGCGCTCATCCCAGCGCCCTTCTGCGCCGAGGCTTCAAGCCCAGGATCGATGCGCTGGCGTTCGACGGCGCTGAAGGCGCTCATCGCCTTGGCGGCGCTGGCGAACCAGAGCGTGAGCCAGGCTTGGGCCGGGTCGTCGAAGACGCGCTCTACCGTCTCGACCCGAGCGCCGAGTTCGGCGAAGCGTTGCGCCGCGCGTGCGACGGTGGCGGCGATCTCGGGATCGACCCGCGCGTATCCCAGGGCGGGGCTGAACGCAATCCGCAACCCTTTGACGCCGTCCTCGAGGCTTTGGCGGTAGTCGTGGGGGTCCGGCGGGAGCGCATAGACGTCGCGGTCGTCGGCGCCCGTCATCACCGTGAGGAGGAGTGCGAGATCGGCGACCGAACGCGCCATCGGCCCGCTATGCGCCACCATGCCGAAGACGCTCTGCGGATATTGCGGCACGCGGCCGAAGCTCGGCTTCAACCCGTAAAGGCCGGTGAAGGCGCAGGGAATGCGGATCGAGCCGCCGCCATCGGTGCCGAGCGCCAAGGGGCCGATGCCGGCGGCAAGCGCCGCCGCGCCGCCGGAGCTCGAGCCGCCCGGCGTATGCGCGAGGCTCCAGGGATTGCGCGTGATGCCGGTGAGCGGGCTGTCGCCCAACGCCTTCCAGCCGAATTCCGGCATGGTGGTCTTGCCGAGCAGCACCGCGCCCTGCTCGCGCAGACGCGCGACGGCCGGTGCGTCCTCCTCCCAGGGCTGATCGCGCTTCACCAAGGTCGAGCCGCGCAAGGTCGGCCAGCCGCGCGTCAGGAAGAGGTCCTTGATGGTGACGGGGACGCCGTCCAAGAGCCCTTGCGGCGCGCCTTTGGCCCAGCGCGCTTCGGCGGCGCGCGCTTCGGCCAAGGCGCTCTCGCGCGCCACGAAGACGAAAGCATTGAGGCGGGGCTCGAGCCGGTCGAGGCGGCGAAGCAGCGTTTCCGTCACCTCGACAGGCGAGAGGGTCTTGCGGCGGTAGCGCTCGAGAAGCTCGGTCGCCGAGAGAAAGGCGATCGCGCGCAGGGATGTGTCAGCCATGTTGCCTCCTCGAGGCATCCACTATCGGTAATGGCGAGCGCTGCGACAAGCCGGCTTCAGCGCCCATGCTGGCTTGTTGCCGCGGCGAGCCTGGCGTAAGGTGACCGGCACCGAACTTGCAGAAACAGCTGCGAGATCGCGTCTTAAGGAATAGGGGAGGCGGAGCGATGCGACAGGTGTCGGCGGGACTTTTGCGCGTGGCGGCGGCATTGGTGGCGGTCGGCCTGCTCGTGCCCGGAGCATCTGCCCAATCCACGGGCAAAACCATCAAATTCATCCCCGAGGCCGATCTGCGCAGCCTCGATCCGATTTGGACGACGGCCTACATCACGCGCAATCACGGCTACATGGTCTATGACACGCTCTTTGCCCTCGACGAGCATCTGAAACCGCAGCCGCAAATGGTCGATACCTGGAAGGTGAGCGACGACAAGCTCACCTACACGTTCACTTTGCGCGACGGACTCAAATTCCATGATGGGGTGCCGGTGCGCTCGGCCGATTGTATCGCTTCATTGGCGCGATGGATGAAGCGCGACGGCCTCGGCCAGGCGATGGCAGAAAGCGTCGGCGAGATGAAGGCCGCCGACGACAAGACCTTCTCGATCGTGCTGAAGAAGCCCTTCCCGCTGCTGCTCGAGGCGATCGGCAAGCTCTCCAGCAACGTGCCCTTCATCATGCCGGAGCGCATCGCCAAGACCGACGCCAACACGCAGATCACCGATCCGACCGGTTCGGGCCCGTTCAAATTCGTCAAGGAGGAATGGGTTCCCGGCAACAAGGCGGTCTACGTCAAGAATACCGATTACGTGCCGCGCAAGGAGAAACCGAGCTGGGCCGCGGGCGGCAAAGTTGTGAAGGTCGATCGCGTCGAATGGCTCTATATCCCCGACAGCGCCACCGCGGCCGCCGCGCTCGGCGCTGGCGAGGTCGATTGGTGGCAGCAGCTGCCGCCCGACCTGGTGCCGCTGCTGCAGCAGAACAAGGACATCACCGTCGCCAATGTCGATCCTTTGGGCAGCATCGGCGTCATGCGCTTCAACCAGCTACAACCGCCCTTCAACAACATGAAGCTGCGCCAGGCGATGCTCTACGTCGTCAATCAGCAGGACATCATGACGGCGCTGGCCGGCGATCCCGAGAACTGGAAGACGTGCTATTCGGTCTATACCTGCGGCACGCCGATGGCGAGCGAGGCCGGCGCCGATGCGCTCAAAGGCAAGCGCGACGTCGCCAAGGCGAAGCAGCTGGTCAAGGAGAGCGGCTATCACGGCGAGCGCATCGTGTTGCTCACCGCCACCGATCAGCCGATCGTCAATGCGCAAGCCAATGTCGTCGCCGATGAGCTCCGCCAGATCGGCCTCAATGTCGACCTGCAAGCGATGGATTGGGGGACGCTCATTACTCGGCGCGCCAGCAAGGAGCCGATCGACAAGAACGGCTGGAACGTCTTCTTCACCTGGCTGGTCGGCCCTGACATGATCAACCCCGCGCTCAACTTCCCGCTCCGCGCCAATGGCGAGAAGGCGTGGTTCGGCTGGCCCACCGACGACAAGCTCGAGGCGCTCCGCGCGCAATGGATGGACGCGCCCGACCTCGCGGCGCAGCAAAAGCTCGCGCGGCAGCTTCAGGAAGAAGCCTTCACCAGCGTGCCTTTCGTGCCCACCGGCCAGTTCGTCATCCCGACCGCCTTCCGCAAAAACCTGAAGGGCGTCCCGATCGCGCCGGTGGTCTTCCTGTGGAATGTGGAGAAGGAGTAAGCCGTAGAGGCGGGAAATTCAGGTGAAGCCCTTTCAGGCTCTTCACCCCTCCCCCCTTGAGGAGGAAGATGCCCGAGGCCGAAGGCCTCGGGCATTAGGAGGGGGGTTGCGCGCGGAGCGCGCGAAAAACGGCAAGCGACGGAGCCTGTGGCTACCCCCCTCCCGGCAGCGCTTGCGCGCTGCCGACCTCCCCCTCATGGGGGAAGGGGAAAGAGTCGCCGATCTCTTATCGTCATCGCCTTAGACAATGCTCGCCTATATCGTCCGTCGTCTCATCGCCACCGTCTTCGTCATGGCGTTCGTCGCGTTCTTCGTCTTTTCCCTCCTCTACATCACGCCGGGGGATCCGGCCGCGGCGATCGCCGGCGATCTCGCGACTTCCGCCGACATCGCTCGGATCCATCAGCAGCTCGGCCTCGACGAGCCGTTCCTGGTGCGCTTCGGCACTTGGGCCTGGGGCGTACTGCATGGCAATCTCGGCATTTCGATCTTCACCAACCTGCCGGTGACGGAACTCATCGCCCAGCGGCTCGAGCCGACGGCGGCGCTGACGGTGATGACGCTCATCGCCACTTTGTGCTTCGCCATTCCCCTCGGCGTCGTCGCCGCCTGGAAAGTCGGCACCTGGATCGATCGCGGGGTGATGGTGCTGGCGGTGCTGGGCTTCTCGCTGCCGGCTTTCGTGCTGGCATATCTGCTCATCCTCTGCTTCTCGGTCTGGCTCGGTTGGCTGCCGGTGCAGGGCTACGTCAGCCTCAGCGAGGGCTTCCTGCCGTTCATCGAGCATCTGATCCTGCCGAGCATCACGCTTGGTCTCGTCTATGGCGCGCTCATCGCCCGCATCACCCGCGCCAGCATGCTCGAAGTGCTGAGCCAGGACTACATTCGGACGGCGCAAGCCAAAGGCCTCGGCGAAGGCAAGGTGCTCGTCGGCCATGCGCTGCGCAACGCCTCGGTCCCCATCGTCACCGTCATCGGCATCGGCATCGCGCTGCTCATCGGCGGCGTCATCATCACCGAGACCGTATTCGCTATCCCCGGGATCGGCCGCCTCACCGTCGATGCGATTCTCCGCCGCGACTATCCGATCATCCAGGGCGTGATCCTGCTCTTTTCCGGCCTATACGTGCTCGTCAATCTCGCGGTCGATCTCAGCTACACGCTGCTCGACCCGCGCGTGAGGTACTAGGATGGCGGTGGCGCCCGCCGATGTCGCGCTGCCCGTCGTCGAGCGCCGCTGGCTCGCCGACACGGTGCGGCGCCATCCGACGGTCGTGGCCGGCGCGCTGCTGCTGCTGGCGATGGCCGCGATCGCGCTGCTGGCGCCTTATCTCGGCACCGTCGACCCCCTGGCGGTGGCACCGGTGAGGCGCCTGAAGCCGCCCTCGGAGCTCTACTGGTTCGGCACCGACGCCTACGGCCGCGACGTCTACAGCCGCACACTCTACGGAACGCGCGTGTCCCTCGCGGTCGGCCTCGGCGTCGCGCTTCTCAGCACCGCCGTCGGCCTGGCCATCGGCCTCATCACCGGCTTCGTGCGCCTCGCCGACTTCGTGGTGATGCGCGTGATGGACGGGCTCATGTCGATCCCGCCGGTGCTGCTCGCCATCGCCCTCATGGCGCTCACCAAGGCGAGTCTCGGCAATGTCGTCTTCGCCATCACCATCGCGGAGGTGCCGCGCGTCGCACGCCTCGTCCGCAGCGTCGTGCTGTCGCTGCGGGAGCAGCCTTTCGTCGAGGCGGCGGTGGCGGCGGGAACCGGCTTTTGGCGCACGCTCTGGCGTCACATCCTGCCCAACACGGTAGCACCGATCCTGGTGCAGGCCACATATATCTGCGCTTCCGCCATGATCACCGAGGCGGTGCTGAGCTTCATCGGCGCCGGCACGCCGCCGCAAATCCCGAGCTGGGGCAACATCATGGCGGAAGGCCGCAGCTATTTTCAGATCAAGCCCTATCTCGTGATCTTCCCCGGCGTCTTCCTCTCGCTCACGGTGCTGGCGGTGAACCTGGTCGGCGACGGCTTGCGCGACGCGCTCGATCCGCGGCTCGCGCGCCGGCTGTGAGCGTCCCGCGCGAGAAGCTGCTCGCGGTCGATGATCTGCGCACGCATTTCTTCACCCGCGACGGCGTTGTGCGCGCGGTGGACGGCGTCTCCTACGCCGTCGGATCCGGCGAGACCCTGGCAGTGGTGGGCGAGAGCGGGTGCGGCAAGAGCGTCACCGCGCTCTCGATCCTGCGCCTGGTGCCGTCGCCGCCCGGGCGCATCGTCAGCGGCGCCATCCGCTTTGCCGGACGCGACCTGCTGCAGGCGAGCGAAGCGGAGATGCGCGAGATTCGCGGCAACGAGATCGCCATGATCTTTCAGGAGCCGATGACCTCGCTCAATCCCGTGCTGCGCGTGTCGCGGCAGATCGGCGAGACATTGCGGCTCCATCAAGGGCTCGACCGCGCCGCCGCAGCCGCACGCGCCATCGAGATGCTGCGCCTCGTCAACATTCCCGAGCCCGAGCGCCGTGCGCGGCAATACCCACACGAGCTCTCGGGCGGCATGCGCCAGCGCGTGATGATCGCCATGGCGCTCGCCTGCAATCCGAAGCTCCTCATCGCCGACGAGCCCACGACCGCGCTCGACGTCACCATCCAGGCGCAGATCCTCGATCTCATGCGCGCGCTCAAGGCCAAGATCGGCGCCGCCATCATCCTCATCACCCATGACCTGGGCGTCGTCGCCGAGATGGCAGAGCGCGTCGTCGTCATGTATGCCGGGCGAAAGGTCGAGGAAGCGCCGGTGCGGGAGATTTTCCGTCAGCCGCGCCATCCCTACACCGTGGGTCTCCTCGCCTCGGTGCCGCGGCTGGGCGCCACGCTGGGGCGGAAGGAGGTGCCGCGGCTGGCGGAGATTCCGGGCATGGTGCCGTCGCTGCGCGAGCCGATCGCCGGTTGCGCCTTCGCACCGCGCTGCGCTTACGCGGTCGAGCGCTGCCGTCGCGAAGCGCCGCCGCTCGAGGAGAAGGCGCCCGGACACATAGCGGCCTGCTTCGAGAGCGGGCGCATCGTCGCATGAGCGCGACGGCGCCGCTCCTCGAGGTCAAAGACCTCAAGAAGCATTTCCCGGTGAGGAAGGGCGTGCTCTCGAGCGTCGTGGGTTATGTCTACGCCGTCGACGGCATCAGTTTCGACATCGCCGCAGGCGAGACCTTGGGGCTCGTCGGCGAAAGCGGCTGCGGCAAATCGACGGCGGGGAAAGCGATTCTGAAGCTCATCGATCCGACCTCCGGCACCGTCAAGCTTCGCGGCGAGCGCATCGACCATCTCGACCGCCGGGCGATGCGGCCCTACCGGCGCGAGCTGCAGGTGGTGTTTCAGGATCCCTATTCCTCGTTGAACCCGCGGCTCTCGGTCGGCGAGATCGTCGGCGAGCCGTTGGCGAATTACGGCGTCATCAAAGGCAATGGGCTCGAGCGCCGCGTTGCCGCGATCTTCGCCCAGGTGGGACTGCGCGAGGAGGCGATGCGGCGCTATCCGCACGAGTTCTCCGGCGGCCAGCGGCAGCGCATCGGCATCGCCCGGGCGCTGGCGCTCAATCCGAGCCTCATCGTGCTCGATGAGCCCGTCTCAGCCCTCGACGTCTCGGTCCAGGCGCAGGTCGTGAACCTGCTCAAGGACCTGCAGCAGGAGCTCAATCTTTCGTATCTCTTCATCGCGCACGACCTGGCGGTGGTCGAGCATATCAGCCATCGCATCGCCGTCATGTATCTCGGCAAGATCGTCGAGCTCGCCGAGAAGGACGCGCTCTTCACTGCGCCGCTCCATCCCTATACCGAGGCGCTGCTCTCGGCCGTGCCGCTTCCCGATCCCGACGCGCCGCGGCAGCGGATCATTCTTGCGGGCGACGTGCCGAGCCCGATCAACCCGCCACGCGGCTGCCGCTTCCACACGCGCTGCCCCTATGCCGAGCCGCGCTGCCAGGTGGAGGAGCCGGCGATGCGCGAGGTGGCGCCCCGGCATTTCGTGGCGTGCCATTTGCGGTGAGGGTTGCAGCAGGGCGCGGAGGCAGCGTGTTGTTGAAAAACCTCGACCATAGGACGATCATCGCCCGATGGGCCTCAACGAGCATCTGATCGGCGTCCCCGGCAGCCGGCACGCGCTCGACACGCCGGCGCTCCTGGTCGATCGCGATGCGCTCCAGCGTAACGTCGCGGCAATGGCGGCGCATGCCCGCGCCATGGGCGTGGCGCTCCGGCCGCACGCCAAGACGCACAAATCGGTGCGCATCGCCGAGATGCAGGTGGCGGCGGGTGCGCTCGGGATCTGCTGCGCCACGATGGGCGAGGCGGAGGTGATGTTGGCGGGGGGCATTCCGGGCGTGCACATCACCTCGCCCCAGGTGACGCCGCCCAAGATCGCGCGCCTCGTCGCGTTGAACGCGCGCGCCGAGCGGGGATTGAGCGTGGTCGTCGACCATCCCGACAACCTCCGCGCGCTCGATCGCGCCGCCGCAGCGGCGATGCGGCCGCTTGCCGTGCTGATCGATTTCTCCG
>DATJAV010000256.1:0-8019 GCA_035515835.1 Allostellaceae bacterium
ATCATAAATCCTGTTCCTTGCGCGATACCTTCGCATGGAACCTGTGGTCTCGCCTGCCCGTTGTATCTAGCGCAATGAGATGTTAAGCCGCATACGCTACGATGCACTAGGAACCATGCGGACCTCTCGGACGAACTTTGACCGCCAGGAATCGCGACGTGACCGGCGCTACGCGCTGCCGTCTTTGCTTGTGGTTATCGGCGAGCAAGAATATATCTCAGACAACTGGTCGTTGGGCGGGTTCGTGTTAAGCGCCAAGCTGCCGCTCCATGTCGGCGCCGTCGTGACCGGCATCCTCCATATCGATCGCCACGGAGGGGTCGGTTTCGAGGCTCAGGTCGTGCGCAAGGAAGAGGCGATATTGGGTTTTCGGTTTCAGAACATGACGCCGCTGGCGGTGACCAAGCTCGATCGGGCTTTGGCGCGGCGCATCTTGTCGCGGCGGCGCTCATGAGCCTCGGCCATCCCTGGCGCGCTGCGGCGCTGGCGCTGGCTTTCCTCTGGGGGAGCGCGCCAGCTTTCGCGGCCGATCAGGTGCAGCCCTTGACGCTGAGCGGCGGCGCGCCGCTGCCCGATACGGCGCCGGCCCCCACCTTCCATTTCGATTTCCTGTTGGACGACCCCGCGCGGCAAGCCTTGCTGCCGCCGGGGAGCACCAGCAATCTCGAGATCTCGCTCACCTCGCCCAACAACAGCGTCTTCCACTTCCTGTTCTCGCCGCGCCCGCAATTCGGCTTCGCCACCGACACCTATGGCGTCAATCGCAGTTATGCCGGGCTCAGCTGGAACCTCTTCGACAGCCGCGGGCTTTACGGCAATCTCGGCCTCGGCGGCACCTACGACACCAGCAGCAACCTCCCCAACGATCCGTTGCGGCGCTCGCTCACCCCGCCGCTCATGCTGCATGGCGGTCTCGAGCTCGGCTTTCACTTCGGTGAGCAGCACAGCCTGTCGTTGCGCCTCGACGAAGGCGTGACGCCCGGATTTCACCTCAACAGCGGCGAGACCTCGGACAATTTCCGCCTGCGCTACGGGCTGAAATTCTAATTCAATTGCCGTGCTGCGCCGATCTCGCACCAGACGGGCGTGTGGTCGGACGCCTTGTCCTTGCGCCGTGGCGCCTTGTCGATATCGGCGGCCACCAGCCGGTCGGCGGCCTGGGGCGATAGCAGCAGGTGATCGATGCGCAGGCCCTCGTCGCGATACCAGCGGCCCTGCTGGTAGTCCCAAAAGCTGTAGCGATGCGACTCGTGATGGAAGACGCGGAAGGCGTCGACGAGGCCGAGATTGACGAGAGCGCGAAAGGCGCTGCGCGATTCGGGACGGCAGAGCGCGTCGCCGGCAAATGCCACGGGATCGTAGACATCGTCATCGGTTGGGCAGACGTTGAAATCGCCCGCCAGCACAAAGGCGAGCTCCCGCGCCAAGAGGGTCCGGGCATGCGCTTTGAGGCGCGCCATCCAGCCGAGCTTGTAGGCGAATTTGTCGGTACCGACGGGATTGCCGTTGGGCAGATAGAGCGAGGCGACGCGGATGGCGCCGATCGTCGCCTCGACATAGCGCGCCTGGTCGTCGCTTTCGCCGCCGGGCAGCGCGGTCACCACGTCTTCGAGCGGCAGCTTCGAGAGCAGCGCCACGCCGTTATAGCTGCGCTGGCCGACTATCTCGGTGCGGTAGCCCAAGCCTTTGAGCTCCAGCGTCGGAAAATCGTTGGCGGGGCATTTGATCTCCTGCAGGCAGACCACGTCCGGCTGCGCCTCCTCGAGCCAGGCGAGCAGGATCGGCAGACGAACCTTGATCGAGTTGACGTTGAAGGTGGCGATCTTCACGAGGGTAGAGCGCCGCTCAGCCGACCGAGAACGAGTTGCCGCAGCCGCAGGAAGAGGCGGCGTTGGGATTCTTCACCTGGAAGGCGGCGCCCATCATGTCCTCGACGAAATCGATCTCGGCGCCATTGACGAGCTCGAGCGAGACGGCGTCAACCACCAGCTCGACGCCGTCGCGAGCGAATACGCGATCATCGGCCTGACGCGTCTCGTCGAAGCTGAAGCCGTATTGAAAGCCGGAGCAGCCGCCGCCGGAAACGGCGAGGCGGAGGAAGGCGTTGGGTACATTCTCCCGCTGCTTCAGGAGGGCCACGCGCCGCGCCGCGCTCTCGGTAAGACGGACGCCCGCTGCCGCGTTCTGGCTTCCTTCAGCCATGGTTAACCTTTCCCGCGCTTAAAAAAGCTCGGACTCTATGTAGGTAAACCCCGGGCTTTGTCAAACCGGGACAGTGTGACTGCATCGATGAGGTGCGTTCTTCGACACGCGCCCTTCGGGCGCAAGCTCGGAATGAGGCCCGGTGGAGATCGCATTGATGTTGCTGCAATATCCAATTTCGACCTCATTCCGAGCTTGCGCGCGTCGGCGCGCACGTCGAAGAACGCACTGGGGATCTGCAGCAACGTTGCAATGTCCAAGAGCGAGGGATAGGGTCCGGCGATCATGTCGGAGCCGCTCGCATCCTTTGCCGCTCGCCCGGAGGAGAGCCGGGGGCGGCTCTATCCGGAGCCGGAAAGCGTGTCGCGCACGGTCTTCCAACGCGACCGCGACCGCATCATCCACTCGACCGCCTTCCGGCGCCTTCAATACAAGACCCAGGTCTTCGTCTATCACGAAGGCGATCATTATCGCACGCGCCTCACCCACAGCCTCGAAGTAGCGCAGATCGCGCGCAGCATCAGCCGCGCGCTCGCCCTCAACGAGGATCTGGCGGAGGCGCTGGCGCTGGCGCACGACTTGGGCCACACGCCCTTCGGCCATGCCGGCGAGGCGGCGTTGGCGCAGGCGATGGAGCGATCGGGCGGCTTCGGCCACAATGACCAGACGCTCCGCATCTTGACGCGACTCGAGCGGCGTTACGCCGGATTCGACGGCCTCAACCTCACTTGGGAGACGCTCGAGGGCACGGTGAAGCACAACGGCCCGCTCGCGGCTCCCGGCGGCAGCATCGCCGAGTATTCGTCTCGCCACGATCTCGAGCTCGCGACATGGCCCGGCGCCGAAGCGCAAGTGGCGGCGATCGCCGACGACATCGCTTACAACAACCACGACCTCGACGATGGGCTGCGCGCCGGGCTCTTCGCGCTGAAGGACCTCTCCGAGGTGCCGCTCATCGGGCCCATGCTGCGCGAGGTGGCGCTACTCTATCCGGGGATCGACGAGCCGCGCTTCGTCCACGAAGCGATCCGCCGCCTCATCGATCGCATGGTGACGGACATCACCGCCGAGAGCCGCCGCCGGCTTGCAGCGGCGCGCATCAGGACCGCGGCCGACATTCGCGCACTGGGCGCGCCGGTGATCGCCTTCACCGATGCGCTCACCGCCGAGGCCGCGGGCCTCCGCACCTTCCTCTTCGAGCGGATGTACCGGCATTATCGCGTCAATCGCATGGCGTCGAAGGCGCGGCGCGTGGTGCAGGAGCTCTTTCAGCTGCTGCTGGCGGAGCCGCAATGCCTGCCGACCGAATGGCGGCAGCAGGTCGCGGGCGAGGGCACGCCGGAGACGGCGCGACTCGTCGCCGACTACATCGCCGGCATGACCGATCGCTATGCGCTCGACGAGCATCGCCGGCTCTACGATCGATACGCCCCGGCGTGATGAATCTCTTCAGCCATTTCCGCGCAGTCGTCCTCGCCGAACTCGGCGCGTTGTCGCTGCCGGCGGGTCTCGATTTGAGCCGCGTCGCGGTCGAGCCGCCGCGCGATCCCAGCCATGGCGACATCGCCACCAATGCGGCGATGGTGCTGGCAAAGCCCGCCGGCCTGGCGCCGCGCGCTCTCGCCGAGCAGCTGGCGATGCGGCTAGGGCGCCACCCCGATGTGACGGGCGTGTCGGTCGCAGGGCCCGGCTTCATCAATCTCAGGCTGGCCGACGGTTTCTGGCATGCGCGCCTCGCTGAGATCCTGCGCGCCGGCCCCGCTTATGGTGACTCGACGCTGGGGGCGGGGAAGCGCGTCAATGTCGAATACGTCTCAGCCAATCCCACGGGACCGATGCATGTGGGTCACGGCCGCGGTGCGGTGGTCGGCGATGCACTGGCCTCGCTCTTGGAAAAGGCCGGGTTTGCCGTGATGCGCGAATACTACATCAACGATGCCGGCGCCCAGGTCGACGTGCTGGCGCGCTCCACGCATCTCCGCTATCGCGAGGCGCTCGGCGAATCGATCGGAGAAATACCCGAAGGCCTCTATCCCGGCGACTATCTCAAGGAGTCGGGCCGCCTGCTCGCGCGCCGCGACGGACGGAAATGGCTCGACCTTACCGAATCGCAATGGCTGCCGGCGGTGCGCGACTTCGCCGTGGCGGAGATGATGACGCTGATCCGCGCCGATCTCGCCGCGATCGGCGTCGATCACGGCGTCTTCAGCTCCGAGCGCGCGATCGCAGAGGCGGGCGAGGTCGAGCAGGCGGTGGCGGCGCTGGACGCCAAGGGCCTCGTCTATGTCGGCACGCTCGAGCCGCCCAAGGGCAAGCTTCCGGACGACTGGGAGCCGCGGCCTCAGACGCTCTTCCGCTCGACCGCGTTCGGCGACGACGTCGATCGGCCCTTGAAGAAATCGGACGGCTCCTGGACCTACTTCGCCCACGACATCGCCTATCATTTCGACAAGTATCGCCGCGGATTCTCCGACATGATCGATGTCTGGGGCGCCGATCACGGCGGCTATGTGAAGCGCATGCAGGCGGCGGTCGCCGCTCTCACCGAGCAGAAGGGCGCGCTTGACGTGAAGCTCTGCCAGCTGGTCAATCTCCTCGAGAAGGGCGTGCCGGTGAAAATGTCAAAGCGCGCCGGCACCTTCGTCACCTTGCGCGAAGTGGTCGACGACGTCGGCAAGGACGTCTTCCGCTTCGTCATGCTGACTCGCCGCAACGACCAGGCGCTCGACTTCGATTTCGCCAAAGTGAAGGAACAGTCCAAGGACAATCCCGTCTTCTATGTGCAGTACGCGCATGCCCGCGCTCGCTCGGTGCTGCGCCGCGCGGGCGAAGCGCTCTCCGCTCACAAATTTGATGCCGAGTCGCTCGCCGCTTCGCCGCTTGAACGCTTGACCGACGCGGGCGAGCTTGCTCTCATTCGCCATCTCGCGAGTTGGCCGCGCCTCGTCGAAAGCGCGGCGGAGACGCATGAGCCGCATCGCATCGCCTTTTATCTGCAAGAGCTCGCCGCTCTCTTTCACGGCCTCTACAACCAAGGCCAGGACGATCCGAGCCTGCGCTTCATTCAGAGCGACGCCCTGCTGTCGCTGGCGCGATTGGCGCTGGTGCAGGGCGTGGCGTTCGTCGTGGCCTCCGGCCTGACGGTGTTCGGAGTGACGCCCGCCGAGGAGATGTAACCACATGGCCTATGCCTGGGGACCGAGCCGTCCCGACAAGCGGTACGAACGCCTTTTCATCCGTCGTCGCTCCCGGCGCTGGCTGCTGGTGATGGCGCTCGTCTTGCCCGGTATCGTCGGGGCCGGCATCGCCGCCCATCGCATCTACGCGCCGACCGCGCCCGCGGTTGGCGACGTGCCGCTCATCCGCGCCGACGGCGCGCCGACACGGAAGCGACCGGACGCGCCCGGAGGCCTTGAGATTGCTGGGCAAGGGACGCTGGCGCTCGACGGCGGTCACGGCGCATCCCAGGTCGAGCATCTGCTGCCGGGGCCCGAGACGCCGTTGCCGCCCCCGACCCCGGCGGTCGAAGCGGCCCCACCCGTGCCGCCGCCGACCGTCGCGGCGTCCCCCCCGCCCGTGGCCGTCGTGACGCCCCCGCCGCCGGTGGCAACCGCGCCGACCGTGGTTACACCGGAGCCGGCGACACCGCTGACGGTGGCCGCCCCGGTCGCCCGGTCGGCGAAGCCGGCGCCGCTCACCGCCGCGCCACTGGCGAAACCGGCGCAGGTCGCGGCAATGCCGCCGGCGCTGAAGAAGGGCTATCGCCTGCAGCTCGGCGCTGTGCGCGATCCGGAGATGGCGAAGCGGGCGTGGGAGCGCGTAAGAGAGCGCAATGCCGACCTGTTGGGGCATCTCACCTTCGTCGCCGAGCGCGTCGATCTCGGCGGGCGCGGGGTCTTCTACCGTATCCAGGCCGGCCCGCTTGCCGACGAAGCGCATGCGGCGCGTGATTGCAAGGAGCTGAAGCGGCGCGGCGTGAGTTGCATCCTTGTCCGGCCGTGAGCCGTCCGCCGTCATCTTCGGCTGCGCCGGCGCGGAACTGAGCGCCGCCGAACGCGATTTCTTCCGCGCCGTCGACCCGCTGGGGTTCATTCTCTTTCAGCGCAACTGCCAGTCGCCGGCGCAGATCCAGACGCTCGTGGCGGCGCTGCGGCAGGCAGTCGAGCGCCCCGAGGCGCCGGTGCTGATCGATCAGGAAGGGGGACGCGTCCAGCGTCTGAAGCCGCCGCACTGGCCCCAATATCCCGCGGCGGCGGCGCTCGCGGCGTTGGGCGCCGCGGCGGGCAAGGCGGTGAGACTCGGCGCGCGGCTCATCGCCGACGATCTGACAGGCCTCGGCATCACCGTCGACTGCCTGCCGGTGCTCGATCTTCCCCTGCCGGGCGCCGACAAGGTGATCGGCGACCGCGCCTATGGCAACGAGCCGGCGCGGGTCGCTGCATTGGGTCGCGCGGCCTGCGAAGGCCTGTTGGCGGGCGGCGTGCTACCGGTGGTGAAGCACATCCCCGGTCATGGCCGCGCCACGGTCGATTCGCATTTGGCACTGCCGCGCGTCGACGCCGCGCGTGCCGAACTCGAGGCGCGCGACTTCGCGCCCTTCCGGGCGCTCGCCGACATGCCGCTGGCGATGACCGCCCATATCGTCTACACCGCCATCGATCCCCAGCGCCCGGCGACCTTGTCGGCGCGCGTGATCGGCGAGGTGATCCGTTCCGGTATCGGTTTCGATGGCCTCCTTCTCACCGATGATCTCTCGATGCAGGCGTTGGGCGGCAGCTTCGGGGAGCGCGCCGCGGCGGCGCTGGCCGCCGGTTGCGACGTCGTCCTGCACTGCAATGGCGATATGGCCGAGATGAGCGCCGTGGCAGCAGCGGTGGGTGGGCTGAGCGAGGCGGCACGGCAGCGGCTGGCGCGCGCCGAGGCGCGGCGCGGCATGCCCGACCCGTTGGACCGCAGCGCCGTCGAGGCTCGATTCCGGGAATTGTTGGCGACTCCGTCATGACGCCGGAAGAGTTTCGGGGACTCATTCAAGCCATTTCGATCCTCGCGCTCCCTGCGATCTTTGCCATCACCTTCCATGAGGCCGCGCATGGGCTCGTTGCCCATTGGCTGGGCGACGACACCGCGTGGAGCATGGGCCGGGTCACCTTCAATCCGCTCAAACACATCGATCCGGTCGGGACCATCCTGATACCGCTTCTTCTGTTTTTCTCGACGGGATTTCTGTTCGGTTATGCCAAGCCCGTTCCGGTCAATTTCGGCCGGCTCCGCCATCCGCGGCGCGACATGATCTTTGTCGCCCTGGCTGGGCCCGCGACGAATATTCTATTGGCCGTCGTCTCGGCCGCACTCCAATGGTTTTTGCCCTTTATACCGAACGTGGGACATAGCTGGGCTGCCAAAACGCTCTCGCGCTCGATCGACTTCAACCTCATTCTCGCCGTGTTCAACCTGATCCCGCTGCCGCCGCTCGACGGCGGCCGTGTCGCCGTCGCGGCGCTGCCCGACGCGCTCGCCTTTCCACTCGCCCGCCTTGAGCGATCCGGGCTTTTCATCCTGGTGGGCGTCCTCATCCTGTTGCCGATGGTCGGGCAAACATTGCACCTCAATCTCGATTTCTTCCGCTATATAATACTGATCCCCGCAGCTTATCTCCGGCATCTCATCTCTTGGCTAGTCGGGTGGTCATGACCGAGGTCGAGCCCTTCGAGATGAAGCGGCCGGAGGTGCCGGCGCCGGTCGAGCTCGTAGTCGATCTCGAGGGCTATGAAGGCCCGATCGACATGCTGCTGACGCTGGCGCGCGAGCAGAAGGTCG
>DATJAV010000257.1:0-4640 GCA_035515835.1 Allostellaceae bacterium
CGGTCTCGATCGGCACGTCGCCATAGGTCGATCGCAGCTCGGCCAGCGCTTCCTGTGCCGCTGGCAGCGCGTCGCTCGCCACGAAGGCTATGCCGCCCGATTTGCTCACCGGCTCAGCCGCCGGTGACGCTCATATGGCGGGCTACCGCGGGGCGCTCGTGGCGGCGGTCGATGACGAAGTCGTGGCCGAGCGGCTTCCGGTCGATCGCGCCGCGGATCGCCCGCTCGAGCGGCTCGTCGCTCTCGGAGATCCGGAGCGGCGCCCGGAGATCGGCGGCGTCTTCTTGGCCCAAGCACATGAAGAGCGTGCCGGTGCAGGTCAGCCGCACGCGGTTGCAGTTCTCGCAGAAATTATGGGTGAGCGGGGTGATGAGGCCGAGCCGACGTCCGGTCTCGCGGATGGTGTAGTAATGCGCCGGGCCGCCGGTGCGGTAGTCTGTCTCCTCGAGCGTCCAGCGCCGCTGCAACGCGGCCCGCACCATCGAGAGCGGCAGGTACTGGTGGAGCCGTGTCTCGCTGCCGATGTCGCCCATCGGCATGACTTCGATCAAGGTGAGGTCGAAACCTTCGGCGCCGCACCACTCGATGAGGCGGTCGAACTCGTCGTCATTGACGCCGCGCAGCGCCACCGCGTTGATCTTGATCGCAAGCCCGGCGCGCTTTGCCGCGTCAACGCCGGCAAGCACGCGGTCGAGCTTCCCCCAGCGCGTAATGGTCGCGAATTTCCGGGCGTCGAGCGTATCGAGCGAGACGTTGATGCGGCGCACGCCGGCCTCGCGCAGCTCACCGGCATAGCGCTCGAGCTGGCTGCCATTGGTGGTGAGCGTCAGCTCGTTAAGCGCGCCGGTCCCGAGATGGCGCCCGAGGCCCCGCACCAAGGACATGATGTTGCGCCGCACCAAAGGCTCGCCGCCGGTCAGCCGCAGCTTGCGTACGCCGAGGCGCAGGAAGGCAGTGCAGAGCCGCTCGAGCTCCTCCAGCGTCAGGATCTCGGCCTTGGGCAGAAAAGTCATGTCTTCCGCCATGCAATAGACGCAGCGGAAGTCGCAGCGGTCGGTGACCGAGACGCGCAGATAGCTGATGGTCCGCCCGAAGGGATCGATCATGGGCTTGTTATGGGTGTCTGCCCGAGCCTCCACAAGGGCGGCTACCCTAGCACATTAATCGCTAGAAGGTAGTACCCCGGCAACCGGCCGGCGAGAGGGCGGGCGGTGCCCCGGCGGCGATCACGCGGCCTTGACCTCGCCGAGGAAGCGGTCGATCTGGTGGCGGAGGGCGTCGGCCTGGGTCGAGAGCCGCGTTGCCGCCGCGAGCACCTCGCCCGCCGTGCTCCCCGTCCGGCCCGCGGTCAGGGTGACGGCGCCGATATTGTCGGAGACGGTCTGGGTGCCGCTCGCGGCTTGCTCGACGTTCCGGGCGATTTCCGAGGTTGCGGCGCTCTGCTGCTCCACCGCCGAGGCGATGGTGGTGGCGATGTCGCTCATCTTGCCGATGATGCCGCCGATATCGTCGATGGCGCCGACCGCTTCGCCGGTCGCCCGCTGCATGCCGGTGATCTGGCCGCCGATTTCCTCGGTGGCTCTTGCCGTCTGCGTCGCCAGCGACTTCACCTCGCTCGCGACCACGGCAAAACCCTTGCCGGCCTCGCCGGCACGCGCCGCCTCGATGGTGGCATTGAGCGCCAGCAGGTTGGTCTGCGACGCGATGTCATTGATGAGCGCCACCACCGCGCCGATCTTCTGCGACGCCTCGGCCATGCCCTTGACGGTGCGGTTGGCCTTCTCCGACTCGCCGACGGCATGGCCGGCAATGGCTGCCGACGCCGCCACCTGCCGGCCGATCTCGGCGACCGATGCCGTGAGCTCGTCGGTGGCCGATGCCACGGTGCTGACATTGACCGCCGCGTGCTCGGCTGCGCTCATGGCGGCGGCAGATTGCGATCCCGTCTCCTTCGCCTCAGCGGCGAGCGCGGCAGCCGTCGATTGTAGCTGCGCCGCGGCCGCGGCGACGGAGTGCAGCACGTCCGTCACCTCGATGTCGAACTGACGGGCGAGGGTCTCGAGGCGCTCGGCGCGCTGCTCCTGCTGCTGCGCCTGGCGCTCGCGCTCCTTATCGAGATGCTCCGCGGCGATGGCGGTGCTCTTGAAGACGACCAGCGCATTGGCGATGCCGCCGATCTCGTCGCGGCGCCCGAAATAGGGAGTGGCGACACGGAGATCGCCGCCGGCGAGCTGCCGCAAGGTATCGGCGATGACCGTCACCGGCTCGGCGATGCGATTGCCCAGGAACATGGTAACGACGAAGGCGATGAGCGTGACCAGCGCGGTTGCGCCGATGAAGATGATGCGGCCGCGGGCGGCCTCGGCGCTGGTGCGCTCCACCAGGATGTCTTTTTCACGGTTGACGGTATCGGCGAGCTGCTTCTGCCTGGCGTCGAAATCGTTGAAAGAATCCAGCGCCTGCGTCATGAACAGCAGCCCGTAGGCGCCATTCGATCCTTGATCGGCGACGCCTTTGGCCTTCTCGACGTAGTCACGGAGCGAGGCCGCCATTTTGCCCGCGAGCGCCTCGCGCGCCGGTTCGCCGGCTACGGCGGTGGTGACGTTCTGAGAGAGAGCGGCGACCCCCTTGAGATCGTCCTGCAATTTCTTGGCAAGCGCCTCGGCCTTTGCCGCGTCGCTGTCGTTGGCCGTGAGCGACGTCAGCTGATAGAGCTGGGCGTGGATACGCTTCACCTCGGCATCGAGCTTGGCCAGCTGCGTCGCGCGCCCGAAAGCGCCCTCGCTGAGGCGCTCGAGAGAGTCCTGGTTGTCGCCGAGGAGAACGAGCGAGTAGGCGACGAGGCCGAAAAGCGCCAGGACCAAGAAGACCGGGCCCAAGGCCAGTTTCACGCGCAGCGAGAGGTTGTTGAACCATATCATCGGCCGCCCCCCGCTTAGCAGCGCGCGGTATCGATTATTGCTTGTAGAAGCCGGCGCCGACGACGTAGTCGCCCGCTTTCACGATGTAGGACGATTTCTGCTCGATCTTCTTGTCGACGGGATTGACCCAGCGGTAATCGATCCAGCCGCTGCCGTCGCTTTGGGCTTTCGCGATCATTTCCTTGTTGTAGAGCTTGCCGTCGGCGTCCTTGAGCTCGAGCGAGGTATGACCGATCATGCCCTTGTTGGCGCCGTGCGCCACGGTGTTGCCGTCCATCGAGCGGACGAAAATATAGAGATCGCGGTCGTGGAAATCCTTGTTGGCGGGGTCGTCGAAGGCGGCAAAAGCCTTTTCCGGCCCGACCTTCTTGAGGAAGGCCACGGCCTTTTCGACCATCGCCTTGGCCTCGTCGGCGGTGCCGTGCCGCTCGTCGGCGGTGGCCATTGCGGGCGCGACCAATACGAGAAGCGCGAGCGCGCCCGACAGCAACCAGCTACGCATGTGTGGGAACTCCTTGCCGCGGTTGATACTCCTCTTTCTTGGTAAAGGACGGCTTAACTCGGCGGCCGATCTCGGCGCTGAACGCGATCGTCACTTGTGCCCGTCGCCGGCGCATACCATCATCCACCGCATGAAGGAATTCACCGTCTGTCCCGATCCCGACGACGCCAGGCTTACGCGCCGCGTTGCGGGCGTTGATCAGGAAGGTCGGTCGATCGAGACCGCGGTGGTGGTCGAGCGGCCCCTCACCTTGTTCCTCAACGGGCAGGAGATCGTCACCATGATGACGATCGGCGACCACCCGCGCTACCTCGCCGTCGGATATCTCCTCAATCAGAACATGCTCCGCGCCGACGACGAGATTACCGCCATCGACCACGATGACGAACTCGAGACCGTCGTCGTGCGCACCAAGCGCAAGACCGATTTCGAGAAGAAGCTGCGGAAGAAGACGCTGACCTCGGGCTGTGCCCAAGGCACCGTCTTCGGCGATCTCATGGAGAAGTTCGAGGAGATCCGCCTCGACCCCGAGGCGATCCTCAAGACCTCATGGCTCTACGCCCTGACGCGCAAGATCAACACCGCGCCCAGCCTTTATCTGGCCGCGGGCGCCATCCATGGCTGCGTCCTCTGCGAGGAGGATCGGCCGCTCCTCTATATGGAGGATGTCGGCCGCCACAATGCCATCGACAAGATCGCGGGCTACATGCATCTGGAAGGCATCCCGGCCGCGGGCAAGATCTTCTACACCACCGGACGCCTGACCTCGGAGATGGTGATCAAAACCGTGCAGATGCGCATACCCATCCTGATCTCGCGCTCGGGCTTTACTGCTTGGGGTGTCGATCTCGCCCGCCAAGCCGGCCTGACGCTCATCGGTCGTGCCAAGGGCAAGCGCTTCATCGCACTTTCGGGGGAGCGGCGGATCGTCTTCGATGCCGATCCGGCCGCGATCGGCGAGGAAGGCGCACACTCCCGCAGGAAGGCCAGCGTCGCAGAGGACGCGGCGTGAGGATTGCCGGCATCGTGCTGGCCGGCGGCCAGTCGCGCCGCATGGGGGGCGGCGACAAGTGCCTCAGGCTGTTGCGCGGCATGCCGATCCTGGCGCATATCATCGCACGTGCCCGTCCACAGGTGGCGGCGCTGGCGCTCAACGCCAATGGCGCGCCGGCGCGCTTTGCCACCTTCGGCCTGCCGGTCGTCGCCGACAGCGTCCC
>DATJAV010000258.1:0-4961 GCA_035515835.1 Allostellaceae bacterium
CCCGCCGGAAGGGCAAAGCGTCGCCAATCTGCTGTCGAAAGGCATCGTCACGGCCGATGGCAATCCCGGTCCCAACTTCGCGCTTGCCGCTCAGCGCATGGCGGCGCCGCGCCAGCGCTACGAGCTGCTCCCGCCGGTGACCGACGTCTTTCCGAGCCTGCCCCAGCCCAACACCACCTCGGCGCGCGGCTTGCCGCAATTCGTGCCGGACGAGCGCTTTCCCACCACGCTGCCCGGCGGTCCCTTCCCGATCACGCGCTATGCCGACTACATGGCTTATGTCGGCGATCCCGTCCATCGCTTCTTCCAGATGTGGCAGCAGGTCGATGGCGGGAAGCACGACCTCTTCGTCTGGGTCGCCGTGACCTCGGGCGAAGGCTCGAGGAACCACGACGATCCCAGTCTCAGCACCAATCAAGGCGGCGTCGCCATGGGCTTCTACAACATGGCCGCCGGCGACGCGCCCTATCTCGCCGAGCTGGCGCGGCGCTACGCGCTCGCCGACAACTACCACCAGCCGATCATGGGCGGCACCGGCGCCAATTACTTCGCGCTCGCCACCGGCTATGTCGCCTCATATCTCGTCGACGGCAAGCCCGCGGTACCGCCGGCGAACCAGATCGAGAATCCGGAGCCGCGGCCGCATACGGTGAACTGGTACCGGCACTCCGGATACTTCAGCGGCTCCTACGCGAACTGCGCCGATCCCGAGCAGCCCGGCGTCAAGGCGATCCGCGACTACCTGCAGTCGCTGCCCTACAAGACCTTCCGCGACGGCAACTGCGAGCCCGGACACTATTATCTCCTCAACAACTACCGCAGCGCCTATACGTTTGCCGGCGCGACGAAGCCGCTCGGGCCCGACATCTACGTGCTGACCCCGCAGACGCAGCGTATGATCGGCGAGGCGCTCTCCGAAAAGGGCGTGAGCTGGAAATGGTACAGCGGCGGCCGCACCGCCGCCGGCATCGACCGCGGAAAGTATTGCGACATCTGCGACCCGCATACCGATTCGACGGCGGTGATGACGGGGCCCTGGAAGGAGCATCTGGTCGGCTTCGATGCGCTCGACCGCGACATCGCGGAAAAGACGCTGCCCGCCGTCTCCTTCATCGTGCCGCCCAATCCGCTCTCGGGCCATCCCGCCTATTCGACGCTGGCGCAGTACGAGGACTTCCTGAAGGCGCTCATCGCCAAGGTCCAGGCGCAGCCCGAGCTCTGGGCAAAGTCGGCGATCCTCATCACCACCGACGAGGGCGGCGGCTATTACGACAGCGGCTACATCGAGACGCTCGACTTCTTCGGCGACGGCACGCGCATCGCCATGATCGCGGTCTCGCCCTTCGCCAAGCCCGGCCACGTCGAGCACACCTATTACGACCACGTCTCCATCTTGAAATTCATCGAGCGGAATTGGCAGCTGAAGCCGCTCTCGCCCGAGAGCCGCGACAATCTCCCCAATCCCAAGATGAGCGCCGCCGATCCCTATGTGCCGGAGAACCGTCCGGCGATCGGCGACCTGATGGAGCTCTTCCGCTTCCCATGACCGGAGAGCGCTGGTGGGAGCTGCGGCGCTTCGCCGCCAAAGCACCTCACCTCGAGGCGCGCCGCCGCGTCATCGCCGCCATTCGTGCGTTCTTCGCCGCCGAAGGCTTCGTCGAGGTCGAGACCCCCGCGCTCCAGGTGAGCCCCGGGCTCGAGCCGCATCTCCAGGCCTTCGCGACCAGCCTCGACGAGCCCGGCGCCGGTGCGCGGCCGCGCTATCTCCACACCTCGCCCGAATTCGCCATGAAGAAGCTGCTGGTGGCGGGGGTGCCGCGGCTCTTCCAGCTCGCGCATTGCTTCCGGAACGGCGAGCGGAGCGCCACGCATCATCCGGAATTCACCATGCTCGAATGGTACCGGAGCGACGCCGGCTATCGCGACCTGATGCGGGATTGCGAGGCGCTGCTCCGGGCGGCGCTGGCCGCTGTCGGCCGGCGGCAATTCACCTGGCGGGGCGAGGTGTCGGATCCGGCGCAGCCCTGGGTTTATCTAAGCGTCGCCGAAGCCTTTCACCGCTACGCCGCGATCGATCTGCTGGCGACGGCACCCGATCCCGAAGCGCCGAGCCTCGAGCTGCTGGCGGCGGCGGCGCGGCCTCTCAGCATCGCTCCCCATGCCGGCGATAGCTGGGAGGACCTCTTCTTCCGCATCTTTCTCGAGCGGATCGAGCCCCATCTCGGCAACGGCGCGCCGGCCATTCTCTACGACTATCCCCTCTCGATGGCCGCCTTGGCGCGCGCCAAGCCGGACGATCCACGGCTCGCCGAGCGCTTCGAGGTCTATGTCTGCGGCTTGGAGCTCGCGAACGCCTTCGGCGAGCTCACCGATCCCGCGATGCAGCGCCGCCGCTTCGTCGCCGACCAGGAGAAAAGGCGTGTGCGCTACGGCATGGCCTATCCGATCGACGAGGATTTCCTTGCCGCGCTGGCCTGGGGGATGCCGCAGAGCGCGGGGATTGCGCTCGGGCTCGATCGCCTGGTGATGCTCGCCAGCGGCGCGCCGTCCATCGACGACGTGCTGTGGGCGCCGGTGATGTGACGCCGCTTACTTGGGGAAGGCCGCTCCGGGGCCGTGACCGGCGGCCTGCGCCGCGACGATGATGATGAACGCCACCCAATTGGGAGATCTGCCATCGCCGCGCGCGGCGGCGGTGGGGGTCGGTTTTGCTGGCTTCCGATCGCTCGCGGGCGTGGTCGGTGTCTCGGCGGCCGGCGGCGCCGCGGCTCGCTCGCCGACGATCGTCAACGGCGCCTGCGTCGCTTCGGCGGCAAGGATGAGCACCGCCGCCGTCGCCCCGATGACGGCGTAATGGCGCAAATTCCACACAGCTTGTCGCATGAACACACAACATGGACCCGGCGGCCTTCGTTCCTTTGCGGCGACGACGTTGCCGCAGGAAATTATTTTCCGCGTCGCGATCCTTGTGGGTGAGGTCAGTGCGTCGCCGCGGCGATCGCCCGCAAGAACGCCTTCACCGCTGCGCCGGGCCCTTCCGGGCAGTCCCACACGGCGGAGATCACGGCGAGAAAATCGGCGCCGGCTTGGACGAGGGGAGCGCAGTTCTCCGGCGTGATGCCGCCGATGGCGACGGCGGGAACCGTCATGATCTCGCTCCACCAGCGCAAGATCTCGGGATCGGCGCGGTGCTTCGCCGCCTTGGTGCCGCTCGGGAAAAAGGCGCCGAAGGCGACGTAGTCGGCGCCGGCCTCGGCGGCTTCCATGGCGAGGTGGCGGCTCTCATGGCAGGTGACGCCGACGATGCGGCCGGGCCCCAAGAGGCGCCGCGCCTCGGCGTAGCTCGCATCCTCTTGGCCCACATGGACGCCGTCGCAGCCGGTGGCCAGCGCAAGATCGGGCCGGTCATTCATCAGGAAGGCGACGCCGCGGCTTTGCGCGAGGGGTGCGAGCCGCTCGGTGGCGCGGCGGATGGTATCGTCGTCCGCGCCCTTGAGGCGGAGCTGCACCGAGGCGACGTCGCCGGCGTCGAGCGCCGCGGCGAGACGGTCCGCGAACTCCGCCGGGTCTAGGGCGGGCGGCGTGATGAGATAGAGGCGGCAGGCCTCGGCGCTCACGCCTCGCCCTTGTCGATGCGGACGATCATGTCGAGCATCTTCAAGGGGGGTTGTGGTCAACTCGAAGCGCCAAAGGGATTGAGAATGCGCAGGCCTTCGTCGAGCGTCATGCCGTGTTGCATGCCTTCCGACCATAGCGTATCGCAGCCGGCGTGAAGGGCTGAGGCGGCGATCATAGCGTCATAGGTGGAAAAGCCGTACCGTTCGGCGAGGCCTAATCCCGTTTCGTGGGTCTCGACGGTGAGAGGATGAACCGTCAGCACGCCGCGTAGCAGGTCCAGAAACGCATGCGTATCGGGCCAGGACATCTGCATCTTCCGACGCGCGACGTTGGTGAGTTCGTTGAGAACCTGTACGCTGATCGCACCGCCGTCGGCGACGGCCGCCTCCGCTCGATCAGCCTTCGCTGCATCGCCTGACGCGATGTAGACGAGGACGTTGGTGTCGAAAAAACTAGCGGGCATTTGCCTCGTCTCTGTCGAACTTGAAATCGGGAGGAAGGCGGCCGCGGAAGGCGCGCAGCCGCCTCAATAGCTCATGACGCCCGGGCTTCCGCGCAACGCCAAGCTGCCGAGCATCAGCGACATGGATCTCGATCTCATCGCCTTCCTTGAGCTCAAGCGCTTCGACGACAGCCGCAGGGAGGCGGACCGCGAGACTGTTTCCCCATTTGGCGACCAGCATGCCCAGCCCTTCCATTGGATATACGTCGTAGTAAATGTATATCCAAAGGGCTGGTCGAGGTCAAGAAGGTATTGGACAATTGAGGGCAGTGAGGGGATGCGCGGGACAAGCCCGCGCATGACGACTTTGAATTGTTTTCCTTGCGGAGCAGACTCGTCGCCGGGGCAGAAAAACTTTCCCCGGACAGCCCTGCTCACGGGGGGAGGGGCGAAACGGGACTACCACGCATCCTCAGAAACGCGCGCGCCGCGCTCCGCGGGTCGGGGACGTCGATAAGGTCGAGCCGCTCCGGCGCCGTCTCGTGGTCGATGGTGGCGCCGAGCTGGGTGGCGATGGCGGCGATGCGGGCGCGGACCTCGGGGAAGCCGGCGTTCGGCATGTAGCCGTGGCTGCGCGGCCGGTTCTCCGTGGCGACACGCCGCAAGGCCTCGATCACGGGCTCCGGCGGCTCCACATCCGGGTTGCCGATCGAAAAATCAAAGACATTTTCCGCGCCGCGTTCCTTCCGCATCTGAATGCCGATTTCGAACATGCGGCGGATCCAGGAGGCGTTTTCCAGTTGAGCGGAAATGGCGCGCGCAATCGGCAAGCCAGATTGTAGCGCAGTACAATTACTCGGGAGGCGAAGGGATGCGAAGTCGATTGGCGCTGGGAATCTTA
>DATJAV010000259.1:0-6937 GCA_035515835.1 Allostellaceae bacterium
GCGCGGTTCCCGCTTCGTCGGCGCAATCGAGCACGGCGCTGAGGTTGACGGCGGGATGCTCGGCATGCGCGAGGTCGATCAGCGCCTTGAACCAGAGCGGCCCGACATAGCCGCCGGCGCCGACGGCGCTCTGCAACGTCAGAGGCAGGCCCAGCTCCGCTGCCGCCGCCACAGCGGCCCGCGCGTGATCGAGCGAATGGATGATGATGCGCTTTCCCATTCTCCGCGTGAAGATCGAACGCCGATGCGGCTGAGCCACCCCCTCACCCTCCCCTCTCCCCCACTTCGTGGGGGCGAGGGGAGGGAATCTTGAGAGTCACCCCAGCTTGCCGACGAGCACGGCCGCCTCGACCATGCGGTTGGAAAAGCCCCACTCGTTGTCGTACCAGGAGAGGACGCGGCAGAAACGTTTGCCGAGGACGACCGTCTGCGTCAGGTCGAAGGTCGAGCTGTGCGGGTCGTGGTTGAAGTCGACCGAGACGACTTGGTCGTGGTTGACGCCGAGAATGCCTTTGAGCCGGGTCGACGAAGCGGCTTTGGTCATGAGCGCGTTGATCTCGTCCTTGCTGGTGTCGCGGGACGCGGTGAACTTGAAGTCGATCATCGAGACATTGGCGGTGGGGACGCGGATCGCCGTGCCGTCGAGCTTGCCCTTGAGCGCCGGCAGCACGAGGCCGAGCGCCCGCGCCGCGCCCGTCGAGGTCGGGATCATCGAGAGCCCGGCCGCCCGCGCGCGGCGCAGATCCTTGTGCAGCGTGTCGACGGTCTGCTGATCGCCGGTATAGGCGTGGATCGTGGTCATGAAACCGTGCTCGATGCC
Organism: Allostellaceae bacterium; assembly: GCA_035515835.1. Classification (GTDB taxonomy): domain Bacteria; phylum Pseudomonadota; class Alphaproteobacteria; order ATCC43930; family CGMCC-115725; genus DAHUYF01. The sequence goes on from DATJAV010000259.1 coordinate 821, forward strand.
GACGCCTTCGCTCAGCACATAGGCGACGGGCGCCAGGCAATTGGTGGTGCAAGAGCCGTTGGAGACGATCGTGTGCTCGGGCTTCACCTGATCGTGGTTGACGCCCATCACCAGGGTGAAATCGGCGTTCTCGCCGGGCGCCGAGATGAGGACGCGTCTGGCGCCGGCCTCCAGGTGCTTTGCTGCGGCCTCGCGCTTGGTGAAGAGCCCGGTGCATTCCAGCGCCACCTCGACCTTGAGGTCGCGCCAGGGGAGCTTCGCCGGATCGCGCTCGGCCAGCACGCGCACCTTGCCGCGCCCGGCGTCGAGCCAGTTGTCGCCCGCGGTGATCTCGCCCTTGAAGCGGCCATGCACGCTGTCGAACTTCAAGAGATGCGCATTGGCCTCGACCGAGCCCAGATCGTTGATGGCGACGACCTCGAGGTCGCCGACGCCGCGCTCCAAGAGCGCGCGATAGACCAACCGACCGATGCGGCCGAACCCGTTGATCGCCACTCTGATCGCCATGCTCGCCTCCAACTAAAAAGAAGAAGCACCACAGAGGCACAGAGACACGGAGAAGAGGTTAAGCGTTCCGCCGGCCACCCTTCCTCCTCCGTGCCTCCGGGCCTCTGGGGTCAATCTTTTTCTCATTTGAGCCGCTCCAGCGCCACGTCCGCCACGTGCTCGGCCGTGATCTTGAAATGGCGGAAGAGATCCGCCGCCGGCGCCGAGGCGCCGAAGCCGGTCATGCCGACGATCGCGCCGCCTTTGCCGACATAGCGCTCCCAGCCGAAAGGCGACGCCGCCTCGACGGCGACGCGGGGCGCGGTGCCGAGCACACCCGCGCGGTAGGCGAACGGCTGGCCGTCGAAAAGCTCCCAGCACGGCATCGACACCACGGCGGCGGGAATGCCCTGCGCCTCGAGCAGCGCGCGCGCCGCCAGCGCCACGTGCACCTCCGACCCGGTCGCGAGCAGCGTCACGCGCCGCTCGCCCGCGGCCTCGGCCAGCACATAAGCGCCGCGCGACGAGAGATTGCCGGCCACCGCTTCGCGGCGGAGCGTCGGCACGCTTTGCCGCGTCAGCGCCAGCACCGAGGGAAGGCGCCGCGCCCGCAGTGCCAGATCCCAGCATTCCGCCGTCTCCACCGCGTCGGCGGGGCGAAAGACCTGGAGATTGGGCATGGCGCGGAGGCTCGCCAGCTGCTCGATCGGCTGATGCGTCGGGCCGTCCTCGCCGAGGCCGATCGAATCATGCGTCATCACATAGACGACGCGGATCCCCATCAGCGCCGCGAGCCGGATCGCCGGCCGGCAATAATCGGAGAAGGTCAGGAAAGTGCCGCCATAGGGAATGACGCCGCCATGAAGGGCGAGCCCGTTCATCGCCGCCGCCATGCCATGCTCGCGCACGCCGTAATGAAGATAGCTGGCGGAGAAGTCCTTGCGCGTCACGACCTTCTGGCTCTTGGCCTTGGTGTTGTTGGATCCCGTGAGATCGGCCGAGCCGCCAATGAGCTCCGGCATCACCGGTGCGATCGCGTCGAGCACCATGCCGGACGCCTGCCGCGTCGCCGTCTTCGGCCCCTCGGCCAGGAACTTGTCGCGGATGCCGGCAATCGCCGCGTCGAGGCCCGCGGGCAACGCGCCGCCGATCATGCGCAGGAATTCGCGCCGCCGATCCTCCGGCATCGCATCGAGGCGCTGCTCCCAATCGCGGCGCGCCGCTCGGCCTTGTGCGCCCACGGCGCGCCACCACTCCGCGACATCGGCGGGGATGACGAAAGGCGGCTCCGACCAGCCGAGCCGCTCGCGTGCGCCGGCGATCTCGGCGGCGCCCAGCGCCGCGCCATGCGCCGCGGCGCTTCCGGCCTTGGTGGGCGCGCCGAAGGCGATCGTCGTGCGGCAGGCGATGAGCGACGGCCGCTCCGCGCGCTGGGCTTCAGTCAGCGCCGCCGCCACCGCTTCGGGATCGTGGCCGTCGACGCGCGCCGCGTCCCAGCCGGCGGCGCTGAAGCGCTCGAGCTGGTCCTCGGACGTCGCCAGCTCCGTGCCGCCGTCGATCGAGATGGCGTTGTCGTCCCAGAGCACGACGAGTTTCTGCAGGCGAAGATGGCCGGCGAGCGAGATCGCCTCCTGGCTGATCCCTTCCATGAGGCAGCCATCGCCGGCGACGACATATGTCCGGTGATCGACGAGCTCGTCGCCGAAGCGCGCATTGAGCAAGCGCTCGGCGAGCGCCATGCCGACGGCATTGCCGAGGCCCTGGCCCAAGGGACCGGTCGTGGTCTCGATCCCCGGCGCATGATCATATTCGGGATGCCCCGCGGTGCGGCTGCCGAGCTGGCGGAAGCGCCTGAGCTCGTCGATGCCCATCCCCGGATATCCCGTGAGGTGGAGGAGCGCATAGAGCAGCATCGAGCCGTGGCCGGCCGAGAGCACGAAGCGGTCGCGGTCCGGCCATTGTGGCCGCGCCGGGTCGAATTTGAGGAAGCGGCTCCACAGCACCGTGGCGACGTCGGCCATGCCCATGGGCATGCCGGGATGGCCGCTATTGGCTTGTTCCACCGCATCCATGGCGAGCGCGCGGATGGCGTCGGCCACATGGCGGAGCCGGGGATCGCGCGGCGTCGGCAGCGGCGGCGGCGGGGACGGGGCGGTCGTGGGGGCGCTCATGAGCCGGGGGCACCTTGCCGGGCAAGGTGCGCGGCGTCAACCGCGGCGGCGCGACTCGGGAAAGGGTGCGATTGGTTGCGAGCCCCGGGCTTTGCCGGTAACCTCGCGCCGCCTTTCACCGGTGGGGCGTAGCCAAGTGGTAAGGCAGCGGATTTTGATTCCGCCATTCCCAGGTTCGAATCCTGGCGCCCCAGCCAGAACCATGACGCGAGCGCGCGTCCTATCGATGTCACGTTTCCCCAAGGAGCCCTCAGGCATAGCCTTGGCGGGGGAGGGGCGGAGAAGTAAAAAGGATCAACTCGCCGTCGTCCGTGAAGCGCCCCGGTTTCTGCCGCGGGCGCTTTTTGCTGTCTGCCGGCCGCCGCGAGCGCTCCCTCCCTCTCATCCTCCGAGGTTCACCGTGGCCAAAGCGAAAACACCGCGCGAGACCTTTGCCCCGAGCGAGGCGCAGCGCGCCTTCGTCGCCGCCGCCTCCGGTGTCGGCGTGCCGCCCCGGCTCATTCGCCGGCTCTTGCCGGGCACGCGCCGCGGCGATGTGGTGGAGATCTCGGGCAAGGTCCTGCAACGCTCCTTCGGGACCGAACTCCGGCGGGGCATCAATCTGGCGCTGAGCCTCGCGGCGGCGCGGCTCTTCCAGATCGCGCTCTCGGGCCAACAGCGCGAGTCAATGGCCGCGCTGCGCTTGGTGCTGAAAGCGCCGGAGGCGTGGCGGGCGCTGGCCACGTCGTCCGGCAAAACCGCGCCGAGGATGCTCCTCGAACGGTTGAGCCGCCAGGAGGGTCAGGCGCTGCGCAAGCTGATCGAGAAGGCAACGGCAACGGCACGACCCGAGGCGGCAGGTTGAGGGCCGCGACGGCGCCGATGCCGAGCTCGCCTGGGAGGCGCGCTTTCCGCTGATGCTGAAGCTGATAAAGACCTGCCGCAAGCCGCAAGCGGCGTATCGACCGGCTGCCGATCGAGTCGCGCACCAACGGAATCAGCGTGGCAGAGGAGATCTCGCCATCGGCTCCGGCTTGGCCGTCCTCGTGTGCATCGGCCTGCGCATTGCGCTGCAAATCGCCACAGCCGGGCGACGCTGGCAACGTCTTCGGCATCGCGGCCTCCGGCTGCTGATGGCTCGCGACGGCGCGATCAGACGATCAGAGATCAGAGCGGCGAAGTTGCGGCCGGTAAGGGTCGCTCGGCTGAAGCCCGATCCGTCAGGTCGGCCGCGGACGCCTCACCTCCGCCGCCGGCTTATCGTCGCGCAGGCCCTCATAGGCGACCTGGCGCAGCAGGCCGTCGGATGTCCAGCTCAGGAACCGCACCTCGCACACCAGCTCCGGCTTCACCCAATGGACGCGGGAGAGCTCGAGCGGCGAGCCGAAGCGCGAAGTTCGCGGCGGCGGCGCGTCGAGCGGCATCGCCCTGACGGCGAGCGGTTGCAGCAGCGCATGCAGCCGCCGGAGTTCGGCCGCGGACATGCCCGTCCCTGCGCGCCCGGCATAGACGAGGCGGCGGCCGGTGTCGTCGTAGTAGGCGAGGAGCAGCGCGCCGATGTGCTGCCGCGAGCCTTCGGGCTCGGTATATCCCACGATGACGAACTCCTCGCGGTTGAGGCATTTGGACTTCTGCCAGAGGCCGCGATTGCCCGGCGCGTAGGCCGCGTCGATGCGCTTCGAGACGATGCCCTCGGCCTTGGTGGCGCAGGCCGCCTGAAGGAAACGCTGCCCGTCGCCGATGTGGTGGTCGCTGTAGCGGAGCGAGGGCGAGGCGCTGTCGAGAAGCGCGTTCAGCCGCTCCTTCCGTTCGAGGAGCGGCCGCTCCGACAACGGCTCGCCGTCAAGGAAGAGGAGATCGAAGGCGAAATAGACGAGCTGGCGGGTGCGCTTCGCATCGGTCGCGGCCTGCATCTCGGGAAAGGAGGTGGTGCCGTCCGGACGGACCGCGCAAAGCTCGCCGTCGAGATAGGCACTCCGGGCGCCCAACGCCGCGAGGGCGCGCGCGGTCGCCGCGTAGCGATCGGTCCAGTCGAGCCCGGTGCGGGTCAGAATGCGGGCCTCGCCGCGCGCGAGCCGGGCGTGGATGCGGTAGCCGTCATACTTGAGCTCGTGCGCCCAGCCCGGGCCCGAAGGCGGCGTCTTCACCAGCTGCGAGAGCTGCGGCGCGATGAAGGTCGGCAGCGGGTCGTGGCGTGCGGGCATCGGCCGAAGCATGGGCGCGGCGTCGCATTCTGGCAAACTGCGCTGGGATCGCTGTCAGCGGGAAAAATGTGCCAGCACATCGTCCAATGCGAACAACGCGACCGCGAGCGCCAAGAACAAGGCGACCAGGGCCACTACACCGAAAATGAACCTTGGAAAAACCTTTCGGTCAAGGACCAGGTTTAGCATCTCGAGTGACGTATTCACGTGCGCCCTGTCGACAGGAACTCCCGCGCTTCCTTCGCTTGCTGCGCGGTGGCTTTCCTTCCCGCGATCCTCCTCAGAGATGGATCACGCTCAAGCAGGATGAGCGCGAGTTCAATCGGGCGTTCAAGTCGCCGATCTGGTCTCTCCCAGGTGCTGATGGTCTGGCGCGATTTCACTTCGAGTTCCTGCATCAACTGCTGTTGGCTGTAGCCGTTGCGTCGTCGCCACTCTGCCAAGTCTTTGCCGGTCATATGTCTGTCCAAAATTTGATGTCCAAGAACTAGACATGACGTTGATTCTAGGCGAGTGATCGTCAACAAATGGTTAACGAGGCGCCACTTTTTGCAAAGCGCCGACGGTATGCTCGCCGTCGAGATAGGCACCCCGGGTGCCCAACGCCGCGAGGGCGCGCGCGGTCGTCGCGTAGCGATCGGTCCGGTCAAGCCCGGTGCGGGTCAGAAGGCGGGCCTCGCCGCGCGCAACCCGGGCGTGGATGCGGTAGCCGTCATACTTGAGCTCGTGCGCCCAGCCCGGGCCCGAAGGCGGCGTCTTCACCAGCGCCGAGAGCTGCGGCTCGATGAAGGTCGGCAGCGGGTCGTGGCGTGCGGGCATCGGCCGAAGCATGGGCGCGGCGTCGCATTTGCCGCAAGCCGCGAGGACGGGTCAAGCGGTCCCTGGGTTCGCGAGTGCCGCTCCTCAGTCACCAATCTCGCGCCTCACCCGAGCGCGCTCCAAGGCCAGCTCCCCGACCTTCCATCCGCAATCCGCGCACTCGTACACGAGCTGCTGATTGCCGCGCTTCGTGCCCTTTTGCGGGCCGTGTTCGACGGGGCGCAGGTTCTTGCTGTTGCAGTTTGGATTGACGCACTGGAAGCCGGCACGCGCCCGATGAGTGCCCATCGCTACCGTCCCTCTGCAGAGCGAGCGATCGTCTCGGCGGGAGACAAAAAGTCAATTCCGACCTCGAATATCCAACCCGCGATTTTCTTCGCATAGACCAAAGCGGGCATCCCGGGCAACCGCTCGTCGCTTGCTCTGGTTCCCCGCTTTCGCGGGGAAGGCGGCGGACG